>JALYXH010000126.1 GCA_030947185.1 Actinomycetota bacterium | reverse complement strand
TGCACACCTGGCTGCCGGACGCCCACACCGAGGCACCGACCATCGGCTCGGTGCTGCTGGCCGGCGTACTGCTGAAGATGGGCACCTACGGCTTCATCCGGATCGCGCTGCCGGACCTGCCGCGCGGAGCGCACGACTTCGCCCCGCTGCTCGGCATCCTGGCCGTGACCGCGATCATCTACGGCAGCCTGTGCTGCCTGGCCCAGCGCGACCTCAAGCGGCTGATCGCCTTCTCCAGCGTGGGCCACATGGGGTTCGTCCTGCTCGGCATCGCCACGCTCACCCCCGTCGGCCTCAATGCTGCGCTCTACGGCAACATCGCCCACGGGCTGATCACCGGGCTGCTGTTCTTCCTGGTGGGGTCGCTGAAGGACCGCTACCGAACCGTGGCGATCGCGGACATCGGCGGCGGCGTGCTGGCCAAGACGCGCTACCTCGGCGGGTTGCTGACCTTCGTCGCGGTCGCCTCCCTCGGCCTGCCGGGGCTGGCCGGGTTCTGGGGCGAGATGCTGGCCCTGCTGGGCGCCTACCAGCCGGCTGCCGGTCTACCGCGTGGGCTGTTCCTCGTGCTGATGACGGTGGGCGGCATCGGCACGGTGCTGACCGCGGCGTACTTCGTAGTGATGCTGCGCCGGGTCAACCTCGGGGTCGTCCCGGGCCGGTGGCGCGATGTCCGGTTCGCCGACGCGGGCACGATCGAGCTGGCTGCCTGGGCTCCGCTGGTCACGCTGGTGCTGGCCCTCGGGCTCTACCCGCGCCTGCTGCTCGGCCTCACCGACGGAGCCGTCCGGGCCCTGCTCGGGGCGGCGCCGTGAGCCTGGTCCAGAGCATCGACTACCACGCGGTCGCACCGCTGCTCGTGGTGGCCGGCACTGCGCTGGTGGTGCTGGTCGCCGACTTGTTCCTGCCGCCGGCCAGGCGCGGGCTGGCCGTCGTACTCAGCCTGGTCGGAGTGGCTGCCGCGCTCGGGGCGACGCTGTCGCTGCTCGGCGGTGGGAGTCGCGGCACCTTCTGTACGCCGCCGGGCCGACTCTCCCCGCTGGCCGGCGCCGTAGCGGTGGGGCAGTCCTGCTCCTACGTCGTGGACGGGTTCTCACTGCTCTTCGACGTGCTGTTCCTGGTGACGGCTGCCGTGGTCCTGCTCCTGTCGATGTCCTACCTCCGCGACGCGCGGCTGCCTCCGGGCGAGTACTGCTTCCTTCTCCTGAGCGCGCTGGTCGGGATGCTCGGACTGGCCGCCAGCCGGGACCTGATCATGCTGGTCGTCGCGCTCGAGGTGGTCTCGCTGCCGGGCTTCGTCCTGGCCGGCCTGCGTCGTGGCGACGCCAGGTCGAGCGAGTCGGCCTTGAAGTTCTTCCTGATCTCGGTCCTCGCCACCGCGGTGATGCTCCTCGGGATGAGCCTCCTCTACGGCCTGGCCGGCTCGGTCCAGCTCGACCGGGTCGCCGTGGCGCTGCAGCAGCCGGCGCTGCGCCAGCCGGTGACGGCGGCGGCTGTCCTTCTTGTCGTCGTCGGCTTCGGCTTCAAGGTCTCTGCCGTGCCGTTCCACTTCTGGACGCCGGACACCTACGACGGCGCGCCGCTGCCGGTCGCCGCCTTCCTCTCGGTGGCCTCCAAGGCTGCCGGGTTCGCCGGCCTGCTGTCGGTCCTGCTGGTCGGACTGCGCCCCTACGCCGACGTCTGGGGCCCGCTGCTCGCCGTACTCGCGGCCGCGACGATGACGCTGGGGAACCTGCTGGCGCTCCAGCAGCGCAGCGTGGTCCGGCTGCTGGCCTGGTCCTCGATCGCGCAGGCCGGCTACATCCTGGTGCCGTTGGCGGCGGCGGCCAGCGTGCACGGACGGCGCGTCGCCCTGCCGCGAGCCACCGCCGCGAGCCTGGGCTACCTCGCGATCTACGCAGCGATGAACCTCGGCGCCTTCGGCTGTGTGGTGGCGGTGGCTCGGCGTCGACCACAGAACGACCTGGCCGACTACCGGGGGCTGGCTGCCGAGTCGCCGCTGCTCGCGATCGCCTTCGCGTTCTTCCTGCTCTGCCTGGCCGGTGTGCCGCCCGGGCTCGCGGGGCTGTTCGCGAAGGTCGTCGTCTTCCGGACCACCGTCGACGGCGCCGTCGTATGGCTCGGCGTCGTGATGGCACTCAACACGGTCATCGCCCTCGCGTACTACCTCCGCCTGGCCGCCGGGCTGTTCGCCAGGGCGGATGTCGGGCGCACGCCGGGACCGGTGGTTGTCCCGCTGCCCACCCGCGCCGCCATCGCGCTCACCGTGGTGGTGACCGTGGTTCTCAGCGTCGACCCGCAGCTGGTCCTGCACGCGGCGGACCTGGCCACGTTCGACTCCGGCTGAGGCCGCGCGCGCGGCGGTCGGGGAACGTCGCTGCCGGCTAGGGCGTTGCTCCTTGGCGCCCGACGAACTGAGGAGCCCCGTGCCCGGCCAGCACAACGGACTGAAGACGGCAGCCCTCCTGGGGCTGCTGTCGGCGGCGATCCTGTTCGCGGGGCAGCTGCTCGGTGGCCGCAGCGGCCTGGTCCTGGCGCTGGTCATCTCGCTAGGCGTCAACGCCTTCAGCTACTTCTTCGGCGACCGGATGGCGTTGCGGTCCATGCGCGCCTTTCCCGTCAGCCAGGCCGAGCAGCCGCGGGTCTACGCCATCGTGGCCGAGCTGGCGACCGCCAACCGGATGCCGATGCCCAGGCTGTTCGTCTCGCCGACCGCTGCGCCCAATGCGTTCGCCACCGGCCGCAACCCGCGGAACGCCTCGGTCTGCTGCACGCAGGGGATCCTGGACCTGCTCGACGACCGCGAGCTGCGCGGCGTACTGGGGCATGAGATCAGCCACGTGGCCAACCGGGACATCCTGATCTCCTGCGTCGCCGCGACGCTGGCCACAGCGATCATGTTCCTGTCGCGGCTCGCCTTCTTCTCCGCATTGTTCGGTGGCCGCGGTGACGACCGTGACGGAAACGTCTTCGGCGAGCTGCTGCTCATCGTGCTGGGTCCGATCGCCGCCGGTCTGGTCCAGATGGCCATCTCGCGGTCGCGGGAGTATCAGGCCGACGCCTCCGGTGCCCAGGTCACCAACGACCCGCTCGCGCTGGCCAGCGCTCTGCGCAAGCTGGAGTACGGCGTGCGCGCCCGGCCGCTTCCGCAGACGGGGCAGATCGCTGCCACGAGCTCGATGATGATCGCCAACCCGTTCAGCGGCGGCGGCATCGGTCGGCTGTTCTCGACGCACCCGCCGATGGACGACCGCATCCGCCGCCTGGAGGAGATGGCCGGGCGGCGGCTCTAGGTCACGGGCCGGTCAGCCGGGGCACCGGCTGCTCGCTGGGCAGCTCGCCGTAGCGGGCCAGCGCCACCGCGGCGCAGACCGTGACGACGAACCCGGCAACGGCGACTCCCGCGAAACCCGGCCGGGCGCTGTCGCCCAGAGCCAGTACGCCAATCAGCGCCGGCGCGATCGTCTCGGCCGCGAACAGGGCTGCCGTGGATGTCGTCACCGATCCGCGCTGCAGCGCCGTCGCGTACAGGAGTGTGCCGAGCACGCCGTACGCCGCCAGCGCGTAGAGCACCGGGTCGAGCAGCAGCCGGACCAACGGGTGCGGGAACACCAGCACCCGCGCGGCCACGCCGACCCCCCCGAAGGCCAGCCCGGCGATGGCCCCCAGCCCGACGCCGACGCGGGGACCGGTGCCACGCCCGGCCAAGATGGCGAGGCCGGCGAGGACCGGGGCCCCGGCCAGCAAGGCGAGCCGGCCGACTGTCCCGAGGGGCCGGCCGCTGCCCTCCGCCGCCGATGCGGCCAGCAGCAGGAGGCCGATGCCGATGCCACCGAGGGCCAGTGCCTCCCGCCGGTTCGGGCGTACGGCGAGCAGCCGGGCTGCCAGCAGAGCGGTCACTGCGACGCTCGACGCCACCGCGGCCTCGACCAGGAAAAGCGGCAGGCTCCGCAGTGCTGCGATCGACAGCACGAAGCCGACCACGTCGATCAGCAGTCCTGCGAGGTAGGGCAGCGAGCCGGCAAGACGCAACAGCAGCCGGGGGTCGACGCCGGTCGAGCGTGGCGTCCTTCGAGCGCCGATCGCTTGCAGGACCGACCCGGTGCCGTAGCACGCGGCCGCGCCGAAGGCGCCGAGGAGCCCTAGGAGCACGGCGTCGCCCGGCTGGTCGCCGAAGGCACGTCAGCGGTAGTTGGTGAACTGCAGCGGAATGCCGAAGTCGGCCTCCTTGAGCAGCGCGATCACCGCTTGCAGGTCGTCGCGCTTCTTCCCGGACACCCGCAGCTGGTCGCCCTGGATCTGTGCCTGCACCCCCTTGGGGCCCTCGGCCTTGACCTTCTTGGCGATGGCCTTCGCCTTCTCGTCGGAGATGCCCTGGTTGATGTCCGCTACCAGCCGGAACTCCTTGCCGCTGGCCTGCGGTTCGCCGTGCTGAAGCGCCTTCAACGACACCTGCCGCTTGACGAGCTTCTCCTTGAGTACGTCGAGCACGGCCTTGACCCGGTCCTCGCTGTTGGCCCGGATCTCGATCTTCTCTCCGGACCAGGCGATCGAGGCGCCGACGTTCTTGAAGTCATAGCGCTGGGAGACTTCCTTGGCCGCTTGGTTCAGCGCGTTGTCGACCTCCTGGTGCTCGACCTTGCTCACGACGTCGAAGGACGGGTCGGCCATGGGTGCTCCTGGGGCATCGCTGGAGATCGGCTCCGGCCGGATCGGATATCCTTCGCCGGTCGTCGGTCGGAGTTCGGGAGGACGCCCGAGCCTCGCTGACACGCACGGCAGGTTGCCCGAGTGGCCAAAGGGAGCGGTCTGTAAAACCGCCGGCTCAGCCTACGTTGGTTCGAACCCAACACCTGCCACTGCTTAGCCATTGCGCGCCACGGGCGGACCAGTCAAGGAGGGCGGTCCGATCGCCCGGTCTGGCTCCTCACCGGGTCGCTGGGAGCCGTGTAACCTCGTCCCCGCTTGCCCCCTTAGCTCAGTCGGCAGAGCGTCTCCATGGTAAGGAGAAGGTCTACGGTTCGATTCCGTAAGGGGGCTCCACAAATCCGGCGCCACGATGGGTCGCGCCTCCTCGGGTGACGTGGATGGGGTCAGCCCTAGCCGCATCCCGCTAAAAATCTGTCCGTTTCGGGAGGTTTCGCGCGTCACAAATTCACTCGAATGGCCCATTCAGTTGCCGGTTACTCCGAGTTTCGGCCCGTTACGCTCGGGTACAGCCGCACCGCATGATCCGGAGAACGACGTGTTAGCCGGGCGGCGCGACAAGGAGCGCTGGGGACAATGGCAGGTACAGGGGTGGGCATGGGGCAGAGCCTCATGGTCCCGGCAGGCGGCCTCGGAATTCTCGGTGAGGTCGACGAGGACCGGCGCGAATGGTCCAGGGCAACACGGCTTGCCATCGCGCTGATCGCAATCCTCACCGCGTGGATGGTGCTAAGCGTCCGGGCGAACCCCGCCAGCGCTGATGACGGCAAGGGCAAGGGTGACAAGAAGTCGTCCAGCCACTCGAGCAAGGACGAGAAGAAGAAGCACGGCGGGGACGACCAGAACGACTCGGCGGTGATGCCGAGCAACCCGGCGCCGGTTGGCTCCCGCAAGGAGGAGGACCCGCAGCCACAGGCTGGCGGCTCCGGAGACGCGGCGAAGGCCAAGGCCGCCGGTAACTCGGACCAAGGCAACGCCAAGGTCAACGCGCCGGCAGCGACGAGCAAGGGCTCGGACGCCAAGGGCAGCAACGTCAAGAGCGCGGACATCCTCGGCTCGGATGCCAAGGGCAGCGACGCCAAGGGCAGCGACGCCAAGGCCGCGGACCTGAAGGACGACAAGTCCACGGCTCAGGACTCGAAGTCGGCGGGCAACGCGTCGGCTGGCAACGCCTCGGGTGCCGGCGGCACCTCCGGCAAGGGCACCGGTGGCAAGACCTCCGCGGCCTCGGCCAACAACAGCGGCAACACCGCTGGCTCGGCAGCCGGCACCTCCACCGGCACCACCGCGGGCTCCGCGCCTGGCGGCGGTGGCACCGGCGGAACGGGTGGCACCGGCGGAACCACGCCGCCTGGCGGCGGTGGCAACGGCGGGGTCTCCCCGACGGACACCACGGTGCTGGGGCTCCGGTTCGTCAACGGCTCCCCGGCCGGCGCAGCTGGCAACGGGACGGCTGGCAACGGAACCGCCGTCCTGGGCGAGAAGTTCAGCCAGCTGCCCTTCACGGGTGCCGGCGAGATCCCGGCCGAGGTCGCCCTGGGTGGCGTCCTCATCGGGCTCGGCGCGGCCGTACGGCGGGTCGGGCGGCGTCGCAAGACGGCCTGACACGCCAGCATCACAGGCAGATGACGGAGGCCCGCACCGGAAGGTGCGGGCCTCCGTCATGCCGCCGCCAAGGCGTCAGCGCAGCTTCCAGAAACAGCAAGGACTAGACCGGTAGCGGCGACCTCAGCCTTTCCATCGCCAGGGCCAACAGCGACTCGGCCGCTTCCTCCCAATTGGTGACCTGACCCCACATCAGCACCATGGCGCGGTTGGCCAGGTGCACCGACTCGTACAGCGCAAAGCGCTGCATCGTCGCGTGCGGGCGCAGCTCGCGGTAGCGCGCGAGAAACGCGAGCCGGGCCTCCTCCGCGCCGAACGACTCCTCCCACGTCTCCGGCATGGACGGCACCGCGTGCCCACACCACTTGCCGAGATCCCAACTGGTCTCCGAGCGCCCCAACTCAGCGAAGTCCACCAGGCCGAAGCGACCGTTGTCGTCGAGGAACTGGTCGTACTTCATGTCGCCGTGCGTCACGACCAGCTCCTCGGCCGGTACCTTCGCCAAGCGCGAACGCAGCTGCTTGACCAGCGCCAGCATCAGTGCGTGCGCCGGGGGGTGCACCAGGGCTAGCTGCTCGGCGACCTGCGCCAGCCGGTCGATCTCGGGCACGATCGGCAGCTCCTCCTCTGTGTCGATCGCCGAACTGTCGTGCATGACGGCGAGTGCATCGGCGGCGGCCAACGCCGCTGCCAGAAACCTCGGCTCGGTCCGGTCGCTGTCGACCGGGACCCCGGCCACCGCCTCCTCGAGATGCAGGCGGAGGTCGTGGTCATAGGCAACCGGGCGCGGAACAGTCAGTAGGTCGGGGCGCTCCTGGCTGAGCTGCCACAGCTGCTGCATCGCCGTGTGCAGGGCAAGCCCCATGCCACCCCGGTAGACCTTGCCGTAGACCACGCGCTCGGCAGCTCCCGGCCGGTCGACGATGTGGTAGCGGATGGCTGCGCTGACCTCAGGCACGTAGCGGAGCAGCTCCACCCGGATCCGCGGGCGAGGTGTCTTCGCCGAGTAGCGACGGGGGGTGAGCAGCTTGGACACCAGCCGGCTGTCGTTGGCGTCGGCGAGCGTCGGGAGCGTCGGGTCGACCGGGTAGAACCAGCGCGCATGCTGGCTCTCATCGACCAGCACGGGGTAACCGAGGCCCTTGATCGGATCACAGTCAGCCTCGCCGTACAGCTCGGTCAGCCACGACCGGTAGGCGCGCCAATCCTCGGAATCGAAGCAGGCCCGGATGACCAGGGTGAGCTCCCGGCGTTCGGGCTCCCGGGCCTGCCCGCCCTTGCCCGCGGAAGCGGCCCGCTCGGCGCGGACCTTGTACGTCGCCCAGTAGGCCTTGGGCGGCTGGAGGCGTACCCAGGTCCGGCGGATGCGGGCCAGTGTCCAACCAGTACCGGCCAGGCGATCCTCGACGAACGCGCGGGCGGAGGCAGTGTTCGTCGCCCGTTGAACGGTCTCCAGGGTCAGCATGGGCGGCGCGAGTCGACGTCGTGACCGAGCATCTGTGACAACCTTCCGCGGCCGGGGTGCGCCGACTCTAGGACCGCCGGTGCCGTGTCCGGTCTCGGCACTCCGAGCCCTCGGCCGAAGCCGGGTCTCAGGACTTCATAGTGGCGAAGGTCGCGATCGCATCGGCCACGACGGTCCCGTCCTGCTCGACCTCACCTTCGACGATGGTCAGCCGCTTGCCCTGCTTACGGACCCGTGCGGTTGCCACCAGGCGACCGGGCTTGGCCTGCTCCAGGTAGGTCACGGTCATCGCGACCGTCACGGGCCGGCTGCCGTCCTCGGTCGTCGAGCTGACCGCCGTGCCCATGGCGGCGTCGAGCATGGTGGCGAGAGCGCCGCCATGGACGGCGCCGCCTGCGTTGAGGTGATGGTCCTCAGCCGTCAGCACGACGCGGGCAATGCCGTCGCGGACCGGCTCAGCGTCGAGCCCGACGTACTGGCGGAAACCGTTGTCGTCGCTCATTCGCCTAGACTCCCACTGGATACGTGCCGGCACGCCGGCATGCGGCGGTGTAGCTCAGCCTGGCAGAGCAAGCGGCTCATAATCGCTGTGTCGCCGGTTCAAATCCGGCCACCGCTACCACGCCCGTCGTCGGCTACCCTTGACGACGAGCCCGACCGCGACCGCACCTCGTGACACTCACACCAGAGAGAAGGCCTCAGCGTGGCCGCCACCGACGTACGCCCGAAGATCACCATGGCCTGCCAGGAGTGCAAGCACCGCAACTACATCACGCGCAAGAACCGTCGCAACGACCCGGACCGGATGGACCTGCGCAAGTTCTGCCCCAACTGCCGCACCCACACGGCCCACCGCGAGACTCGCTGACGGTCGCGTCCCAGCCGCTCCCGTACGACGGCGGGAGCGGCTTTTCGTTGTCCTGGTAGCGTCGCCGCGCGGTCCACGGGGACTGCCTGAAGATCACTGACGGCAACGGCGACAAGGCGGTAGGGACGACATGGCGGGACGCCTAGAAGGCAAGGTCGCGATCATCACGGGGGCCGGCCGCGGCATCGGCCGGGCCACCGCACAGCGACTGGCCGCCGACGGCGCGCGGGTCGTCGTCAACGACGTCGACAGCGAGCCGGCGCACGAGACCGCCGACCTGGTCAAGCAGGCCGGCGGCGAGGTCACGGTCAGTTTGGCCAACACGGTGGACTTCAGCGCCGCCAAGGAGATGGTCGACTCGACCGTCAACACCTTCGGCCAGCTCGACATCGTGGTGAACAACGCCGGGATCACCCGCGACAAGATGTTCCACAACATGGACGAGTCGATGTTCGACCTCGTGCTCGACGTCAACCTCCGGACGGCCTTCCACACGACACTGGCCGCGATGCCCTACCTCCGCGAGGTGGCCAAGAAGGAGATCGCCACCAACGGGAAGGTGTCCTACAACCGCAAGCTGACCTACACCTCCTCGGTCGCGGCGCTGACCGGCAACCCCGGCCAGTTCAACTACACGGCCGCCAAGGGCGCGATCATCGCGACGACCAAGACGCTCGCCCGCGAGCTCGGCCCGTTCGGCATCAACGTCAACGCGGTGGCTCCCGGCTTCGTCGAGACCCGGCTGACGGCGTCGAAGGAGTCCGGCGCCGAGCTCGGCATCCCGGACGCGCTGCGCACCATGGCCATCGCGATGATCTCGCTGGGCCGGGCCGGGCAGCCCGAGGACATCGCCAACGTGCACGCCTTCCTGGTCTCCCCGGACAGCGACTTCATCTCGGGCGTGACCATCCCGGTCACCGGCGGTCAGTTCGGCGGCATGGGCTGATGCCCCTCAACAAGGAGTTCGTCGGCCGGGACTTCCCGCCGAGCGAGCCCTACGAGGTCGGGCGCGAGAAGATCCGCGAGTTCGCCGACGCCATCGGCGACTACGCGCCCGCCTACCGCGATGTGGAGGCCGCCAGAGCCCTGGGCTATGACGATGTCATCGCGCCGCCGACCTTCCTCACCACACTGATGTTCCGCCGGCCCGACCGCGTCGTCACCGACCCGGCGCTGGGCCTGGACTACAGCCGCGTCGTGCACGGCGAGCAGCGCTACGTCCACCATCGCCCGGTCCGGGCCGGCGACGTACTGGTCGCCCGGCCGACGGTCACCGAGATCCGCGACATCGGCAAGCACGAGAAGATGACCATCCAGATGGAGATCACCACGACGGACGGCGAGGCGGTGTGCACGGCGACCAGCACGCTGGTCTCGCGCGGCACCGCCGCCCCCAAGGAGGCCTGATGGCCGCCAGCGTCGCGTTCGCAGACGTCGAGGTGGGGACCGAGCTGCCGAGCCAGACCTTTCCGGTGCAGCGCGTCAACCTGGTCATGTACTGCGGTGGCTCCGGCGACTTCAACGTCATCCACTGGAACGAGCGGATCGCCAAGGCCGTCGGCCTGCCGGACGTGATCGCGCACGGGATGTTCACCATGGCCCAGGCCGGCCGGGTGGTCACCGACTGGGTCGGCGACCCTGGCGTGGTTGAGGAGTACGGCGTGCGCTTCTCGGCGCCTGTCGTCGTACCTGACGACGGCGGCACCGAGATCACCGTGACCGGGCGGGTCGAGGAGAAGCTCGAGGGCAACCGGGTGGTTGTCGCGCTGACCGCCCGGGCCGGCGAGGACAAGGTGCTCTCCGGCGCCCGCGCCGTCGTCCGGCTGGCTTGACCGCTCCGCTCGGCCCCGAGCCGCCGGCCGATGTACGCCGGCTGGCCGAGGAGCGGGCGGCGGCCCGGCTGGCCAAGGACTATGCCGGCTCGGACGCGCTCCGCGAGCAGATCGGCGCCGCCGGCTGGGTCGTCCGCGACGGTCCGCAGGGGTACACGCTGGCGGAGCGGCCGCCGTACGACGTGCTGGCCAGCGTCCGTGACCTGCCGGACCGCTCGGCGCAGCCCGACGACAGGCGGGGCTCGGTCGCCGTGCTGGCGGAGGGGTGGCCGCAGGACCTGCGGACCTGCCTGCAGGCGCTGGTCGAGCACGCTCCGCCCGAGGTCGCGATCCTGGTGCTCGACCTGGGCAACGTCGACGGAGCCGGTGACGTGGCCCACGAGGTCGCGACGGCAGCGCCCGGCCGGGTGCAGGAGTGGCACCTCGAGCGCGCATGCGGGTGGGCCGAGGCGCGGACGGCGCTGCTCCGGGCCGACACCGCCACGGTGCACATCTGGCTCGACCCGTCCTCGGTGCTCACCGGCGACGCGATCAGCCCGGTGCTGGCGGCCTTCGACGACCCGACCGTGGTCGGCGCGGGCTGGCGTGGGGTGAGCGCCGACCCGGACTGGCTGGGCTTCACCGACGCGGCTCCGGGTGAGGTGGACGCGCTGCTCGGCTACCTGTTCGGGATGCGCCGGTCGGCAGCCCTGGTGCTCGGCGGGCCGCACCCGAAAGCGCGCTTCTACCGCAACGCCGACATGGAGTTCTCCTTCGCGCTGCGCGAGGCCGGCCGGGCGACCGGGTCGGACCGGCTGGTGATGACCGGTCCGCTGCCGGTGACCCAGGGCCGCCACCACGGCTACCACGACACCGCGGTGGCCTACCGCGACAAGGAGTCCAAGCGCACCTACGACCGGTTCCTGCAGCGGTTCCGCGGCCGCGAGGACCTGCGGGTCCGCCGAGCCGAACAGGCCTAGCGGGCCTCGCCGAACAGCTTGGCCAGGCGCCCGACCCCTTCGACCAGGTCGTCGTCGCCGAGGGCATAGGACAGCCGTGCGTATCCCGGCGTACCGAACGCCTCACCCGGCACGATCGCCACCTCGGCCTCTTCGAGGGCCAGCTCGGCGAGCTCGGTGGTCGTCGCCGGCCGCCGGCCGCGCAGGTCCTTGCCGAGCAGGCCGGCCAGCGACGGGTAGCAGTAGAAGGCCCCCTGCGGCTCCGGGCAGGTGACGCCGGGGATCTCGGCCAGCATCCGGGTCATCGTTGCCCGGCGCCGGTCGAAGGCTGCCCGCATCTCGGCCACCGCGGCCAGGTCGCCGGACACCGCCGCCAGCGCGGCCGCCTGTGAGACGTTGGCGACGTTGCTGGACAGGTGTGACTGCAGGTTGGTCGCTGCGGCCACCACGTCGGGCGGACCGATGAGCCAGCCGACCCGCCAGCCGGTCATCGCGTAGGTCTTCGCCACCCCGTTGACGACGAGACAGCGCTCGGCCAGCTCGGGCACGACCGTCGGCATCGAGGTGAAGCGGGCTCCGGCGTAGACGAGGTGCTCGTAGATCTCGTCGGTGACGACCCACAGGTCGTGCTCGACCGCCCACCGCCCGATCGCCTCGACCTGCTCCGGCGGGTAGACGGCCCCGGTCGGGTTGCCGGGAGAGACGAACAGCAGCACCTTCGTGCGCGCGGTGCGGGCCGCCTCGAGGACCTCGACCGAGGCCAGGTACCCGGTCGACTCGTCGGTCATCACCGTGACGACGGCACCGCCGGCGAGCTGGATGGCCTCCGGGTAGGTCGTCCAGTACGGCGCGATCACGAGTACCTCGTCGCCCGGGTCGAGCAGCGTGGCGAAGGCCTCGTAGACGGCCTGCTTGCCGCCGTTGGTGATCAGCACCTGCGCCGGCGTCACGGCGTACGACGAGTCGCGCGCCGTCTTCTCGGCCACGGCGGCGCGCAGCTCGGGCAGGCCGCCGGCCGGCGTGTAGTGGTGGAAGCGGGGCTCGCGGCAGGCGCGCTCCGCCGCCTCGACGATGTGGGCGGGGGTGGGGAAGTCCGGCTCGCCGGCGCCGAAGCCGATCACGTCGCGGCCGGCTGCCTTGAGGGCCTTGGCCTTCGCGTCGACGGCGAGGGTGGCCGACTCCGCGATCCCTGCGATGCGGGCCGAGATCCGGCGAGGGGAGGACGGCTGGGCAGGCGATGGCATGGCGAGGATGCTACCGGCGCGCACCGGCCGGGCCGGTTGGCCCGCTCGGTCCCAGCCCGTACACTGGGGCGCTGGAGCCGGCTGCCCCTTGGGGCGACGAGCGACAGCACATTAGGGCATGGCACCCAAGGGCAGTAGCTCAATTGGTCAGAGTCCCGGTCTCCAAAACCGGTGGTTGGGGGTTCGAGTCCCTCCTGCCCTGCCAGCCGGCGGTCGACGAGCGTCGGCACCGGGTGACACCGAACTTTGATGTGACACCGACTAGATGAACGGCCGAGTTGATGGAGGGCACGTGACCGAGACGCGCGGCGGCACCGCCGCCCCCGAGCGGGCCGGTGCCAAGCCGCTGACCGCCGCCGGCGGTCGCGGCGTGCGTGGCAGGGGCAACCCGTTCGCCGCGCTGTCACTGTTCTTCAAGCAGGTCGTCGCCGAGCTCCGCAAGGTCATCTGGCCGACCCGCCAGGAGCTGATCACCTACACGACAGTTGTGATCGTCTTCGTGACTCTCATGGTCCTGATCACTGCCGGGTTCGACCTGCTGTTCGGCAAGGGCGTGCTCGAGGTCTTCGGCTGAGGTCCCGGCCGGCAGCGCATCTCGTCCGACCTGCTCTCCCAGACCAGCTCCCCATAGAAGTAAGGAAGTGCACGTGTCCGAGTCCCCGTTGACCGTCAGCGACGCCGTCGCTCCGGCCGGCCCTCGCTCCGAGCAGGAGGAGGCGGTCGAGGCCACCTCGACGGCGGGTGGTGCGGTCGCGTCGACCGGTGCGGGCACCGGTGCCGCCGACCCCGAGGAGATGGGGCTGGGCCTGGTCGACGGCCCGACCGGCTACCTCGAGGACGCGGAGGCGACAGTCGAGGAGCCGCCTCTGGCCGAGGCCGACCCGGCCCAGGACAAGCTGCGCGAGCTGGCGGCGATGCCGGGGGACTGGTACGTCGTGCACTCCTACGCCGGCTACGAGAACAAGGTGAAGACCAACCTCGAGAGTCGCATCAACTCCTTGAACATGGAGGACTTCATCTACGCGATCGAGGTCCCCACCGAGGAGGTCACCGAGGTCAAGGCCGGCAAGCGCCAGCAGGTGCAGCGCAAGGTCTTCCCCGGGTACCTGCTGGTCCGGATGGAGCTGACCGACGAGTCCTGGTCGGCCGTCCGCAACACCCCTGGCGTGACCGGCTTCGTCGGCCAGACCAACCGGCCCTCGCCGCTGTCGACCGAGGAGGTGGCGAAGATTCTGGCGCCCCCGCCGGAGAAGCCCAAGGCGGCGCCCAAGCTGGACTTCGAGGTCGGCGAGTCGATCCAGGTGACCGACGGGCCGTTCGCGACGCTGCCGGCCACCATCAACGAGATCAACATCGACTCGCAGAAGCTCAAGGTGCTGGTGTCGATCTTCGGCCGGGAGACCCCGGTCGAGCTGTCGTTCAACCAGGTCGCCAAGATCTAGAACTAAAGCGCTGCTGTCCGGCGTTTCCCCGGCACACCCCGACTCGCAAGGACCTCGACATGCCTCCCAAGACCAAGAAGCTCTCGGCTGTGATCAAGCTGCAGATCAACGCCGGCGTCGCCACGCCCGCCCCGCCCGTCGGGCCGGCGCTGGGCCAGCACGGCGTGAACATCATGTAGTTCTGCAAGCAGTACAACGCCTCCACCGAGAGCCAGCGCGGCACCGTCGTACCGGTGGAGATCTCGGTGTTCGAGGACCGCTCGTTCAGCTTCATCACCAAGACGCCGCCGGCCGCCGTACTGATCAAGAAGGCTGCCGGGGTCGAGAAGGGCAGCGGCGAGCCGCACAAGACCAAGGTCGCCTCGCTGACCCAGGCGCAGGTGCGCGAGATCGCCCAGACCAAGCTGCCCGACCTCAACGCCAACAGCCTCGAGGCGGCCGAGAAGATCGTCGCCGGCACTGCCCGGTCGATGGGCATCACCGTCAAGCAGTAACGGCACCCAGCAGTCCCGCACCAGGTGGGAGGGCGCTCGTCGTACGCCGTACGCCGCAGGCCCGCCAGACCACGACCGGCCCGCACCCGGGCCGCCAGGAGGAGCTCGATGAAGCGCAGCAAGGCATACCGCAAGGCCGCCGAGCAGGTCGACGCGGACGCGATCTACCCGCCGCTGGCAGCGGTCCGGCTGGCCAAGACCACCTCGACCACCAAGTACGACGCCACCGTCGAGGTCGCCATGCGACTTGGTGTCGACCCGCGCAAGGCCGACCAGATGGTGCGGGGCACGGTCAGCCTGCCGCACGGCACCGGCAAGACGGCGCGCGTCGCGGTCTTCGCGACCGGCGAGCGAGCGGCCGAGGCCGAGGCCGCCGGGGCGGACGTCGTAGGCGCTGACGACCTGGTGGACAGGGTGGCCGGGGGCTTCCTGGACTTCGACGCCGCCGTAGCGACGCCGGACATGATGGGCAAGGTCGGCAAGCTCGGCCGGGTCCTCGGGCCGCGCGGGCTGATGCCCAACCCGAAGACCGGCACCGTGACCAACGACGTGGGTAAGGCCGTCAGCGACATCAAGGGCGGCAAGATCGAGTACCGCGTCGACCGGCAGGGCAACCTGCACCTGGTGATCGGCAAGGCGTCCTTCGACGAGAAGCAGCTCGTCGAGAACTACGCCACGGCCCTCGACGAGGTGCTGCGGGCGAAGCCGTCGGCGGCGAAGGGCAAGTACCTTCGCAAGATCACCATGACCACCACGATGGGCCCCGGCATCCAGGTCGACCCGGCCCGCACCCGCAACCTGCTCGAGGATGCCAACGGCCCGGTCTGAGCACCCGGGCCCGCTTCCTTTTGACCCAGGTGCGGCGCGAACCGTAGCCTCTAGGACAGTTCCAACCGAAGACCGCTGGTTGCCGTGCTCCGTCACGGCCGAAGGCCCCGCATCGCGGGCGGCCCGCGCAGGTGGACGACGCCGTCGCGGCGAGTTGCCGCGGACTGCGACGCCCCGTGCCTGCGCCGGGGCGTTTTGCTTATGCGGGTCTGGGACCTGCGGCCACTGGCGCCCGACTCGTTCCGTCCATGCACCGTACAAGGAGGCCGATGGCCAGGCCCGACAAGGCAGCGTCCGTCGCCGAGATCGCTGACGCGTTCCGCGACTCGGCGGCGTCGGTGCTTACGGAGTACCGCGGGCTCACCGTGTCGCAGCTGACCGAGCTGCGACGCGCGCTGGGCGCGGGCACCCGCTACGCGATCGTCAAGAACACGTTGACGAAGATCGCGGCGCGGGAGGCCGGCCTGACCGACCTCGACGCCCTGCTCGTGGGGCCGACCGCCATCGCGTTCGTCTCCGGCGACGCCGTGGAGGCGGCGAAGGGTGTCCGCGACTTCGCGCGTGCCCACCCCCTGCTCGTCGTCAAGGGCGGCGTCCTCGACGGCCGGACCATGACCGCTGAGGAGATCCGCCGTCTCGCCGATCTCGAGTCCCGCGAGGTGCTGCTGGCCAAGCTGGCCGGCGCGATGAAGGGCTCGCTCTCGCAGGCCGTCGGCCTGTTCGCAGCGCCCCTGTCGCAGGTGGCCCGGCTTGCCGAGGCGCTACGCCAGCGCGCCGAGCAGGATCCGAGCATCCTGCGCGGCGGTGCCGGTACGCCGACCCCCGAGGCGGCCGCCGAACCGGCTGCCGAGGCGGCCGCCGAACCGGCTGCCGAGGCAGCAGAAGCGCCGGCTCCCGAGGCGGAACCGGCCCCGGAGGCGGAATCGGCCCCGGAGGCGGCGGCCGGCACCGACGTACCGCCTCCGACCGACTAGCCCGTTCCGCCGTACCGCACGCAAGACATACGCCAGACATCGACCCACCCACCCAAGGCAGGAA
Organism: Actinomycetota bacterium; assembly: GCA_030947185.1. Lineage (GTDB taxonomy): Bacteria > Actinomycetota > Actinomycetes > JALYXH01 > JALYXH01 > JALYXH01. The sequence continues at coordinate 9,341 of JALYXH010000126.1, read as the reverse complement.
GGACCGCCACCATGGCGAAGCTCAGCACCGGCGAGCTGCTCGACGCGTTCAAGGAGATGACGCTGCTCGAGCTGTCGGAGTTCGTGAAGCAGTTCGAGGACACGTTCGGCGTCACCGCGGCAGCACCGGTCGCGGCAGCGGCACCCGGTGGGGGCGGCGCCACGGCCGAGGCACCGGCGGCCGAGGAGCAGGACGAGTTCGATGTCATCCTCGAGGGCGCCGGCGAGAAGAAGATCCAGGTCATCAAGGAGGTGCGCACGCTGACCAGCCTGGGCCTGAAGGAGGCCAAGGACCTGGTCGACGGCGCACCCAAGGCGGTGCTCGAGCGGGTGACGAAGGAAGCGGCCGAGAAGGCCAAGGCGGCGCTCGAGGGCGCGGGAGCCTCGGTCACGCTCAAGTAGTCCTTTCGGCAACCGGCGGGGTAGTCGTCCCGGCCCGGTAGCAGTGATGCACACGGGACGGGCGCCTTCGGGTGTCCGTCCCGTCTGTGTTCGTCCGATTACCGGCCCGTAGCACTAGTACGAAGGACCCAGGTATGGTGCGCAGCACTCACTGTGAGCCGGGTCACCTTGGACGCGGGACCACAGTGCTGTCCTAGTCCCAGGGGAGCGCGCGTGGGCGTCGAGATCCACGTCGAAGGCCTGACGAAGGTCTTCGGCAAGCAGACGATCTTCGAAGACGTGACGCTGACCATCCCGGCCGGTGAGATCTCGGTGATGCTCGGACCGTCCGGCACCGGAAAGTCGGTCTTCCTCAAGCATCTGGTAGGTCTGCTGAAGCCGACCCGCGGCCATGTCTACGTCGACGGCCGCGACGTCCCCAACCTGTCCGAGAAAGAGCTCTACGAGGTCCGCAAGATGTTCGGTGTGCTGTTCCAGGACGGCGCGCTGTTCGGCTCGATGAACATCTACGACAACGTCGCATTCCCGCTGCGCGAGCACACCAAGAAGAGCGAGAGCGACATCAAGAAGATCGTCAACGAGAAGCTGGAGATGACCGGTCTGACCGGGGCCAACGACAAGCTTCCCGGTGAGATCTCCGGGGGCATGAAGAAGCGAGCCGGACTGGCCCGTGCGCTCGTGCTCGACCCGGAGATCATGCTCTTCGACGAGCCCGACTCCGGGCTCGACCCGGTCCGTGTCGCCTACCTCAACCAGTTGATCGTCGACCTCAACGCGCAGATCGGCGCGACGTTCCTGATCGTCACCCATGACATCGGGACCGCCCGCACGGTGCCCGACAACATCGGCCTGTTGTTCAAGAAGAACCTGGTGATGTTCGGTCCGCGTGAGGAGCTCCTGCAGTCCGACGAGCCGGTGGTCCGGCAGTTCCTCAACGGGCGGATGGAAGGCCCGATCGGCATGGCGGAGGAGAAGGACTCCGCCCAGGTCGCCGAGGAGCTGGAGCGCCTGGAGCAGCGCGGCGGCGACAAGCCGATGGGCGCGCCCGGCCCCAAGGGCGCCTCGGCCGACGGCTCCAGCGTGAAGCTCATGCCCAGCGGTCACCGCGAGGAGCAGAACGACGACGGCAAGGACGGCAAGGGCAAGCAGGACGCCGACTCCTCGCGCGACGACCAGTCGGCCGAGTCGGAGAGCTCAGACGGCGAGCAGGACGCGGACGGCAAGGGGTCGAAGGACGGCAAGCGGCCGGCTGACCACGACCTCGGACCGGCAGCCGGCACCCGGGACGACCTCCCCGGTCTGGACGAGGACGTCCCGGCGGACATCGCCGGCGAGGTGGCCGCGATCCAGGCCGAGCGCATCGACGTCGAGAACTCCGGCGGCGGTCAGCCGCTCGAGCCACGCACGGCCTTCGACCCCGAAACCGGTCAGCAGCGGCGGCGTCCCAGCGAGATGTCGGACGAGGAGTACGACCAGGTCTTCAACCGCAAGGAGGCGGACGAGGGTAAGCCGGAGGGGTCCGGCGCTGACGCAGCCGAGCAGGCACGCAAGGACGCCGAGGACCGCCGCGACTCCCCGGACGACGAAGCCGGCGACAAGGGCGAGGCCAGCGACAAGAACGCGAAGGACGGCGACTCGCCTTCCGACGGCGAGCGTCCCAAGCGCCGGCTCGGTCGCCACCGGGCGGCGGACAACGGGAAGGGCGACTCCAGCGCCACCGAGAAGCTGGCTCGTCGGCGGCGTTCGAAGTCCTCCGACTCGGAGGGGCAGGACGACACGGCGGCCGGGGATGCCGACTCAGACGAGAGCGGCGGCCGCAAGGGCAAGGGCGCAACTCGCTCGAAGGCTGGCTCGTGAGCGTTGCCACCGCCCCGCTGAGAAATGCGGGCAACGTCTTCGCACTGATGCTCGACGTCATCCGGGGGCTGTTCAAGCGGCCGTTCCAGCTGGCCGAGTTCATCCAGCAATCCTGGTTCATCGCGAGCGTGACGATCCTGCCGACGGCGCTGGTCTCGATTCCGTTCGGTGCGGTCATCGCCCTGCAGCTCGGCAACCTGACGCGGCAGCTCGGCGCCCAGTCCTTCACCGGATCGGCCTCGGTGCTCGCCGTGGTCCGGGAAGCCGCACCGATCGTCACCGCCCTGTTGATCTCCGGGGCCGGCGGGTCGGCGATCTGCGCCGACCTCGGCTCGCGCAAGATCCGCGACGAGATCGACGCCATGGAGGTGCTCGGCATCTCGCCGGTCCAGCGCCTGGTCGTCCCGCGGGTGCTGGCCGCGATGCTGGTCGGGTTCCTGCTCAACGGCCTGGTGTCGGTCGTCGGCGTCTGTGGCGGCTACTACTTCAACGTGGTGCTGCAGCACGGAACCCCAGGTGCCTACCTCGCCTCGTTCACCGCGCTGGCGCAGCTTCCCGACCTCTACGCGGGTGAGCTCAAGGCAGTAGTCTTTGGCGCCCTCGCGGCCATCGTTGCGTCCTACAAGGGGCTCAACGCCGGCGGCGGCCCCAAGGGCGTGGGTGACGCGGTCAACCAGTCCGTCGTCATCACGTTCATGCTGCTGTTCTTCGTCAACTTCATCATGACCGCCGTGTACTTCCAGCTCGTGCCGCAGAAGGGGAGCTGATGGTCACCACCAGCGCCACTGTCCCGCGGCCGCTGCGGGCGATCGGCCGTGTCGTCGGAGCCCCATTCGGCGTCGTCGGCGGGATTCTCGACGGGTTCGGCGAGCAGCTCGCCTTCTACGGCCGGGCGACCGGCTGGACCGGCAAGACGCTGGTCCGCTACAAGAAGGAGGTCCTTCGCCTCATCGCGGAGGTCAGCCTCGGCTCGGGCGCGCTCGCCGTCATCGGCGGCACGGTCGGCGTCATCTTGTTCATGACGTTCTTCACCGGCACCGAGGTCGGGCTCGAGGGCTACCAGGGCCTCAACCAGATCGGCGCTGCGGCGTTCAGCGGCTTCATCTCGGCCTATCTCAACACCCGCGAGATCTCACCTCTGGTGGCCGGTCTGGCCCTGTCGGCCACGGTCGGCTGCGGCTTCACCGCCCAGCTGGGCGCCATGCGGATCAGCGACGAGGTGGACGCGCTCGAAGTGATGGGCGTTCCCTCGATCCCCTACCTGGTGACCACCCGCGTGATCGCCGGCCTGGTCGCTGTCATCCCGCTCTACGTCGTCGGTCTGCTGTCGTCCTACGTCGCCACCCGGCTGATCGTGACGATCTACTACGGCCAGTCCAGCGGCACCTACGACTACTACTTCCACAAGTTCCTGCCGACCGGCGACGTGTTCTGGTCCTTCGGCAAGGTCGTGATCTTCGCGATCGCGATCATTCTTGTGCACTGCTACTTCGGCTACTACGCCTCCGGTGGTCCGGCCGGCGTCGGCGTGGCGGTCGGTCGCGCCGTACGGACGGCGATCGTCGCGATCAACGTGCTCGACTTCTTCCTCAGCTTGGCGATCTGGGGCGCCAACGCAACCGTACGAATAGCGGGTTAGCGCCACATGTCCCTGTTGCTCATTCCCGCTCCGGTGCGCGCCATCGGTGCCGCGGCCAAGCTGAAAGTGCTAGGTCTGATCTTCCTCATCGTCATCGTTGCGCTGGTCGGGTTCACCATCGCCATCTACAACAAGGTCTTCGAGACCAACGTGCCGCTTCAGCTCAAGACCGGCTCCATCGGCAACCAGCTGATCCTGCCGGCCGACGTGAAGCTGCGCGGCATCCTGGTCGGTCAGGTGCGCTCGCTGTCCTCTGACGGCACCGTCGCCACGATGTCGCTGGCGATGAAGCCGTCGGAGGTCAAGCTGGTGCCGGCCAACGTGCGCGCCCGGATCCTGCCCAAGACGCTCTTCGGCGAGAAGTTCGTCGACCTGGTCATCCCCGCCAACGAGCCCGCCACGGGCCCCATCAAGTCCGGGGCCACCATCGGGGAGGACCGGTCGACCGAGGCGATCGAGACCGGCAAGGTCTTCGACGACCTGCTTCCGCTGCTGCGCACCCTGCAGCCGGACAAGCTCAACGCCACCTTGACCGCCTTCGCCGACGCGCTGCGTGGGCGCGGTGACGCGCTGGGCGCCAACTTCGCCCTCGCCGACGACTACTTCACCCAGTTCAACCCGCACCTGGAGACGTTCAAGACCGACATCTCCGGACTGGCCGACCTCGCGACCACCTACGGCACGGCAGCGCCGGACATCCTCCGGATCTTCGGCAACCAGGCGTTCAGCCAGCGGACGAACGTCGAGAAGCGCGACACGCTCGCCAGCTTCCTGCGGGGTACGGCGGGCTTCGCCAACACCGCCACCGATGTCTTCGGCGCCAACGAGAGCAGGCTCATCCAGCTCGCCGCGGTCAGCCGCCCGACCCTGCAGGTGCTGGCGACGTACTCGCCCGAGTTCCCTTGCCTGCTCAAGGGGCTGACCGACAACAACGTCGACATCAACAAGACCTTCGACCCGCGCGACGGCAAGAGGGAGGCCCGCCTGCACATCACCCTGGAGGTGGTGCCGCAGCGGCCGGCGTACGTCAAGGGCAAGGACGACCCGAAGTACGACGAGGACCTCGGGCCCGACTGCTACGGGCTCGCCACGCCGCATTTCTCCCGCGGGACGGAGCAGGCCAGCGCCGACACCACAAATTCGGGCAACTCGATGGCGCCCGCCTTCGCGATGGGGCCCGACGGCAGCACCGGCTCGGTCGGCGGCTCGTTCGAGCGGGCCGTCGTCGCCTCCGTCCTGTCTCCCGTCCTCGACCGTTCAGCTGACAGCGTCCCCGACATCGCCCAGCTGCTCGCCGCCCCGATGTTCCGCGGTACGGCGGTGAGCGTGCAGTGAACGCGACCTACAAGGCGCTGACCAAGCTGGTCGTGTTCGCCGTGGTGACGATCATGGCGACGGCCGTGCTCGCCTCGGTCATCGGCAACCTGACGTTCACCAAGAACGAGAGCTACCGGGCCCGCTTCACAGACGCGACGGGGCTGCTCGCTGGGGACGACGTACGGATCGCCGGGGTGAAGGTCGGCCAGATCACCTCGGTCAGCATCGCCGACCGGCGCTACGCCGAGGTCGGTTTCACCGTCGACAAGGCGATCCCGCTCAAGACCTCTACGCTGGCCCGGATCAAGTACCGCAACCTGGTCGGACAGCGGTTCCTGGCGCTCACCGAGGGCCCCGGTAGCGGTGCGCGGATGGCGAAGAAGGCCGAGATCCCGCTGGCGCAGACCACGCCCGCCCTCGACCTGACGACGCTGTTCAACGGCTTCAAGCCGCTGTTCCGGGCGCTGTCGCCGAAGGACACCAACAAGCTCTCGTTCGAGATCATCTCGACCCTGCAGGGAGAGGGCGGCACCATCAACGCCCTGCTGTCGAGCACGGCCTCCCTCACCAACACGATCGCCGACCGCGACGCCGTGATCGGGCGCACCGTGAACAACCTCGATGCGGTGCTGGCCACGGTCGACCAGCGCAATGCCGGACTGTCCGAGCTCATCGTGCAGCTGCAGCGATTCGTCAGCGGGCTGGCCGGTGACCGCAAAGCAATCGGTGACTCCCTGCTCGGAATCAACGCGCTCGCGGACTCGACGGCCGGACTGCTCAGGGACATCCGCCCGTCGCTGCGGCCCGACATCCAGTCGCTCAACCAGACGGCCAAGAACCTCAACGACAACGCGCCGGTGCTCGACTCGGTGCTGCGCGACCTGCCGCCGCGGCTGAACTCCGTGGTACGGACGGCGACCTACGGCTCCTGGTTCAACTTCTACCTGTGCCAGATCGACGGCCAGGTGAGCGGACTGCCCACCGGAACAGTGCCTATCCCTAACGGCAACGCCTCCGCGGCGGTGTGCCAATGAAGCCGTTCCGCGAGCGCAACCCGATCCCGATCGGCGCGGTCGGGATCGTGATCATCCTTGTGCTGCTGCTGGCCGCCTTCAACGTCGCCAAGCTGCCGTTCATCGGCAGCGGGACGACGTACAAGGCCAACTTCTCCGAGGCGGCTGGGCTCAACCCGGACGACGAGGTGCGGGTGGCGGGGGTCAAGGCCGGCAAGGTGAGCAGCATCAAGCTGGTCGGGCAGCACGTCGAGGTCAGCTTCCAGATCGAGCCGGGCATCGCCTTCGGCCGTGACAGCCGGGCCGCGATCAAGATCAAGTCGCTGCTTGGCCAGAAGTACCTCCAGCTCGAGCCGCTCGGACCGGGTCAGCAGTCGGCCAAGGTGGCCATTCCGACGACGCGCACCACAGCGCCGTTCGACGTGCCGCAGGCCTTCAGCCAGCTGTCCGAGAACATCGACGCGATCGACACCGACCAGCTGGCGCAGTCGTTCAACGTGCTGGCGGACGCCTTCAAGGACTCACCCGACAGCGTCCGGTCGGCCGTCACCGGCCTGTCGCGGCTGTCGCAGACGATCTCCACCCGGGACGCAGCCCTGCACGACCTGCTCGGCCACGCCCAGACGGTCACCGGGGTGCTGGCAGCCCGGGACAAGGAGCTGACCACGCTGATCGGCGACGGCGACCTGCTTCTCAAAGTCGTGCAGCAGCGCCGGCAGGCGATTCACGACCTGCTGGTCAACACCTCGCAGCTCAGCCTCCAGCTGACCGGCCTGGTCAAGGAGAACCGGGCAGCGATCACACCCGCTCTGGCCAACCTCAAGGGGGTCCTGTCCATCCTGCAGCGCAACCAGGACAACCTGGACAAGCTGATCGGACTGCTGGGGCCGTTCACCCGCGACTTCGCCGACGTCCTCGGCACCGGCCGCTGGTTCGACACGTTCGTGTGCAACCTGCTCCCGACTGGTGCCGGCGTCACCGACAACCCGTTAGTCAGCGCTGTCCAAGATGGTGTCTTCGGGAAGCCGAAGCCGAACTGTGCGACGGGTTAGGGCGACATGAGACGACCGATGGTGCTGATCGCGGCAGGAGTGGTCCTCCTGTTGCTGGTCGCCGGCGGCTACGCCCTGTTCAGCGGCGGCGATGACACCAAGAAGGTCACCGCACACTTCCCGCAGGCGATCGGGCTCTACGCCGGGTCGTCCGTGCGCGTCCTGGGCGTCGAGGTAGGCACGATCACGAAGGTGCAGCCCGAGGGCACCACCGTGCGGGTGGACATGGAGTACAAGAAGACGCAGAAGCTGCCCGAGAACGTGACAGCGGTCATCGTCCCGCCGTCGATCATCAGCGACCGGTACGTGCAGTTCAGCCCGGTCTACAGCGGCGGGCCGGTGCTGGCGGACAAGGCCGATCTGCCGGCGGCGCGCACCGGGGCACCGGTCGAGGTCGACAAGATCTTCGAGAGCCTGGACACGCTCAACACCGCGCTCGGGCCGGACGGGGCCAACAAGAACGGTGCGCTGTCGAGGCTGATCGCGGTCGGCGCTGCCAACCTCGACGGCAACGGCGCTCAGATCAAGCAGACCAACCACGACCTCTCAGAGGCGATCTCCACGCTGGCGAACAGCAAGGACGAGCTGTTCTCGACAGTGGCCAACCTGGCCAACTTCAACCAGGCGCTGGCCAACAGCGACGGCCAGGTGCGCGCTCTCAACGTCGATCTGGCCGACGTCGCCGAGCAGCTCAACGGCGAGCGCAGGGACCTAGGGGCAGCCCTGGCCAACCTGGCAGTCGCGCTCGGGCAGGTGGCCGACTTCGTCCGGACCAACAAGGACGACCTTGCCACCGACGTCGCCGGGCTGGGGCAGATCACCGGCATCCTGGTGAAGCAGAAGGCATCGCTGACGGAGTTCATGGACGACGCTCCGCTGGCCTTGCAGAACCTCAACAACGCCTTCAACCCGGACTCCGGCACCCTGGACACCCGGAACAACTCCCAGCAGGGACCGCAAGACGTCCAGAGCGCGTTGTGTCTGTCCGGACCGTCCGGACCGCTGGCGCCGCTGCTGATGGGACGGCTGTGCCCATGAGACCGCGTCGATCAAGCGCTGTCGCAGCGGCGGCTGTCTGCGTGCTGCTGACCGGCTGTCAGTACAAGGGCCTGCAGAGCGTCAGCCTCCCTGGCGGCACCGGGGGAGACAACACCTACAAGGTGACGGTCATCTTCGACGACGTCCTGGACCTGGTGCCGCAGTCGACCGTGCACGTCAACGACGTGACCGTTGGCGACGTCAAGGAGATCAGCCTCGACGGCTTCAAAGCCCGTGTCGTCTGTCGGGTCAAGAAGAGCACCAAGCTGCCGGCCAACACTGTGGCCACCCTCGCCCAGACCAGCCTGCTCGGTGAGAAGTTCATCTCGCTGGGACCGCCGCCGGGTGAGAAGCCGCAGGGCACGCTGGCTGACGGTGCACTGATCCCGGCCGAGCGCTCGGACCGCAACCCTGAGGTCGAGGAGGTCTTCTCCGCCCTGTCCGCCCTGCTCAACGGCGGCGGCCTCGAGCAGCTCCAGACGATCAACGTCGAGCTCGCGGCGGCGCTGAACGGGCGCGAGAGCAAGGTCCGTGACCTGCTCGGGCAGCTCAACACGCTGGTAAGTGGCCTGGATCAGCGCAAGTCCGAGATCGTCCGTGCCGTCGATGCGCTGGACCGGCTGACCGGGACGTTGGCCGCCCAGACGCAGACGATCACCGCGGCGCTGACCGACATCGCGCCCGGCCTGTCCGTGCTCGCGGACGAGCGGGCCGACCTGACTCAGATGCTGGTGAGCCTGTCGCGGCTCGGCGACGTGGGCAGCCGGATCATCCGGGCCAGCAAGGACAACACGGTGGCCGACCTGCAGGCGCTGCAGCCGGTGCTGGGCAACCTGGCCCAGGCCGGCGACAACCTGCCGAAGTCCCTTGAGCTGCTGGTGACCTATCCGTTCTCCCGCAACTCCGCGCATGCCATTCCCGGCGACTTCACGAGCCTGCACGCGACGGTCGACATCAACGCCCAGAAATACCTGACCAACCTGCTCGGCCCGCCGCCCTGCGTGACGCCGGGCGTGCCGGCCGG
>JALYXH010000017.1 GCA_030947185.1 Actinomycetota bacterium | reverse complement strand
CCTGCGCCTTCTCGCGGGCGCGCTGGAAGATCAGCCGGATCTGCCGCTCGGTCTCGCCGACGTACTTGTTGAGCAGCTCGGGGCCCTTGATGTTGAGGAAGAACGAGCGGCCCACCTCGGTGCCGGTGCGCTCGGCGACCTTCTTGGCCAGCGAGTTGGCCACCGCCTTGGCGATCAGCGTCTTGCCGCAGCCGGGCGGACCGTAGAGCAGCACGCCCTTCGGCGGCTTGAGCTTGTGCTCCTCGAACAGGTCGGCGTAGAGGAAGGGCAACTCGACGGCGTCACGGATCGACTCGATCTGGTCCTTGAGGCCGCCGATCTGGGTGTAGTCGATGTCGGGCACCTCCTCGAGGACGAGCTCCTCGACCTCGGACTTCGGGATGCGCTCGTGCGCCCAGCCGGACCGGGTCTCCAGCAGCAGCGAGTCGCCGGCGCGAAGGGGACCGTCCTTGAGCGGGTCGGCCAGCATGACCACCCGCTCCTCGTCGGTGTGGGTGATCACCAGCGCCCGGTCGCCGTCGGCGAGCACCTCCTTGAGCAGCACGACGTCGCCCTGCTTCTCGAACTCCAGTGCGCGTACGACGTTGAGGGCCTCGTTGAGCATGACCTCCTGGCCCTTGCGCAGCTCGGACAGCTCGATGGTCGGGCTGACGCTCACCCGCAGCTTGCGGCCACCGGTGAAGATGTCGGCGGTGTCGTCGTCGTGGGCCACCAGGAACACGCCGTAGCCGCTCGGCGGCTGGGCCAGCCGGTCGACCTCCTCCTTCAGCGCGATGATCTGGTCGCGGGCCTCCCGCAGCGTCGCCACCAGCCGGTCGTTCTGGGTGGTGACGCCGGCGAGGCTGGTCTGGGCCTGGGCCAACCGCTCCTCGACCGCCCGCACCTGGCGGGGGGAGTCGGTCAGCTTGCGGCGCAGGAGGACGACCTCTTCTTCGAGGAAGGAGATCTGGGTGGTGAGGTCGTGGACCTCCTTCTCGAACTGGGCAGCGCGCGCAGCGGCGTCTCCGTCGGCGTTGCCACGGGATCCAGCCACGTCCCTGTCACCTCCCCGGTCGGAACCGGTGTCCTGACCCTACCGTCGGCACGTTCGGCCCCGAGGGTGAACATTGCCTGGACGCGAGCCTACGTCCGGCCCTGCGAAGCCGCCGGAAGGGCGCGCCTGCAGGCGCGAGCGGATCCGCGCTCAGGGCAGCTCCGGCCGGCGCGGCGAGGAGGCGTCCGGCTCGGCGGAGGGGGCCTCCGGCGGCTCCGGATAGGCCCCCTTGGCCGGCCGACGCCGGCGCAGCGGCGGCTCGACCCCGTCGGCGAGCCGGCGGGCGGTGACGAGGAAGCCGGTGTGCCCGATCATCCGGTGGTCCGGGCGCACGGCCAGCCCTTCGACGTGCCAGGTGCGCACGAGCGACTCCCACGACGCCGGCTCGGTGAACGTGCCGTGCTCGCGCAGGGCCTCGACGGTGCGCGAGAGCTGGGTCGTCGTGGCGAGGTAGCAGCAGACCACCCCACCGGGGGCCAGCGCCCTCGAGACGGCGTCCAGCACCTCCCACGGCGCGAGCATGTCGAGCACCACGCGGTCGACGTCCCGCTCGGCCAGCTCCCCGACCAGGTCCCCCACCGTGAGCCGCCAGGCCGGGTGCGGTCCGCCGAAGAAGCGCTCGACGTTCGTCCGCGCGACTGCGGCGAACTCCGCCCGCCGCTCGTAGGACGACACCGTCCCGGCGTCGCCGACGGCGCGGAGCAGCGAGCAGGTCAGCGCTCCCGAGCCCGCGCCCGCCTCGACCACCCGGGCGCCGGGGAAGACGTCGGCCAGCCCAACGATCTGGGCGGCGTCCTTCGGGTAGACGACCTGCGCGCCGCGCGGCATCGACAAGACGTAGTCCGAGAGCAGCGGCCGCAGCGCGAGGTACGCCGTACCGCCGGCGGTTTTGACCACGACCCCTTCCGGCGCGCCGATGAGCTCGTCGTGGGCCAGCGCTCCCCGATGGGTGTGGAACTCCCGCCCGGGCTCGAGGGTGATCGTGTGCAGGCGGCCCTTCGGGTCGGTCAGCTGCACCTGGTCGCCGGCGCGCAGCGGTCCGCGCCGTCGGCCGGTACCGGTCGGCTCAGCCATCGGGCTGCCCGCTCAGGTCGCGGGGGCGAGGGTCGGGTCGAGCGTCCGCGCCACGTCGGCGGCGGCGAGCACGCCGACGATGCCGCCCGCACTGTCGACGACGACGTACTCCGAGGCCGGGTTGCGGCGCAGCGCCTCCACCATCGCGTCGCCGGCGAGGTCGTCGGCCAGCAGCAGGCCCTGGTCGACCCGCCGAGCCAGCGCCCCGACGTTCACCCACGGCCTGCGGTGCTCGGGGGTGGCTACCACCGCGGCCTCCGAGACGACCCCGTCGGGCCGGCCCGAGCCGTCGACCACGACCAGCCCGCGGGCACCCTGCTCGTGGGCCCGGCGCAGAGCCTCGGCCAGTGGTACGTCCGCGCGCACCTCCATCGCGCGCCGCAGGAGCGCGCGGACGGCGACCCGCGGGAGCAGGCCGGCCAGCTTGGCCGCCTGCTCCGCGGCCTTGGCGGCCGTGAGTGCGGCCCCGGCTCCGGTGTAGATGAACGCGGCGACCAGCAGGGTGAACACGGTGTTCGACAGGCTGCTGGACCCCCCGCCGAGCGCCCTGCTCAGCGGCAGCGAGGCGACCAGCAGAACCGCCAGTCCGCGCCCGGCCCAGGCGGCGGCGCGGGTGCCGGTGCCCTTGCGGCCGGTGACCTGCCAGATGGCCGCCCGCAGCACCCGGCCGCCGTCCAGCGGCAGGCCGGGAAGCAGGTTGAACACCGTCACCACGAGGTTGACCCCGGCGGTCAGGCGCCCCAGCTGCCCGGGCAGGGTCGCGCTGCCGCCGAGAGCCTCGCCGAGCACCCAGGCGACCCCGGCGAGCACCAGGGAGACCATCGGCCCGACCACGGCGACGAGGTACTCCCTGCCGGCCGTCTCGGGCTCGCGGTCGATCACCGAGACCCCGCCCAGCAGGAAGATCGTCAGCCGGCGTACCGGAAGACCGAGCGCCTTGCCGACGAGACAGTGCCCCAGCTCGTGGGCGAGCACCGAGGCGCAGAGCAGGACGGCGAAGCCGGCCCCGAGCGCGTACTGCAGCGCTCCCACCGCCTCCCCTCGCCGCGTGAAGCTCGGGGCGAAGGTCACCGCGATCACGCCGGCCACGAGGAACCAGGACGGGGACAGGAAGATCGGGATGCCGAACGGCGCTCCGAGCGGGATGCCGCCGCGGGGGCGCACCCGTTCCGGCGTGCTCGGCTCGCTCATGCCTCGATGCTACGGCGGGGACGCCGTACCGGCCGATCTCGGCGGACCGGCGGCCGCGCCTTCGCGAGGTGCGACCATGCCGGTATGCAGTGGTGCTCCTGGACGACGGAGCCGATCGGCGCCGGCGAGCCGAGCCCGCCGACCGGCCGGCTCGGTGCCGTGCTGCTCCGTGACGGCGAGCCGACCCTGCTGGACGTGGCGGCCTGGGCGCGCTCGCGGGAGGCCGAGACGCCCGGAGACCTCGTGGACCTCATCGAGTCCTCGCCGTCGACGCAGAGCCGGGTGGCCGAGCTGGTTGCTGCAGTGCCGCAGGACGCACCCGGCTGGGTGCGGCTGTCCGACGTACGGCTGCTGGCGCCGCTGCGGGCACCCAACTCGCTGCGGGACTTCCTGGCCTTCCGCGACCACGTGGAGCGGGGGGCGGCCCGCCGCGGCGGGGCGGTGCCGGAGGCCTGGGACCGGGTCCCGGTCTACTACAAGGGCAACCGGCGCTCGGTCGTCGGGCCGGGCGAACCCGTCGGCTGGCCGGCGTACACCGAGCGGCTGGACTACGAGTGCGAGGTGGCAGCGGTGGTCGGGCGGACCGGCCGCGACTGGCCGCCGGAGCAGGCCGCGGCTGCCGTGTTCGGCTACACGATCATGAACGACTGGTCGGCGCGCGACGTCCAGCGCGAGGAGATGACCTGCTGGCTCGGTCCGGCCAAGGGCAAGGACTTCGCCACCTCGCTCGGACCGGTCGTCGTCAGCGCCGACGAGTGGTCGCCGGAGGACCCGCACGAGATGGCCGTGTCGGTCGACGACGAGCAGTGGTCGCTCGGGTCGACGGCCGGCCGGCGCTGGACGTTCGGTGAGATGATCTCGTGGGTGTCCAACGGGGAGGACGTCTATGCCACCGATGTGTTCGGGTCGGGAACGTTCGGAGGCGGCTGCGGGCTCGACCTCGACCGCTGGATCTCTCCCGGCGCTACCGTGACCCTCACGGTCGAGGGGCTCGGCTCGCTGACCAACACGGTGGTCCGGGCGCTCGGCGTACGCCAGGAGGGCTGAGCGATGCCGACCATGCACCTGGCCCAGCAGCCCGATGCCGACGCGCTGCTCGCCACCGACCCGCTCGCACTGCTCATCGGCATGCTGCTCGACCAGCAGATCCCGCTGGAGCACGCGTTCGCCGGGCCGCACACGCTGCGGGATCGGCTGGGACACGACCTCGACGCCCGCGAGCTAGCCGAGTTCGACCCCGACGCGCTGGCCGCGCTGTTCGCCCGGCCGCGGGCGATCCACCGCTACCCCAACTCGATGGCGACGCGGGTGCAGGCGCTGTGCCGGGAGATCGTCGAGACCTACGGCGCAGACGCCGGCTCGGTCTGGACCGACGCGGCCGACGGAGCCGACCTGCTGCGCCGGCTCAAGGCGCTGCCGGGCTTCGGTGAGCAGAAGGCGCGGATCTTCCTGGCCCTGCTCGGCAAGCAGCTCGGCGTCCGACCGACCGGCTGGCGTGAGGCTGCCGGCCCGTACGGCGAAGACGGCGCCTACCGCAGCGTCGCCGACATCGTCGACGCAGGTTCACTGGCCGAGGTCCGCGCCTACAAGCAGCAGATGAAGGCGGCGGCCAAGCAGCGGTCGGGCGCCGAGGCCCGGCCGAAGAACTAGCCGTCCAGGAGCCCGAGTCCGCGCGCCCACGACGTGGTGTAGTCGGGGAACTCGGCAGTCTTCGTCCGGTCGGCCACGGTGAGCGGGTTGACGCACTCGATCATCACCGCGAGCTCGTCGGTGTGCGTCTTCGCGGCCGCCTTCTCCGCAGCCCCCGGCTGGGGCCCGTGCGGCGCACCTCCGGGGTGCAGCGTCAGCCAGCCCTCGCCGATCCCCTTACGGCTGAAGAAGTCGCCTCGGCTGTAGAAGATCACCTCATCGTTGTCGACGTTGGCGTGGAAGAACGGCACCCGCAGCGCCTCGGGGTCGGTCTCGAACGGCCGCGGCACGAAGGTGGCGATGTCGAAGGCCCCGCACCTGAAGGTCGTGTGCACGCTCGGGGGCAGGTGGTAGCCCGGCGCCGTCACCGGCCGGATGTCCGCGGTGTGCAGCCGGTAGGGCGAGAGGTCGCCGGCCCAGCCGACGGCCGTGAACGGGTTGTGGGCGAAGGTGAAGGTGGTCTCCTCCTGCAGGCGCTTGGCCCGGATCCGCCAGCGTCCCTCCCCGTCGCCGGCCCAGTCCGCCGGTGGCTCGGGGTAGGGCTCCGGGGTGGTCAGCACCTTCGGGTCGACGACCGCGTGCCGCCCGAGAAGGCCGAAGTCGGGGGCGGTCACCGCCGCCGTCGACTCCACGAGGTAGAGGAAGGACTCCGCGCCGTCGGGCACCCAGCGGTGCGTGGTGCCCTTGGGGATCACCAGGTAGTCGCCCGCGGCGTAGTCGAGCGGGCCGTAGTCGGTCTGCAGCACGCCGGCGCCGTGGTGCACGAAGACGACCTCGTCGCCGTCGCCGTTGCGGACGGCGAACGGCATCGGCGTACGCCGGCGGGAGATGCTGACCCGCAGGTCGTCGTTGTGCAGGACGACGGTCGGCACCCCCTCCGGGTCGTCGGCGTCCGACGGGGACAGCCGGTCGAGGTCGTAGGCCGTAGGCCGTAGCGGCCCGTCGACGGCTACCCACGAGGTGGGCGGGGCGGTGCGGTAGAGATGGCTGACCGGGCCGGCGAACGCGGCCCGGCCGTGCTCCTCCTCGACCAGCCCCGCCGGGATGCCGACGTGGGTCTGCCGGGCGACGACACCCTTGCGCTCCATCACCATGGGCCGACTGTACGGCGGCCGCGCGCCGATCGGGAGGTGCCCGCGCGCCCGCTCTGTGGACGACGGCGCGTGCTGACCCGAACTGTCGCAGGGCTGTCCTAGGGTCGAGCCATGACCACCACCGATGACCGGGTCGCCGTGCCCGCGCCGGCTGCCCCGGTCGACCTCCCGAGCCCGGTGGTGGGCTCGTTGTCCCCGTCCCGGGCCGGTGACTTCCTGACCTGCCCGCTGCTCTACCGGTTCCGCACGATCGACCGGCTGCCCCAGCGGCCGAGCTCAGCTGCTGCGCGCGGCACGCTCGTGCACGCGGTGCTGGAGCGCCTGTTCGACCTGCCCGCCGCTGAGCGCACGCTGGCCGCCGCGCGCACCTTCGTCGGGCCGGAGTGGGAGCGCCTGCTGGCAGCCGAGCCCGAGGTGGCCGAACTGTTCGGTGGTCCCGGCGACGGGGCCGCCACCGGCAGCGACCTGGTCGAGTGGCTGGGCTCGGCCCGCGAGCTGCTCGCCGGCTACTTCGCTTTGGAGGACCCGACCCGGCTCGAGCCGGCCGAGCGGGAGCACTACGTCGAGACCGTGCTGGCCTCCGGGCTGCGCCTGCGCGGCTACATCGACCGGCTCGACCGGGCGCCGACCGGTGAGCTGCGGATCGTCGACTACAAGACCGGTCGGGCGCCCGGCGAGACGTTCGAGGCACGGGCGCTGTTCCAGATGAAGTTCTACGCGCTGGTGCTCTGGCGCACGACGGGCACCGTGCCTCGCGAGCTGCGCCTGCTCTACCTCGGTGACCGGGAGATGCTGCGCTACGCCCCCGACGAGGCCGAGCTGCGGGCGTTCGAGCGCAAGCTGGGTGCGCTCTGGGCGGCCATCGAGCGCGCCACCGAGACGGGCGACTGGCGCCCGCGCCGGTCCCGGCTCTGTGACTGGTGCGACCACCAGGCCCTGTGCCCGGAGTTCGGCGGCACGCCGCCGCCGCTGCCCGAGCGGGTCGAAGCGGCGCTGGAGCGGGCCGGCGACCTGGTGCCGGCCCAGTCGGGCTGACCGGGCGATTGGCCGCCCTAGTCAGTTGGCCCGACGGGTGCCCGGGTACACACTGAGGCTCGACCGCTCACTCCTGGAGGCCCCCGGTGCCGCTGCAGACCCGCAAGCGCGAACTGACCATGCGCACCCCGCCCACCTTCGACACCGTCGAGGACGAGCGGCTGCACCGGAAGCAGCGACTGGCCGCAGGGTTCCGGCTGTTCAGCAAGGCGGGCTTCGACGAGGGGGTCGCCGGCCACATCACGGCTCGCGACCCCGAGCTGACCGACCACTTCTGGGTCAACCCGTTCGGCATGCACTTCTCGCAGATCAAGGTGAGCGACCTCATCCTGGTCAACCACGAGGGTGAGGTGGTCGTGGGCGACCACCCGGTCAACGGCGCCGCCTTCGCGATCCACTCGCAGGTGCACCAGGCTCGGCCCGACGCCGTCGGAGCGGCCCACAGCCACTCCATCTACGGCAAGTCGCTGTCCACCCTCGGCATCGGGCTCGACCCGATCAGCCAGGACGTCTGCGCCTTCTACCAGGACCACGCGGTCTTCGACGACTACACCGGTGTCGTCCTCGACCTCGAGGAGGGCAAGCGGATCGCGCACGCGCTCGGCGACAACAAGGCCCTGATTCTTCGCAACCACGGCCTGCTCACGGTCGGCTCGACCGTCGACGCAGCGGTCTGGTGGTTCATGACCATGGAGCGCTCGTGCCAGTCGCAGCTGCTGGCGATGGCGGCCGGTACGCCGGTGCACATCGACCCCGAGCAGGCAGCGCTCACCTACACCCAGGTCGGCAGCGAGACCGCGGGCTGGTTCCAGTTCCAGCCGCTGTGGGACCGCATCGTCAAGGAGCAGCCCGACCTGCTGGACTGAACCCGTCTAGCTCGCCCGGTTCACTCCCCCGGGCCGGCCGCCAGCATCGTCGCCGCGTCAGCCGGTCGGATCGTGCCGGCCAGCACCTCCTCGGCGTAGTGGCAGGCGACCTTGTGGCCCGGCCGCAGCTCTCGCAGCGCCGGCACCTCGTCGTCGCAGCGGGTCTCCTGCCGGTAGGGGCAGCGGGTGTGGAAGCGGCAGCCGGCCGGCGGGTTGGCGGGTGAGGGCAGGTCACCCGACAGCAGCACCCGCTTGCGGCCGTCCTCCACCTCCGGGTCCGGGATCGGTACGGCGGACAGCAGCGCGATCGTGTAGGGGTGCAGTGGCTCGTCGTAGAGGTTGCCCGACGGCGAGACCTCCACGAGGGTGCCGAGGTACATCACCGCGATCGTCTCGCTGATGTGCCGGACGACGGCCAGGTCGTGCGCGATCACCAGGTAGGTCAGGCCCAGCCGCTGCTGCAGCTCCTCGAGCAGGTTGACGACCTGGGCCTGGATCGAGACGTCCAGAGCGGACACCGGCTCGTCGGCGATGATCAGCTCGGGACTGAGGGCGATCGCCCGGGCGATCCCGACCCGCTGTCGCTGGCCGCCGGAGAACTCGTGCGGGAAGCGGTTGGCGGCGCTGCCAGGCAGCCCGACGGCGTCGAGCAGCTCGGCCACCCGCTTGTCGAAGCCACCCTTGCCGCCACCCTCGTCGTGGGTACGCAGCGGCTCGGCGAGGATCGAGCCCACGCTCTGCCGCGGGTCGAGGCTTCCCAGCGGGTCCTGGAAGACCATCTGCATCCGCCGGCGCAGCTTGCGCAGCGGCTCGGCCGCAAGGGTAGTGACATCGACCCCGTCGAAGACCACCGACCCCTCCGTCGGCTCCTCCAGGCGCAGGATCGCTCGTCCCACCGTGCTCTTGCCACAGCCCGACTCGCCGACAAGACCCAAGGTGGTGCCTCGTTCGATGTCGAGGTCCACGCCGTCGACGGCTCTGATCGCCCCGGTCCGGCGCTCGAACAGGATGCCGGCCATGATCGGGAAGTGCACCTTGAGGCCACGTACCTCGAGCAGGCTCACCGGGACGCCTGCGCCCGCTCGGGGACCGCGGCCGGGTTGATGCAGCGGAAGAGGTGGCTGGCGTCGTGCTCGTCGGGGTGCAGCCCGGGAGGACCGTCCGTGCAGCCCTCGACCCGGTTGGCGCAGCGCGGCGCGAACGCGCAGCCGGACGGCCAGGCGATGGTGTCGCTGGGCGAACCGGGGATCGGCTGCAGCGGAGTGCCGCGCGGCTGGTCCAGTCGCGGCACCGAGGCCAGCAGCCCGCGGGTGTAAGGATGGCGGGGCCGGCCGAACAGCTCCTGCCGGGTCGCGGTCTCCACGATCCGGCCGGCGTACATGACCCGCACCTGCTCGCACAGGCCCGCCACCACACCGAGGTCGTGCGTGATCAGCACCAGCGCGGCACCGGAGTCGCGCACCAGCGCCTTGAGCAGCTCGAGGATCTGCGCCTGGATCGTGACGTCCAGCGCCGTCGTCGGCTCGTCGGCGATCAGCAGCCGGGGGCGGCAGGCCAGCGCCATCGCGATCATGGCACGCTGCCGCATCCCGCCGGAGAGCTGGTGCGGATAGCTGGCGAGCCTGGCCTTCGGGTCCGGGATGCCGACCATCTCCAGGGCGTCGGCCGCCTCCGACCGTGCAGCGTCGCGGCCGAGGCCGCGGTGGCGTTCGAGCACCTCGGTGATCTGGCGACCCAGGGTGAGCACGGGGTTGAGCGAGGACAGCGGGTCCTGGAAGACCATGGTCACGTCGCTGCCACGCAGGTTGCGCAGCTCGGAGTCGGACATCCTCAGCAGGTCGCGGTCGTCGAACCGAGCCTCGCCCGTGATCCGCACCCCGCGCTTGGGGAGCAGGCCGAGCGCCGCCAGCGAGGTGACGCTCTTGCCCGACCCCGACTCCCCCACGATGCCGATGGTCTGGCCGGCCTCCACGTCGAAGCTGACGCCGTCGACGGCATGCACGTCGCGCCGGCCCCGCCGCGTGAAGGTCACCGACAGGTCGCGCACGCTCAGCAGCGGGGCCACGCCTAGCGCCGGAGCTTGGGGTCGAGCGACTCCCGCAGCGACTCACCCAGCAGGTTGAAGCCCAGCACCGACAGCACGATGGCGATCCCCGGGAAGATCGCCAGCTGGACCGAGCTGGTCAGGAACTGCTGGCTGTCGGCCAGCATCCGGCCCCACTCCGGGATCGCCGGGTCGGCCGAGCCGAGGCCGAGGAAGGCCAGGCCGGCCGCGTCGATGATCGCGGTGGCCAGCACCAGTGTCGCCTGCACGATCACCGGGCCCACCGAGTTGGGCAGCACGTGGGCCAGGATGATCCGGCCCCGGCGTACGCCGAGAGAACGGGCGGCCAGCGCGTAGTCACTGTCGCGCTGGGACAGCATGGAGGCGCGCAGCAGCCGGGCGAAGATCGGCACCTGCGGTACGGCGATCGCGATCATGATCGACTTCAGGCTCGGCCCCAGCAGCGCGGCCAGCCCGATCGCGAACAGCAGCCCCGGGATGGCCAGCATCACATCCATCAGCCGCATCAGCGTCTGGTCGGCCCAGCCGCGGAAGGTACCGGCCAGCACACCCACCGCGATCCCGAGGAAGGCGCCGACGCTGGTGGCGACCACGCCGATCAGCAGCGACTGGCGGGCCCCGAAGATGATCCGGCTCAACTCGTCGCGGCCCTGCTGGTCCAGGCCCAGCAGGTGGCGACCGGAGGGGCCGGGGATGTAGCCGGGGCGGATCCGGCTGAGGTCGGCGGTCCTGGGCCCGTACGGCGCGAGCAGCGGCGCCGCGACCGCCACGATCACGAAACCGACGATCAGCGCCGCCCCGAGGATGGCGACCGGGCTGTGCCGCAGTCGGCTGAGGACCTCGCGGGCCAGCCCGCCCTGGGTCGCCTCGACGTCCGGCCCGACGGCGGAGACCTGCTCCAACTCGGCGAGGCTCACCGGGCCCGGACCCGGGGGTCGATGAAGCCGTAGGAGACATCGACGAGAAGGTTGACCAGGACGAAGACCAGCGCCACGAACAGGATCCCGCCCTGCAGCACCGGGAAGTCCCGGTTGGCGATCGCCTCCACCAGGAACTGGCCCATGCCGTTCCAGTTGAAGACCGTCTCGGTCAGCACGGCCCCCGCCAGCAGCAGCCCGGTCTGCAGGCCGACGATCGTGACCACCGGCAGCAGCGCGTTGCGCAGGATGTGCCGCCGGGTCACCACCGAGCGGGTCAGCCCCTTGGACTCGGCAGTGCGCACGTAGTCGGCGCTGCCCACCTCGAGCACCGCCGCCCGGGTGATCCGCACGATGATCGCGAGCGGGATCGTGCCGAGCGCGATGCCGGGCAGCACGAGGTGGCGCAGCGCGTCCCAGGTCGCCGCCGGGTCACCGGTGACGATGCCGTCCAGCACGTAGAAGCCGGTCGGGTGGTTGACGTCACGCAGGACGTCGAGCCGCCCCTGGCTGGGCAGCCAGTGCAGCTTCACCGCGAAGACGTACTTGAGGAGGAAGGCCAGGAAGAACACGGGGATCGACACGCCCAGCAGCGAGCCGATCACCGACGCGTCGTCGAAGCGCGTCTGGTAGCGCCGGGCTGCGAGGTAGCCCAGCGGGATCCCCAGCCCGATCGCGAAGGCCAGCGCCGCCACCGACAGCTCGATGGTGGCCGGGAACCGGTTGCGGATCTCCGTGCGCACCGGCACCTGGGTGTGGATCGAGTCGCCGAAGTCGAGGCTGGCCGCCTTGGCCAGGAACGCGCCGTACTGCACCAGCACCGGCCGGTCCAGGCCGTAGGCGTGCTGGACCGCCGCCACCCGCTCCGGCGTGCCCCGCTCGCCGAGCAACGCCTGGGCGGGCCCGCCGGGGAGAGCCCGGACCCAGACGAAGACCAGCAGCGAGAGCCCGAGCAGGATCGGGACCAGCAGCGCCAGCCGCCGTACGACGAACGTCAGCACCGAGGCGTCACCCGACGCTGATGCTGGAGAACAGCTCCTCCTGGACTGGGCTGGGCACGAAGCCCTGCACGTTCTTGGCGAAGGCGAGCGCCGGCTTGGTGTGGACGTAGGGCACGCCCGGCACGAAGTCGGCGATCTCGGCGTTCACCGCCTTGTAGTCGGCGATGCGCTTGTTCTGGTCGCTCTCCACCCGGGCCTTCTCCAGGTCACCGAACAGCTTGGGGTTGTCGAACCCCCACGAGGGTTGCTTGGTGCGGAAGAAGGTGCCGATGAAGTTGTCCGGGTCGGCGAAGTCACCGGTCCAGCCGAGCAGGTAGAGCTGGGCCTTGCCGGAGTTGGCGGCGCCGAGGTAGTCCGGCGACCACGGCGCCGACTTCGGCACCACCTTGAAGCCGGCGGCCGTCAGGTCGGCCGAGAACGCCTGGAAGTTAGCTGTCGGGTCGGGCATGTAGGGCCGGCTCACGCCGGTCGGGTACCAGAACTCGACCGTCGGGTCCTTGACGCCGGACTCGGCCAGCAGTGCCTTCGCCTTCGCCGGGTCGTAGGTGTACGCCGTGACGTCGGCGTTGTAACCGAACAGCGACGGCGGCATGAACTCCTTCGCGACCTCGGCGCCCGGCGGGTACTTCGCCTTGACCAGGGCGTCGCGGTTGAGCGCGTAGGAGATCGCCTGGCGGACCTTGAGGTTGTCCAGCGGCGGCTTCGCCTGGTTGAACCCGACGTAGCCGACGTTGAAGGCGGGGCGGTCGATGATCTGGAAGCCGGCCGACTTCAGCTGGCTGGCGTCGCCGGGGGCGACCAGGTCGTAGCCCTGGATCTCGTTGGTCTGCAGGGCCTGCCGCCGCGCGTTTCCGTCGGCGATCGGCCGGAAGATGACCTTGGCCAGCTTCGACTTGTCGCCCCAGTAGGTGTCGTTGCGCACCAGGACCAGCTTGTCGTTCTTGGTGAACGACTCGAGCTTGAGCGGACCGGTGCCGATCGGGTGCTTGAGGCCGAAGTCGCTGGTGAAGGTCGGGCTGCCGGCCGAGCCGCCGATCTCGTCAGCGCCATACTTCTTCAGCGCGTCGGGGCTGGCGATGGAGAACGCAGGCAGGGTGACGCCGGAGATGAACGTCGCCGACGCCGACGTCAGGTTGATGACCGCGGTCTTGGTGTCCTTGGCATCGCAGGACTTGTAGAGGCTGACGCCGGCCTTCGGGTCGTCGTTCTTGGCGAAGCCGCCGAAGACGGTGTTCCAGTAGTAGGAGATCGACGGGCTCTGCTGGATGCCCTTGAAGTTGTACCAGCGGTCGAAGTTGGCGCAGACCGCCTTCGCGTCGAAGGTGGTCCCGTCGGTGAACTTCACGCCGGTGCGCAGGTTGAACGTCCAGGCCAGCCCGTCCGGCGACGGGTTCCACGACGTGGCGAGGGCCGGCACGAGGTCGGTGCCACCCTGCTTGGTGGTGACCAGGGTCTCGAAGATCTGCCGGACGGCCCGCAGCGACTCGCCGTCGCTGTCGTAGGCGCCGTCCATGGTCTGCGGGTCGGCCGACGTCCCGAAGACGAAGGTGCCGCCCCCTCCGCTGGACTTCTTGCTGGTGCCGCCGCATGCCGCCAGTGCTATCGCCAGAAGTGCCACCAGGGCCACTCCGACGGAACGCCTGCCTCGAGCCATGTCCCCACCCTCATGCCGGTGCACGCCGGTTGTGAGCTGGTGGCTCGTCGGGCGTGCGGTTTTCGCGCCCGATCGCGGGCGACGTGGCCGTCACCCTAGCCAGCAGCAGGCGACGCGGGAACGGAGGTCGACCAAAGGCCGGGTACCAATCCGGCAACGATGCGGGGAAGCTGCCGCCGTACGATCGGGCTGCGATGAGACCTCCGAGTGCGGCGCCCCGGCCGGGCTCTCGGGTAAGCGGGCCGGCCGGTGCGGGGAGCGACCACGTCGAGCCGCGACCCGCCACCTCCCTGCGCGGGCGCCTGCACCAGCTGGCATTCCTGGCCTGTCTGCCGGCGGCAGCGGTGCTGCTGGCGGCGGCCTCCTCCCCCGGGCGCCGGCTGGCCGTCCTCGTCTACGCCGGCAGCGCGCTCGGGCTGTTCGGCGTCAGCGGGGTCTACCACCGTCGCTACCTGCCGCGGGCCCAGCGCGTGCTCAAGCGGGCCGACCATTCGATGATCTTCGTTTTCGAGGCCGGGTCGTACACGCCCTTCGGGGTGGTGCTGCTCGGCGGCGCGCTGCGGGTCGGCTTCCTGACCGCGCTGTGGGCGGTGGCCATCGGCGGACTGGTGCTGGAGAACCGCCACATCGACCGGGTCGGCGGTCCGGCGGACCTGTGGCGCGTGCTGCTGGCCGGGTTCGGCCTGCCCTTCCTCCCGCACGTGCTGCCGGCGCTCGACCGACCGGACGTCGCGCTCTACCTCGGCGGGCTGGCGATCTACTTCGCCGGAGCCCTCGTGCTCTCACGCCGCCGGCCCGACCCGGCCCCCGCCCGGTTCGGCTTCCACGAGCTGTCGCACGCGATCATGCTGGGGGGCACCGCCTGCCACTACCTGCTCTACCTGCGCCTGCTGCGAGGCGGCTGAGGTGACGCCGGGCTACACCCCTGCCTTTCCCGTCGTCGGTCGGGAACCGGTCTGGTCGGTGGCGATCCGGCTGGTCGACGCGGCCGGGCGCGCCTACCTGCCGCTCACCGTGTCCGGCCTGGCGCACATCCCGCGCTCCGGTCCGGCCCTGCTGGCGACCAACCACGTCTCCTATCTCGACCCGGTCGTGATGCTGCTGGTCGCCCATCGGGCCGGCCGCAAGATGCGCGGGATGGCCACCGACGAGGCCTTCGGCAAGCCGGTGAGCGGCTGGCTGCTCCGGGCCGGTCACCACATCCCGATCCGGCAGGGGCAGGGGGCGCTGGTCGCGATCCGGACGGCGACGGCCGCGCTGGCCGCAGGCGAGGTGGTGCTCATCCACCCCGAGGGGACGATCCCGCGCGACGGTGCGGCCGTCGCGAGCGCCAAGGGCGGCGCCGGCCTGCTCGCGCTGACCCGCGGCGTCCCGGTGATCCCGATCGCCACCCGTGGCGTCGAGCGCGGCGGCAGCCCGTGGCGACGGCGACCGGTGACGGTGGTGATCGGCCCGCCGGTCGACCTCTCGGCGTACGCCGCCACCCGCGGCAGGAGCCGCTACGAGCAGGCCAGCGAAACCGTCCTCGCCGCGATCCGCGACCTCGAGCGTCAGGCCGCGGAGGTCGGCGTACGCCGGTAGGGCAGCGCGGCCAGCCAGCCCAGGTCGGCCTCGGCGAGCGACGCCAGCACCGGCCGCCGCGGCATCGCCTCCACCGGGACCACGTCGGGTACGGCGACGCAGACGCAGCCGGCCGCCTCGGCCGAGGCGACCCCGGTCGGGGAGTCCTCGAAGACCACGCAGTCCGCAGGCGACACACCCAGACCGCGCGCCGCCCTCAGGTAGGGCTCGGGGTCGGGCTTGGGCGAGGTGACCTCGTCACCGGCCAGCGTGACCGCGAACCGGCTCGCACCCAGCCCCTCGAGCGCAGCGTCGACGAGGACCCGGTAGGAGGAGGACACCAGCGCCAGCGGGACGCCCGCCGCTGCCAGCGCGTCGAGCAGCTCACGTGCCCCCGGTCGCCACGGCAGCTCGGCCCGGAAGAGCTCGGCCATCCGGGCCAGCAGCCGCTCCTGCACCTCCGCCGGCGCCACGGTCGAGCCGGCCAGCCGGACGAGCTCCCGGCATGAGGCGTCGATGCGCCGGCCCAGACAAGCGGCCTTCACCGCGGGGTTCCACGGGCCGCCCAGCCAGTCCATGATCTCCGCCTCGGCGACCGACCAGACCGGCTCGGAGTCCACCAGCAGCCCGTCGAGGTCGAACAGCACAGCCGCCGGCCGGCCGTGGTAGGCCGCCGTCATCGAGCTGCGAAGTACTTCGCCTCGGGGTGGTGCACCAGGATCGCCGACGTCGACTGCTCCGGGTGCAGCTGGAACTCCTCGGACAGCTCCACACCGATCCGCTCCGGGTGCAGCAGCTCCATCACCTGGGCCTGGTCCTCCAGGTTGGGACAGGCCGGGTAGCCGAAGGAGTAGCGGGAGCCGCGGTAGCCCTGGCGGAACACCGCTGCCAGGTCGTCGGCGTCCTCGTCGGCGATGGCCAGCTCCTCGCGGACCCGGCGGTGCCAGTACTCCGCCAGCGCCTCGGTCAGCTGGACCGACAGGCCGTGCAGCTCGAGGTAGTCGCGGTAGGCGTTTCGGGCGAACAGCTCGCCGGTCACCTCGCTGATCCGGTTGCCCATCGTGACCACGTGGAAGGCGACCACGTCCACCTCGCCGGAGTCCTCCGG
>JALYXH010000112.1 GCA_030947185.1 Actinomycetota bacterium | reverse complement strand
GGTCGGGCCGCCCTCGACGCTGCAGCGGACGGCCGGGCGGCTCAGGGCGGGGCTACGCCAGGCTGCCGCCCCGTTGCCGGCGGCCGAGCGCGGGTTGGTACCCGGCCTGGTAGACGGGGATGTCTCGGGGCTCGATCCCCAGCTGCGCGAGGACTTCCGGACGACCGGCCTGACTCATCTGACGGCAGTCTCCGGCAGCAACGTGGCCATCGTGCTCTCGGTCTCGCTACTGGTCGCGCGCCGGCTGCGAGCCGGACCGCGGCTGGCGCCGACCCTCGCTGCCCTGGCGCTGGCCGGGTTCGTCCTGCTCGCCCGGCCCGAGCCGAGCGTGCTGCGCGCCGCGGTGATGGGCGCCGTGGGGGTGGCCGCTGTGATCAGCGGTAGGCAGCGCTCGGCGCTGCCGACGCTCTGCGCGGCCGTTCTGGCGCTAGTTCTCATCGACCCTGCCCTGGCGCGCTCGCCGGGTTTCGCGCTGTCGGTGCTCGCCACCGGTGGGCTTCTCGTGCTCGCGCCCGGGTGGCGGGACCGGCTCGCTGTGCACATGCCGCGTGCGGTGGCGGAGGCGATCGCGATCCCGGCAGCTGCCCAGCTCGCCTGTGGCCCGGTGATCGCCGTCATCTCTGCCCAGGTGAGCCTGGTGTCGGTCCCGGCGAACCTGCTCGCCGCGCCGGCAGTGGCACCGGCGACGGTGCTGGGGGTGCTGGCCGCGCTGGCGGCCGTCGTCTGCATGCCGCTGGCCCGGTTGTTCGCGTGGCTGAGCTCCTTTCCGACCGGGTGGCTGGTCACCGTCGCACGGCACGGCGCCCGGGTGCCCGCCGGGGCGTTCGGTTGGCCGAGCGGAATGCGCGGGGGCCTGTTGCTGGCCGCCTGCTCCGTTGCGCTCCTCGTCGTGCTGGGCCGACGCCGTCTGCGCAGGCCGATCGCCGCTGTGACGGCAGGGACCACCCTGTCCGTGGTCGGCCTGCAGGCGGTGGCGCCGTCGTGGCCGCCGCCCGACTGGGCGATGGTCGTCTGCGACGTCGGTCAGGGGGACGGCATCGTCGTCTCCGCCGGCGCCGGAGCCGCTGTCGTCATCGACACCGGCCCGGACCCGGCGGCGATGAACCGCTGCCTGACCTCGCTCGGCGTACGCCGGGTCCCGCTCCTCCTGCTCACCCATCTGCACGCCGATCACGTCGAGGGCGTCCCCGGCGTCCTGCGGGGGCGCCGGGTCGAGGAGGCAGAGGTTGGACCGCTGGACGAGCCGCCGGATGAGCGCATCCGGCTGACCGGCTGGCTGGCGGGAGCGGGAGTGCCCGCTAACCGAGCCAGCCCGGGCGAGCAGAGATCGGTCGGCCCGGTGACGTGGACTGTGCTGGCTCCCCAGGCGGCCTTCCACGGCACGTCCTCGGACCCCAACAACAGCTCGTTGGTGCTGCGGATGGAGCTGGCGGGAGCCACCGTGCTCCTCACCGGTGACGTCGAGTGGCAGGCCCAACGAGCCATGCTGAGCAGTGGGGTGGACGTCCGGGCGACCGTGCTCAAGGTCCCGCACCATGGGAGCGACCATCAGGACCCGGACTTCCTGGACGCCGTCGGTGCCGGCCTGGCGGTCACCTCGGTCGGCAAGGGCAACAGCTACGGACACCCGTCGCCGAACACCCTCGACCGCGTCCGCCGTGACGGCATGCGCTCCTACCGGACCGACGACGACGGCGATGTCGCGCTGGTGCCCGGGCACGGCGTGCTGTCCGCCGTGGCCAGGCACGGAAGCGGCGCCGCCGCGACGGTCGCGTCCGGAACACGGCTGGTGCGGCCGGACCAGCACCCGGCCACGCACAGTCTGTTCGGAGCCCGAGCCTCGGCAGCATCCCGCGCGACTGTCGGTTCCGCTGCTCTGGTCGTACCGCTTGCCGGCAGCGACGGCCGGGGCGGCCCCGGTCGGAGCCGGTTGGTGGGCCGAGGGTCCGCGAGCGGCAGGCCGCCCGCCGAGCCCGCCGAGACGTCGCGACGCCGGTCAGCCGTCGCCAGAGGACCGCCCCATGCCAGTCGACGAGCGGCTCGCCCCGACACCGCGGGTGACTGGGGAAGCCGTCCGCCGTCGACCCACCACCGTGGGAGCATCGAGGCGTGACAGCGCCCGACGTCCTGGTGCCGCTCACGCTCGTCCGCGGCGACGAGGAGCTGCTCGTCGACCGCGCGGTCTCGGCTGTCGTCAGCGCGGCTCGGGATCGTGACGAGCAGACCGACGTGCGCGACCTGGCCGGCGGCACCGTCGTGCTCGCCGACCTTCTCGACCTGCTCTCACCCTCGCTGTTCGGTGACCAGCGGGTGGTGGTGGTCAGGGCTGCGCAGGATCTCGACCGCGACGTCGCCGGGGCCCTCTCCGGCTACGCAGCCGAACCGCTCGAGTCGGTCTGCCTGGTCGTCTGCCACACCGGCATGAAGAACAAGGCACTGGCCGAGGCGCTACAGGTGGCCGGCGCGCGCGTCGTCGAGTGCCCCCGGCTGACCAGGCCGGGCGACCGGCTGGACTTCGTCCGGGCAGAGCTGCGGGTCGGTGGACGGCAGGCGAGCGAGGGGGCTGTCCGGGCCCTGACGGAGGCCGTCGGCAGCGACCTGCGCGAGCTGGCCGGGGCCTGCAGCCAGCTGCTGGCCGACACGACCGGGATGGTGGACGAGCAGGTCGTGGCCACCTACCACCGCGGCAAGGCGGAGACCTCGGGCTTCGAGATCGCGGACCACGCCGTGGAGGGCGACGCGAGCGGTGCCCTCGAGCTGCTGCGCTGGGCCCTGTCCGTGGGGGTGCCACCCGTGCTCGTCTCCAGTGCGCTGGCTACCGGGGTCCGCAACATCGGCCGCGTGGCGTCAGCCGGACGAGGGCCCTCGGCGGCTCTCGGTCGTCAGCTGGGCCTGCCCCCCTGGAAGGTGGAGCGGGTCCAGCGGCAGAGCCGAGGCTGGCGGCCCGAGGGCGTCACTGCGGCGCTGCATGCGGTGGCGATGGCCGACGGGGACGTGAAGGGGCTGGCCGCCGATCCGGCGTACGCCCTGGAACGGGCCGTGCTGGCCGTGGTGGCCGCGCGCACTCTGGCCTGAGCCGGGTTCCCGGCCGCGCCGATACCGGCCGGGCCTGCTGGGGAGCTAGGAGAGGCTGCCGGCCCGCTTGGACATGGCCGACTTCTTGTTGGCTGCCTGGTTGGCGTGGATGACGCCCTTGCTGGCGGCCTTGTCCAGAGCACGCGACGCGTCGCGCATAGCGGTCGTGGCGGCCTGCGGGTCGCCGGCCTCGGCGGCCTCCCGGAACCGGCGGATAGCGGTCTTCAGCGAGGACTTCACCGACTTGTTGCGCAGCCGCGCCTTCTCGTTGGTCTTGATGCGCTTGATCTGCGACTTGATGTTGGCCACGCGAAGAAACCTCGGTCGGGTTGTCGGAAGGGGCACCACGCCGTACGGGCAGGTCGGTGGCGATCAGACTACCAGCCGGGTCGCCTGCCCAGCCGACGGTCACCCGCGCACCCGCGTGGGACGATGGGCCATCCATTGCGCCTCAGGACGGAAGACCGCTTGCCCACGCCCGACCCGAGCCGCACCGACCCGGCCCGCATCCGCAACTTCTGCATCATCGCCCACATCGACCACGGCAAGTCGACGCTGGCCGACCGGATGCTCGAGGTGACCGGCGTCATCGAGGCCCGCAACATGCGGGCGCAGTACCTCGACCGGATGGACATCGAGCGCGAGCGCGGAATCACGATCAAGGCGCAGGCGGTCCGGCTGCCCTGGACCGCCGACGACGGCCGCGAGTACGTCCTCAACCTGATCGACACACCCGGTCACGTCGACTTCACCTACGAGGTGTCCCGCTCGCTCGCGGCCTGCGAGGGCGCCGTCCTGCTCGTCGACGCGGCGCAGGGCATCGAGGCCCAGACGCTGGCCAACCTCTACCTCGCGCTGGAGAACGATCTCCAGATCCTGCCGGTCCTCAACAAGATCGACCTGCCGGCCGCCCAGCCGGACAAGTACGCCGCCGAGCTCGCCGCGATCATCGGCTGCGACCCGGACGACGTCCTGCGGGTCAGCGCCAAGACCGGGGCCGGTGTCACCGACCTGCTCAACAGGATCGTGGCCACGGTGCCGCCGCCGGTCGGCGACCCGGACGCGCCGACCAGGGCGTTGATCTTCGACTCCATCTACGACGTCTACCGGGGGGTCATCTCCTACGTCCGCGTAGTGGACGGGCACCTCTCCCGGCAGGAGCGCTGCCTGATGATGTCGACGAAGGCCAGCCACGAGACGCTCGAGGTCGGCGTGATCTCGCCCGAGCCGCTGGTCGCCGACGCGCTCGGCGTCGGCGAGGTGGGCTACCTCATCTCGGGGGTGAAGAATGTTCGGCAGGCGCGGGTCGGGGACACGGTCACCAGCACCTCCCGCCCGGCCTCGGTCGCGCTCGGTGGCTACCGAGACCCGCGCCCGATGGTCTTCTCCGGCCTCTATCCGCTCGACGGCAGCGAGTACCCGGCCCTGCGCGAGGCGCTGGACAAGCTGCAGCTCAACGACGCCGCCCTGGTCTACGAGCCGGAGACGTCCGCGGCGCTGGGTTTCGGGTTCCGGTGCGGCTTCCTCGGCCTGCTCCACCTGGAGATCGTCCGCGAGCGGCTGGAGCGCGAGTTCGGCCTGTCCCTCATCTCGACGGCGCCTAACGTCGTCTACCGGGTGAGCATGGAGAGCGGCGAGGAGATCGTCGTGACCAACCCCTCCGAGATGCCGGGGGGGAAGATCGAGTCGGTGGCCGAGCCGGTCGTCAAGGCGATGGTGCTGCTCCCGAGTGACTACGTCGGCGCGGTGATGGAGCTGTGCCAGGCGCGCCGCGGCACGCTGACCGCGATGGAGTACCTGTCGGAGGACCGCGTCGAGCTGCGCTACACCATGCCGCTGGGCGAGATCATCTTCGACTTCTTCGACGCGCTGAAGTCCCGTACCCGTGGCTACGCCAGCCTCGACTATGAGCCGGCGGGGGAGCAGGAGTCCGACCTGGTCAAGGTCGACATCCTGCTGCAGGGTGAGCCGGTCGACGCGTTCAGCGCCATCGTGCACAAGGACAAGGCCTACGCCTACGGCACGGCGATGGCGAGCAAGCTGCGAGAGCTGATCCCACGCCAGCAGTTCGAGGTGCCCATCCAGGCGGCGATCGGGTCGCGGGTGATCGCCCGCGAGAACATCCGGGCCATCCGCAAGGACGTGCTGGCCAAGTGCTACGGCGGTGACATCACGCGCAAGCGCAAGCTGCTGGAGAAGCAGAAGGAGGGCAAGAAGCGGATGAAGACCATCGGCCGCGTCGAGGTGCCGCAGGAGGCCTTCATCGCCGCCCTATCGACGAACGCGGGCTGACCCGCCCGCCGCAGCGGCCGGCCGCCCGCCGCCGCTAATGCAGCAGGTCGCGGACGTGACCCGTCTCGTTGAGCGAGACGATGCCGCGCCGGCCGGTCCGGCTGGCCGCCACCCTGGTGATGCTGGTGTACGCCGGAACAAACCAGATCGGCGGCTGATCGAAGCCAAGCACGTGCGCGGTGTAGGCGTTGATCGCGCCGGCGTGGGAGAACAGCACCACCCGCCGCCCCGGGTGCGCGGCCACCACCGACTCGACGGCATCGACCACCCGGGTCCGGAAGGCGCCCGGGTCGACGTCCGGCGAGTAGAGCTGGCCGGCGGCCAGCAGGTGCCAGCGCGGGTCGCCGGCGGCCTTCAGCTCCTCGACCGGGACATAGCTGGTCGCGCTCGGGTCGAACTCCGCGACCCCCTCCACCACCTCGACAGCCAGGCCCAGCCGCTCGGCCAGCGGCGCCGCCGTCTCCACGGCCCGGCGCTGCGGGCTGGTGACGATAACGTCGACGTGCTCGTCGATGAGCGCCGACGCGAGCCGGACGGCCTGCTGCTGTCCCAGCGCGGCAAGGCCGGGGTCGGCCGGGCCTTCCGCCGCGTCGATGCGTACCGGCAGGGCGTGCCGCACGAAGACGAGCTCCACGACACCTCCCTCGGCTGGCGCAACCGGTCGTCACACTGGATCGGTGCCCTCCACTCTGCCCGACGGCGAAGCCGCACCCGCCGACGGGTCGCTGCCGGCGGCCGCTCTCGGGGAGCTCGCCGAGTCCCGCCGCACCACCGGCTGCCCGTTCGGCATCTACCTGCACGTGCCGTTCTGCGCCAGCCGCTGCGGCTACTGCGACTTCAACACCTACACCGCGGCCGAGCTCGACGGGACGGGGCCGCTGTCGTCGTACGCCGCCACGGCCACCGCCGAGCTGGCGCTCGCCCGCCGCGTGCTGGGCGAGCTCGACCTGCCCGTCTCGAGCGTCTTCGTCGGCGGTGGCACCCCGACGCTGCTGCCGGCGGCGGAACTGGTGGGGCTGCTCGACGTCGTACGCCGGGAGTTCGGTCTCGCCGCCGACGCTGAGGTGACGACCGAGGCCAACCCGGAGTCGGTCGACGAGCGCTCGCTCGCCCAGCTGCGGGCCGGCGGCTTCACCCGCATCTCCTTCGGCATGCAGAGCGCCCGCGAGCACGTCCTGGCGGTGCTCGACCGCCGGCACACGCCCGGCCGCGCGGTCACGGCGGTCGCCGAGGCCCACGCGGCCGGCTTCGAGCACGTCAACCTCGACCTCATCTACGGCGCCCCCGGTGAGACCGACGAGGACTGGCGGGTCAGCCTGGCCACCGCTGTCGACACCGGCGCGGACCACGTCAGCGCCTACGCGCTGATCGTCGAGGCCGGCACCCGGCTGGCCCGACAGGTCTCCCGCGGCGAGCTGCCGGACACCGACGACGACGTCCTGGCCGACCGGTACCTGATCGCGGACGAGACGCTGCGAGGGGCCGGCTTCGACTGGTACGAGGTGAGCAACTGGGCCACCTCACCCGCCGCCCGCTGCCGGCACAACGAGGGCTACTGGCGCAGCGCGGACTGGTGGGGCGTCGGTCCCGGCGCGCACAGCCACCTCGCCGGCGTGCGCTGGTGGAACGTCAAGCACCCCACGGCGTACGCCGGGAAGCTGGCCGCCGGCGCCAGTCCGGCCTACGCCCGCGAGGTCCTCGACGCCGAGACCCGGCGGGTGGAGCGGGTGCTGCTCGGGCTGCGACTGGCCGACGGGCACCCGCTCGCGGACCTGTCCGCCACCGGCGCCGAGG
>JALYXH010000092.1 GCA_030947185.1 Actinomycetota bacterium | reverse complement strand
GCGCGGGAGCGACCGGGCTCGGCGCGGCGCGGGCCGCGCGCAACGGCGGTCGGCGGGTGGCGCTGGTCGACGGTGCGCGGCCGGGCGGTGACTGCACCCACTACGGCTGCGTCCCGAGCAAGACCCTGATCGAGACGGCCCGGCTGGTCGCCGGGGCACGGGCCGGGTCCGACCGGGGGCTCGACGCCACCGTCGACGTCGACTTCGCGGCGGTGATGAAGCACGTGCACGCCGTCATCGCCGACATCGAGCAGGACGAGTCGCCGGCCCTGCTGGCCCGCCAGGGCATCGACCTCGTCCCGGCGTACGCCCGGTTCGTGGCACCGGACACGATCGAAGCGGACGGCCGGCGCATCTCCGCCGAGCGGTTCGTCATCGCCACCGGCGGCCGGGCTGCGATCCCGCCGGTGGACGGGCTGACCGAGACGCCGTACCTGGACAACAAGAGCGTCTTCTCGCTGACCGAGCAGCCCGAGCACCTGCTCATCCTCGGCGGCGGCCCGATCGGCTGCGAGCTCGCCCAGGCCTACCGGCGGCTGGGCTCGCGGGTCACCATCGTGCAGTCGGCCGGTCGCCTGTCGGACCGGGAGGAGCCGGAGGCCTCCCGCATCCTGCGCGAGGTCTTCGAGCGCGAGGGGATCGACGTCCGGCTGGGGGCGAAGGCGGTGAAGGTGAGCGCCGGCCCGACGGTGCACCTCTCCGACGGTACGACGGTCGGCGGCAGCCACCTGCTCGTCGCCACCGGTCGCCAGCCGGTCACCGACGGGCTCGACCTGCAGGTGCCGGGGGTCACCCTCGACGAGCGCGGCCGGGTCGTCACCGACGCCTACCTGCAGACCTCCGTCGAGCACATCTACGCCGCGGGCGACGTCACCTCGCGCCTGCAGTTCACCCACGTGGGCGACGACCAGGGCCGCCTCGCTGTCGGCAACGCCTTCGCCAAGCCGCTGCTCCCGGGCCTCCTCGGCGGCCGGCGCAAGTGGGACGAGCGGGTGATCCCGAAGGTCACCTACACCGAGCCGGAGATCGGCAGCGTCGGGCTGACCGAGGCGCAGGCCTTCGCGGAGTACGGCGAGAAGGCGCTCGTCGCGTTCATCCCGATGTCGGCGATGGACCGTCCACGCTGCGCCGGTGAGACCGACGGCTTCGTCAAGCTGATCGCGGCGCCGCGGCCGATCCTGCGCGCCAAGCCGCTGATGCGCCTGGTGGGCATGACCGCGATGGCGGCGGTCGGGGGCGAGCTGGTGGGACAGGGCGCGCTGGCGATGTCGGCCAACACGTTGGTGGCCCGGCTGGCCCTGACCGAGGCGGCCTACCCGACCTGGTCGATGGCCGTGCGGTTCGCGGCTGCCCAGTTCTTCGGCACCTACGGCGGGCGGACGGCCCGGGCGGCTCGAGGCGACCGGGGCTGACCTGGCCGCGACCGGCCGGCTACTTCAGCAGCCGCGACAGCCGCCGGTCGGCCAGCGGCTTGCCGCCGGTCTGGCAGGTGGCGCAGTACTGCAGCGACTTGTCGGCGAAGGACACCTCGCGGATGTCCTCGCCACAGCGCGGGCAGGGCAGCCCGGTCTTGCCGTGCACGGACAGACCGATCTTCTTCTCGGCCTTCAGCTCCCCCGTGGCCAGCCCGCGGGCCCGCTCGACCGCCGCCCGCAGGGTGTCCACCACCGCCGCATGGAGCCTGGCCACCTCGCTCGGCGTCAGGTTGGCGGCCGGCTTGAACGGCGAGAGCTGCGCCACCCACAGGGCCTCGTCGGAGTAGGCGTTGCCCACCCCGGCGACGATCGACTGGTCGGTCAGGACGCCCTTGACCTGGCCCCGGTGGGCGGCCAGCAGCGCCGCGAGGGCCTCGACACCGAAGGCCGGGTCGAGCGGGTCGACGCCGAGCCGGGCCACTCCGGGCACCAGCGCGGGGTCCCGCGTGATGTAGACGGCCAGGCCCTTCTTCGTCCCCGCCTCGGTGAGGTCGAAGCCGCTGCCGTCGTCGAGGTGCACCCGGACCGCGATCGGGCCCTTGCCCGGGCGGGGAGGTGCGGTCGGCAGCTCCGGACGCCAGTGCAGCCAGCCGGCCCGGGCCAGGTGCACGACCAGGTGCAGCCCGGAGACGTCGAGGTCGAGGAACTTCCCGCGGCGTACGGCAGAGTCGATGCTCAGGCCGAGCAGCGACGTCGGTGGCGGGTCGAAGGTCTTCAAGGCGTTGATCGCGACGACGTCGACCCGGGCGACGACGCGGCCGACAGCGTGCTGGGTCAGGAACTCGGCGAGGGCCTCGACCTCGGGCAGCTCGGGCATGGTTCCTAGTGTGCCCGTGCCGCGGGCTCGGCAGCCTGAGCCGGACGGGACCCGGCATAGAGGCCGTCGATGACCTCGGCGTACTTCTCGTGGATGCCTCGCCGCTTGAGCTTCATGGTCGGCGTCAGCTCGGCCGAGTCGGGCAGCCACTCCTCTCCCAGCAGGGCGAAGGTCTTCACCTGCTCGGCCCGGGAGAAGCTGGCGTTGGCAGCTGCCACGCCCCGCTCGACCTCGGCCCGCACGGTCGGGTGCTCGGCCAGGTCGACCAGCGACGTCGCCTCGACCGCCTGCGCGGACGCCCAGGCCGGTGCCACCTCGGGGTCCAGCACCAGCAGCGCGGAGATGAAGGGCCGGGCGTCGCCGATGACGCAGGCCTGCCCGACCAGCGGTGCGGACTTCAGGGCCGCCTCGAGGTTGGCGGGCGAGACGTTCTTGCCGCCGGCGGTGATTATCAGCTCCTTCTTCCGGTCGACGATCCGCAGGTAGCCGTCCGCGTCGCGCTCGCCGATGTCACCGGTGTGCAGCCAGCCGTCGGCGAGTGCGTCCGCCGTACGCGCCGGGTCGTCGAGGTAGCCGGCGAAGACATTGCCGCCGCGGGCGAGCACCTCGCCGTCCTCGGCGATCCGCAGCTCGACCCCCGGCATGGCCCGACCGGCGGAGCCCGGCCTGACCCGGTAGGGCTCCCAGGTCAGCGACCCCTGGTTCTCCGACATCCCGTAGGTCTCCGACAGCGGTACGCCGATGGCGCGGAAGAACTCGATCACCTCGACCGGCGTGGGAGCCGCGCCCGTGATCATCCAGCGGCCCTGGTCGAGGCCGACCATCGCCCGGACCGGCGCGAACACGTCGGCGTCAAGCGGCTCCCAGGTCGCCAGCAGGTCCGCCGGCACGTCCTGTCCGGAGTCACGCAACCGGGACAGCCGGGTGCCCACCTCCAGGGCTTCGGCGAAGGCCTTGCCGCGGGCCGGATCGCGACCGACCCCCGCCCGGATGCCGGCCGAGAGCCGCTCCCACACCCGCGGCGGCCCGAAGACGAAGTGCGGCCTGGTGGCCACCAGGTAGCTCCCGAGCTGGGCCGGGTCGGGGCAGGTGGTCACCTCGGTGCCGTTGAGCACGTGCAGGTAGTGCGTCACCATCCGCTCGGCCACGTGCGCCATCGGCAGGAAGGAGACGGCCCGCTCGCCGGCCGAGTCCCGACCGCGGATGCGCGCGAAGCTCTCCACCTGCCAGCACAGGTTGGCGTGCGTCGTCATGACGCCCTTGGGCGCGCCGGTCGTCCCGGAGGTGTAGATCACCGTCGCCAGGTCCTCCGGTGCGGCGATCGTCGCCGCCTTCTCGAGGTCGGCCGGGTCAGCGCCCAGCAGGTCGTCGAAGCGGTGCACCTCCGCCGGCGTGTCGGCAGCAGGCTCGACCACGACGACATGCCGCAGGCCGGGCAGCCGCGACCTGACGGCGAGCAGTCGCTCGAGGAAACCGGCGTCCTCTACGACCGCTACCGAGGCCTCGCAGTGCCCGGCGAGGTAGCCGATCTGTTCGGACGAGGAGGAGTTGTAGATCGAGATAGGGGTCGCCCCGCACAAGAGCGCCGCGATGTCGACCAGATGGAACTCCGGCCGGTTGCGCATCATCAGCACGACCCGGTCGCCGCGCCCGACGCCCAGCCCGCTCAGCGCCCCGGCCAAGCGGGCGGCCCGCTCGGCGTACTCCCGCCAGGTGAGCACGGCCCAGTCGTCCTCGCCGGGCCCGGATCGCCAGCGCAGAGCTGCCGCGTCCGGGCGGGCCCGGACGGTGTCGAGGAAGCCGGTCACGATCGTCTGCCCGGCTACGGCGGCTGCCAGCTCGGCGCTGGAAGGCCCGGTACTGCTCGGCGTGGTCATCCGGGCTCCCCTGGTAGGCGTGAGCACCCCACGCTAGGGCGGAAGACGGTGCGGGGGGAAGGCCGGTCCAGCCGCTGCCGACCCGCCGCGAGAGGATCCGGGCGTGCTGCGGCGCTGGCCAGGGCACTGCGGGCGGCCGGGCCACGCGGCTAGGTCGGCCGGTCAGGCGACCGGTGTCGCGTGTCCCGGACGAGGGTCACGGCCAGCCCGGCGATCAGCAGGGCGTTGACCGGGTGCAGCGCACCGAACACCCACGGCAAGCCGGAGCCGAGCTGGGCCAGGAAGCCCTGCCCGACGGTGAGCGCCAGCAGCAGGACAGTGCGGAGCACCATTCCCCGGCCGGGCCGGGCCACCATCGCGGTGACCAGGATCGCCACCGCCACCAGCGCCAGCAGGCTGCCGAGGATCCGGTGCGGGTCGAGCGAGCCTGCCTCGGCCACCTCGCCCTTGGCCGCGAACACACCTCGGCCGGCCAGGTAGAACTGGACGACCACGGCCGCCGCGAACACGCGCACCAGGAAGTGCAACACCGCCGTACTGCTGCGCCGGGTGCCTGTGCCGGACGCCGGCTCGGTGGTGGGGGCAGCGGTGGCTGCGGTCAAGCGGGTGTCGGTCAGTGCCATCGAGGACGCTCCCCGGCTCGCCGGCGAGCCGAACCATTCGGCCGCCTTCCGGCAGCCTTCCGCCCGCCCGTTCGCAAACCGTTACGCCACTCCCCGACGGGGGGAGGGGATCGCGATGATGTCCCGACCCCGGGCCACCGTCGCGACGGCTGATCAGCCCGGCGCCAGCGCCTCGAGGATCTCCTCCGCCTCTGCAGCCGCCACGGCCGGGTCGACCTCGGTCGACCCGAACCGCGGGTTGAAGTTGAGGTCGATGAACACCTCGGTCACGCCGCGATCCGCAAGCACGCCGATGTCTTCCTTGATCTCCTCGTACGAACCGGTCAGCGGCGTGCGGTCCGGGGCGCCGGCCGGCCCGACCCGGACCACCCCGCGTGTGATGAAGCGCAGTGCGTCCGCGTCGCGACCCGCCTCTTCCGCGGACTTCTTGATCACAGCGATGTCCTGGTCGATCCGGGTCAGGTCGGCCCGGCTGGCGCTGATCCAGCCGGCGCCGAGCCGGCCCACCCGCTGAAGCGCTCGCTCGGCCCCGCCACCGAACAGCAGCGGTGGGTGCGGGCGCTGCACCGGCTTGGGCAGTACGCCGGAGCGCGGCACCCGGTAGAACTCGCCCTCGAACTCCACCGGGTCGGCCGCCCAGATCGCCTGGAGGCAGGCGACGTACTCCTCGGCCCGCTTGCCGCGGCGCTCGATCGGCACGTTGGTGGCGGCGAACTCCTGCGGGGCCCAGCCGAGACCGACCCCGACGTCGAGCCGGCCGGCACTGAGGATGTCGAGGGTGGTGAGCTGCTTGGCGAGCACGATCGGCGCGTAGAAGGGCAGGTTGACGATCGCCACCCCGAGCCGGACCCGCTCGGTGACGGCAGCGACATAGCCGAGAGCCACCAACGGGTCGTGCACGCTGTGGTAAGCCGGTGCCAGCTCGGCATCGACGGGGTTCAGGAGCCGCTGGAACGTCCACAGGGAGTCGTAGCCCAGCGCCTCCGCCCGCTGCGCGAAGTGGACCATGTTCGCCGGCGTCGCCCACGAGCCGGACACCGGAAGGCCGAAACCGAGCTTCATAGGGCCTCCCGGGGGGGAAACTGACGGTCGGCGTGCTGGGTCCTCGGCGCGGTCCCGGTGCCGGGCCTGGAGTGGGCGAGGGGGGAGTTGAACCCCCACGTCCTTTCGGACACACGGACCTGAACCGTGCGCGTCTGCCATTCCGCCACTCGCCCGAGTGACGGCGGCGACGCTACCACGGGGCCAGTACCCCCTACCTGCGCGGATACGATCACCTCCGCACGGGAAAGGGAGCGTCGTGGGTGTCCTGCAGAAGTTCGAACGGCGGCTGGAGGGCCTGGTCGAGGGTGCGTTCGCCAAGGTCTTCAAAGGCGTCGTCGAGCCGGTCGAGGTCGCCGGTGCGCTGCAGCGCGAGGCCGAGGCCCGCAAGACCATCGTCGGCGTCAACCGGATCCTGGTACCCAACGACTACACGGTCGAGCTCGGCAGCGCCGACCACGAGCGCCTCGTTCCCTACGCGCAGCCCCTGAGCGCGGAGCTCGGGGCGATGCTGGAGGAGCACGCGACCGAGCAGGGCTGGTCGTTCATCGGCCCGGTCCGGGTGCGGCTCGAACACAACGACAGCCTCGACACCGGGGTGTTCCGGGTCAGGAGCGGTGTCGCCGCAGCCGGCGAGCCGGTGGTCGCAGCGGCGGCGCCTGCCGAGTCCAAACGGCCTACGCTGGTGCCGGCGGCGGGCACAGCCGACGCCGGCCGGCCCGACGCCGACCGGTCCCCCAGGGCGCCGGCCGCAGACCTCGCCGCCACCCAGGCGGTGTCGATGGGCCCGTCGGGGCGGCCGCGGCTCCTCGTGGCCGGGGCCTCCGGCGGGACCGACGAGCTGATCGCCCTGACCAAGCCGGTGACCACGATCGGCCGGGGGACCGGAGTCGACCTGCGGCTGCCCGACACCGGCGTCTCCCGCAACCATGCCGAACTGCATCTGGAGGGCAACGACGTGGTCTTCGTCGACCTGGGCTCCACGAACGGCAGCTCGGTCAACGGAACGACGACCGCCGGGCGAGTCGTCCTGCGCGACGGCGACCGCATCGAGATCGGCCGCACCACCCTGTCCTTCCGACGAGACGGCCAGTAGATGCCCGAGCTGGTCATCGCGGTTGTCCGGCTGGGCTTCCTCGCCCTGCTGTGGCTGTTCGTGATCTTCGCCGTCCGGGTGGTGCGCACCGACCTGTTCGGCCCGCGCTCCACCCCGGCCCAGGCCCCGGCTCGCCCGGCCCCACCGTCGGCCCGTACGGCGCGGGCAGCCAAACGCTCCGCCGCCCGCCGGCTGGTGGTCACCGCCGGAACGCTGACCGGCACCAGCGTCTCCCTGGGCGACGCACCGGTGACCATCGGCCGGGCCGACGACTCCACCCTCGTGATCACTGACGACTACGCCTCGAGCCATCACGCCCGGCTGGTGCCGCGCGA
Organism: Actinomycetota bacterium; assembly: GCA_030947185.1. Taxonomy (GTDB): domain Bacteria; phylum Actinomycetota; class Actinomycetes; order JALYXH01; family JALYXH01; genus JALYXH01. Next base: position 877 of record JALYXH010000092.1, on the reverse strand, counting down.
CGGCCGGTGGCTCGTGGAGGACCTGGGCTCGACCAACGGCACCTACCTAGACCGCAACAAGGTCAGCGGACCAACGCCCGTGCCGCTGGGCACCCCCATCCGCATCGGCAAGACGGTGCTGGAGCTGCGGCGGTGACGCTGACCCTCCGCTACGCCGCCCGTTCGGACCGGGGCCTGATCCGCGACGGCAACGAAGATGCCGTCTACGCCGGCCCGCGGCTGCTCGCGGTCGCCGACGGGATGGGCGGACACGCCGCCGGGGAGGTGGCGAGCGCGGTCGCCATCGCCAACCTGGCACCGCTGGACGACGACGCACCCGGCGCGGACCTGCTGGCTGCCCTGCGCCAGGCCACGCTCGGGGCCAACGACCAGCTCCGTGACATGGTGGAGGCAGACAGCGAGCTCGCGGGCATGGGTACGACACTGACCGCGCTGCTCTCGGCCGGCTCCCGGCTCGGTCTGGTCCACATCGGTGACTCCCGCGCCTACCTGCTGCGGGACGGGCAGCTGAGCCAGATCACGCACGACCACACGCTGGTGCAGACGCTCGTCGACGAAGGCCGGCTGTCACCGGAGGAAGCGGACAGCCACCCCCAGCGCTCCCTGGTGACGCGGGCGCTCACCGGCATCGACGGCCTGGAGCTCGACCTGTCCGTGCGCGAGGCCCGGACCGGCGACCGCTACCTGCTCTGCACGGACGGACTGTCCGGGGTGGTCAGCGAGGACACGATGGTCGACGCCCTGTCGCTGGCCGACCCGCAGGAGGCCGTGGACAAACTGGTCGAGCTGGCCCTGCGCGGTGGCGGACCCGACAACGTGACCTGCATCGTCGCCGACGTCGTGGACACCGGTCAGGCCGGAAGCGGCGAGCCGGTGG
>JALYXH010000089.1 GCA_030947185.1 Actinomycetota bacterium | reverse complement strand
GCACCGGCGAGATCGACGACGCGGGCAAGGTGGGGCCGATCGGCGGCATCAAGCAGAAGGTGATCGCGGCGAGGCAGCAGGGTGCGACGGTCTTCCTGACACCGGCAGAGAACTGCGCGGAGCTGGCTGGGGCCACCCCGACGGGGCTCCGCCTGGTCAAGGTCGTCAACCTCGCCGGAGCCCTCGGCGCGCTCGAACAGCTGAGGACCGGCGGCTCGCCTCCCGGCTGCTGACAACACGGCCTCCGGTGTTCTCACGGTCCAACCGTAAGGAGCACAATGGATGGGCTGCGGGCGTGGACGCGGGTTGGTTCGCACCAGCGCCGGGTGCCTGTTACGTCACCGTCAGTGTGAGCGAGAGGATGGTCGCGTGTTCGATCACGTTCCGGGCGGCTGGGAGTTGGTGCTGATTCTGGCTGTCGGGGTGGCGTTGTTTGGTTCCAAGCGGCTGCCCGACTCGGCCCGATCGATCGGACGCTCTCTGCGCATTTTCAAGGCTGAGATGAAGGGATTACAGGCGGAGGAGGAGTCATCATCCGCTCGACCCGAGCCCTCATCGACAACCACTAGCGGCTATGCAGCCGACGGAGGAGCGGCGCGTGTCGCTCCGGCACGGCCACCGCTGGCTGCCGAGGCGACCGAGCCGCCAAAGTCGACCTAGCTACGCCTCGGCGTCGGCGCGGCCTTGCATGTCGCGGGACTTGGCAACTCACGGATGCCGTCCTCGACGGACGTCCTTGGCTGGCACAGAGGGCCAACCTGAGCTCGACGCTAAGCCCTTTGACGAGCACCGGCCGGCGACTCAGGTCGCCCATCGGTCTCCGATGCCGCGGCAGTTGCCCTGACCTGCGTGTCGGCGTTCGGCGGTCTACTCGATAACACCAGCCAACCCGCGATGTGCCGCCGCGTTGTCAGCTACAGCGCTGCCAAGAACTGGTCCGCACGCTCACGGTCCTGCGGCCGGCAGAACCGCCGCGTAGCCGCGTGCCTGTAGGCCTCGAAGGATCATCGGCAGCGCTGCCACCGTGTGATCCCGATTCCCGCCGCCGTCGTGCATGAGCACGATCGCCCCTGGGCTGAGGTGGTCTAGGACGCGGGAGGCGATGACGGCGGCCGCGGGACGTTCGTAGTCCTTGGTGTCGATTGACCACTGGTAGACCGACATCCCGTGCCGCTTGGCCGAGTCGATGACCGTCGGAGACAGCGACCCCTCTGGCGAGCGGAAGATGCTCGGCTTGACCCGAGTCGCTCGTTCTATCTCCTCCTGCCCGCGCACGATCTCGTCGTCGATCAGCTGCGCAGGACGGTCGGCCAGCCGGTGCGGATGGGCATGTGTGTGATCGCAGACCATGTTTCCGCCGTCGACCTCGGCCCGCGCCAGCTCCGGGTGGGCGACCGTCATTGCGCCCACCTGGCAGAACAGGGCATGAACGCCGGCCGCCTTGAGCGCGGCCAAAATCTTGGGGGTGTCGCGCGGGTTGGGCCCGTCATCGAAACTGAGCAGGACAGTCTTCGCGGTGCGGGTCGAGGCCGGAAGCGAGTAAACAACACCCGGAACGGATGGTCCGTCCGCGCCGCCTTCCGCTAGTTCGGTAGGCGGGGGCTGCGTTGCCGTTGAGGCACTGGCACCGCCGGCGCTCCGGTCGGAGCATCCGGACACCGCCACGGTGAGCACCGCTACCAGCACCAGTGTTGAGCGGGACCGGCCATGCTCGCCGAACGTGAGGCTCCAGCGGTGACCACGGGTCTGGCGATACCGCCGTAAGGTGTCGATGCCGTCAGCATACGAAATGCCACGAGCTGGCACGCTGTGTGCGACAAGGTTCGCAGGTTCGATCACGGCTCGGTCGTTCGGCTTACTGAGACGCCTGGCCGGAGCACCAGGCACTGTCCCCCGGCGAACGGAGCAGGCCTCATGAGCACGCGGCCGGGCGGAACTATTGGTGGCTCAGCGGCGGCCTGGTTTCTGACCGCGGCCGAGCGCCGCAACTCCGCGACCCGACTTGACGCACGGCACCCGGCTGCGGGGGCGTGGACGACGGGCAACCTGGCTACCCCACTGGTGCACGGGGCGACGTACTTCGCCGAGCTGCTGCACTGTGTGGGCGAGCTTCAGCGCGACGACCTGTTGCTGTTCACCGACTGGCGAGGGGATCCCGACGAACGCCTGAGCGACCAACCCGACTCGGCGGTGTCGCAGGCGTTCTGCGCGGCAGCGCGCCGCGGAGTGATCGTCCGAGGATTGGTCTGGCGCTCACATCTGGACAAGCTGTCGTTCAGTGCTGCGGAGAACCGGCACCTCGGTGAGGACATCGAACGTGCCGGGGGGTTGTGCCTGCTCGACATGCGAGTCCGCACCGGCGGGTCACACCACCAGAAGTTCGTCGTGCTCAGACATCCCGGGAATCCCGCTCTCGACGTGGCCTTCGTCGGTGGGATCGACCTCTGTCACTGCCGGCGAGACGATGCGGCGCACCTCGGCGATCCCCAACCCCAGCCGATGGCCACGGTCTACGGCCCGCGCCCACCCTGGCACGACGTCATGCTCGCCCTGCACGGCCCGGTCGTCGGCGACGTGGAAGCCGTCTTCCGCGAACGTTGGGAGGACCCGCAGCCGCTGACGCGCAACCCGTTGCACTGGCTCGCTGACCGAGTGCATGGCCAACAGCGCCGTGCGCCCGAACTGCCGTCACAACTGCCGGACCCGAGCCCGGTCGGAACGCACAGCATCCAACTGCTGCGGACCTACCCACGGCGCCTCGGCGGCTACCCGTTTGCCCCAGAGGGCGAGCGCAGCGTCGCCCTCGGCTACACCAAAGCCCTGCGTCGAGCCCGATGCCTGGTCTACGTCGAGGACCAGTACCTGTGGTCGCGTGAGATAGCTAGCATTTTTGCTGAGGCGCTTCGGACGCAACCGGGCCTGCACGTCATCGCGGTGCTACCGCACCATCCCGATCAGGACGGCCGCTTTTCGCTGCCGCCGAACCTGGTTGGTCGGCACCGGGCCATCTCCATCATGCGAGAGGCCGGCGGCGACCGGGTTGCGGTCTACGGGGTCGAGAACGCCCACGGCACGCCTGTCTACGTGCACGCCAAGGTCTGCGTCATTGACGACACCTGGGCAACCGTTGGCTCAGACAATCTCAACCGCCGATCGTGGACCCACGACTCCGAGCTCAGTGCGGCGGTCCTCGACGACAGCCGTGACACCCGGACGCCGCTCGACCCAGCGGGCCTGGGCGACGGCGCCCGCCGGTTCGCCCGCAATCTGCGCCTTCAACTGATGCGCGAGCACCTCGGACACTCGACGGACGACAACCTGCTGGATCCGCACGCCGCGTTTCTGCAGATGCAGGCTTCCGCCGCCGTGTTGGATGCATGGCACACTAACCCCGGCAGCGGCCCGCGCCCGCGCGGCCAACTACGGCCGCTGGTCGATCCGCCGCTCCCGCCCGGCACGACCCGTTGGGCCACGATCGCCTACCACCGGGTGTACGACCCCGACGGTCGACCGCGCGTTTTGCGACGCCACCAAACGTTCTGATCAGCCCGGCACCCCAGCCCCGGAAAGAGCTGGGTGTCGTAGGCACCCAGTCTTGCGTTGGCTATCTGGTGCCCCAGATGCGCTCTTCCAACGCGGTGTCACCGGCACTCTGAAACTTCACGATCTTGCCTTCACGGAAGGTCAGCACGTCGGCCTGATCGGAGGACTGCCCGTCCGCCGTTGTCTTGGTAAGAACGACGACCCGCTCGTCGTCGGCCAGAAAGTGCTCAGGCTCGGTGGTGAAGGACTTCCCAGCCAGCTTCATGAAGAAGCCGCCGATCTCCTCCTTACCCCGGTAGGTGCCGCTGATTGCGCTGTTGCCGGAGACGATCCACTCGATGTCATCGGCGAACGGCTCCATCGCCGCTTCGATGTCACCGGCAGCGAACGCGCTGTAGCCCCGCTTTACGACGTTGAGGTGCTCCTCAGCCGACATCGGCATCTCCGTCCTGGCTCCACCCCTCGATCCGGGGGACAAGCCACCCAACCACAGGCGCGGCCCTCCGACGAGGGTTCCTCCTCCGCCGTCGGCTCGCATCAAGATGGTCTCGCGGCTAAAAGCGGCCAGGCCGGTGACCGCTGGAACTGGTCACCCGAGCCAATGCCGCGGGCACGCAACACGCAGAGGGCCAGACCGGCGCTGCCAGGGTAGCTACACCTCAAGTGAACATTGAGTGTTTTCTGGACGACTTGGGCACCCCAAATGCAACTCCAGCAACTTCCCTCACATCCGCCACACGGATTCAAGCCCCCGGGCGCCTCGGCGAACCACCGCCCCGGAATGCCTCCCGCCCGGTAGCCAGGTCACGGCGAAGGGAGACGAGCTCGCGGCGAGACCCCATGGCGAGCGTGCCGAGCCAACTCAGCACGGCTCCCGCGCGGTTCCGGAAGCCGGTGAGGAAAGCGATGTGGATCACCCCCCACAGAAGCCAGCCGAGCCGACCCGACACGCTCAACGGACCGGCCTTCACGACCGCGTGCCCGCGGCTGATGTAGGCGGCGCTCCCCAGGTCCCGGTACACGAACGGTTGCGAGCCGGGCTCGCTCCGGACGGCGCGAAGAACCTGTCCGGCTGCGTGCAGTCCAGCCTGCATGGCAGCCTCAGCCACCCCGGGCAGGTCGTCCAGGCTCATCATGTCGCCCGCGACGAAGATGTTGGGGTGCCCGGGTAGCCGCAGATCGGGCTCAACGAGCAGACGCCCCGAGCGGTCCTGTGCTGCGCCCGTGGCCCGAGCGATGGCGTCTGCCAGCGGCACCGCGGCGACCCCAGCGGTCCACAGCACCGTGCGAGCCTCGACCCGGTGCGGTTCTCCGCCCGAGGCGCGAACCTCAAGGCCCTCGCCGTCCACGTGAGTGACCCTGGTACGCAGGTGGAGTTCGACGCCCAAGGCCCGCAGCGTGCGGGCGGCCGACGCGGCGAGCTTCGGCCCGAACGACGCCAACGGGGCATCCCCACCGTCGAACAGGAGCACCCGGGCCTCGGCCGGGTCGATGCTGCGGAACTGCTCACGCAGGGTGTGGCCGGCGAGCTCGCGAAGCTGGCCGGCGAGCTCGACGCCGGTCGGACCGGCGCCGACCAGCGCGAAGGTGAGCCAGGGTCGGCGCAGCTCCGGCGCGGGCAGCGTCTCGGCCATCTCGAACGCATCGATGATGCGCCGGCGGATGGTGAGGGCGTCGTCGATGCTCTTCATCCCGGGGGCATGAGGCGCGTACTCCTCATGACCGAAGTAGGACTGGCGGACGCCGGCCGCCACGATCAGGTAGTCGTAACCGACGGAGAGCTCGCTTCCGTCAGGACGCACAGCCGTGACGGTCCGGGCTGTGACATCGACACCGGAGACGTCCGCCAGCAGCGTGACGACGTTGCGATGCCGCCGGAAGAGCCGCCGCAGCGGAGCAGTGATCTGGCCTTCTGAGAGCAGGCCGGTCGCACACTGGTAGAGCAACGGCTGGAACAGGTGCACGCCAGTGTCGTCGATCACCGTTACCGAGACTGGGCCGGCGGCGAGACGACGCGCGGCGAACAGGCCGGCAAATCCGCCGCCGATGACGACGACCTGTGGAGTCGAGCCGGTCGCGGTCACGGCTGGGTGGGGGCCTGGGACGGGACGTGTGGATGGTCGCTGCGATGCGTGCGGCCGAGGTGCAACTGCAGGCCGCTCATCACCAGCGGGAAGTGGCTAAAGGCCTGCGGGGTGTTCCCAAGCTGCCGATGGGCAACCGGGTCCCACTCCTCGCTGAGCAAGCCGACGTCATTTCGGAGCGCCAGCAGCCGCTCGAACAACTCGATGGCCTGCCGGTCGCGACCCGCGCCGAGGAGGGCGTCGACGAGCCAGAACGAGCAGGCCAAAAAGACCCCCTCCCGGCCCGGCAACCCGTCGTCGCCGTTGGGTCGGTAGCGCAGGACGAAACCGTCGTCGGTGAGCCGCTGCTGAATCGCCTCGATGGTGCCCACAATCCTGGGGTCGCTCGGCGGCAGGAAGCCGACCCGGCCGATCAGGAGCAGGCTGGCGTCGAGCTCAGAGCTGCCGTAGGACTGCACGAAGGTGTTGTGCTCGCTGTCGAAGGCCCGGTCCAGCACCTCGGCGTGAATCGTCTCCCGCAGCGCCTGCCAACGCTCAACCGGCCCCGGGAGGCCGGCGTCCCGGACCGCCGACACCATCCGGTCCGCGGCGACCCAGGCCATCACCTTGGAGTGGGTGAAGTGCTGGCGCGCACCGCGCATCTCCCACAGGCCGTTGTCCGGCTGGTCCCAGGCGCCCTCGAGGTGCTCCATCAGCGCGACCTGAATGTCCCAACTGTCATCCGGCGCGTGCAGCAGGGCGTTGCGGGTCAGCGACAGCCCGTCCAGCACCTCCCCCCACACGTCGAGCTGCAGCTGGTCGGCGGCCGCGTTACCGACGCGTACCGGCGCTGAGCCCTCATAGCCGGCCAGCCAGGGCAGCTCGTACTCGGGCAGCCGCCGGGTGCCGTCGAGGCTGTACATGATCTGCAGCTTGGCCGGGTCCCCTGCCACCGCGCGCAGCAGCCAGTCCCGCCAGGCGGCGGCCTCCTTGGTGTAGCCAGCGGCAAGCAGTGACTGCAGGGTCAAGGTGGCGTCCCGGAGCCAGCAGTACCGGTAGTCCCAGTTGCGTGGTCCCCCGATCTGCTCCGGCAGGGAGGTGGTGGCCGCCGCGACGATCCCCCCGGTGGGAGCGAAGGTGAGCGCTTTGAGGGTGAGCAGCGAGCGCTGAACGGCGTCTCGGTAGGGACCCTTGACGCGGCTGCGAGCCGACCACTGCGACCAGAATTGCTCGGTGTCGCTCAGCGCGGCCTCGGCGTCGACCGCCCTTGGCCGGGGCTTGGAGCTGGGTGCCCAGGTGAGCACGAACGGCACCCGGTCCCCAGCCCGTACGGTGAACTCACTGACGGTCGCCAGCTCGCGGCCCGCCAGCGGTGCCGGCGTCCGCAGGTAAGCCGCGTCCGGGCCCGCCACGGCGACCAGGACGTGCTCTTCTCGCCGGACCCACGGGATGATCTGTCCGTAGTCGAAGCGCAGGCGCAGGTCGCCGACCATCGGGACCGCACCGCTGATGCCTTCGACGACCCGAACGACGTCGGCCGCAGCGCCGCGCGGCGGCATAAAGTCCAGCACGCGCACCTGACCGTCGGGGGTCTGCCAGTCGGTCTCCAGGATCAGGGTCTGGTCCCGGTAGCGACGGCTCGTACAGGTTCCGCCGGCGGCCGGTGCCAGCTGCCAGCGCCCGGCTTCCGGCGAGTCGAGCAGCGCGGCGAAGCAGGCGGCCGAGTCGAAGTGCGGCAGGCAGAGCCAGTCCAGCGAGCCGTCCCGGCCGACCAGGGCCGCGGTGTGCAGGTCGCCGATGACGGCGTAGTCCTCGATCCGCGCCACTCTCAGCTGCCCTGCAGGTCGAGCACGACCTTCACGTCGTCCGGACGACGGGTGAACGCGTCGGCGTACTGCGCCATCGGCACGGTCCGCGAGATCAACCGCAGCAGCCAGGCCTGGTCCGCCCGCTGCAAGGCATGCACGGCGGCCTCGTAGTGACGGCGGTTGGCGTTCACGCTGCCAAAGACCACGTCGTTGCGCAGGACGGCGTTGCGGTTCAGGGCGCCGACGTCGACAGGCACGCTGGTGCCAGGGCTGGAGACTCCGGTGAGACAGGTGATGGCGTCTGGCGCGCCACAGCTGATCGCGTCCAGCACCACCGAGGTGACCCCGGTGCACTCGACCAGCACGTCGGCCCGCACCCCGGAGTCCGGCAACGTGTCGCTGTGATACGTGGCGCCGAGGGCGCGGACGAGCTCCGGCTTCGGCCCGTCGGTGACCTGGTCGAACACGTGCACCTCCAGGTCACGCTGCCTGGCGAGCAAAGCGGCGAGCAGGCCAACCGGGCCAGCCCCGGTGACGACCGCGATCCGCGGGTCGTTGAACGCGCGCGCCCCGATCCGGTCGATCTGCTCCCAAGCCTTCGCCACGATGGTGGTCGGCTCGAGCAGCACTCCGACCTGCGCCAGTGATTCGTCAAGCTTGACCATCGCGGCCGGCTCAGCCCGCCACCGCTCGCGGGCGAACCCGTCCAGGCCCATGATCCCGTGCTCGGTGTACCGCCCGTTGCGGCACATGTCCCACTCCCCCGCCGCACAGGCCGAGCATGGCACCGGGTCCGGCCGACGCACGATGCCGACCACCAGGTCACCGGCGGTCAGCCCGCAACTCGCCGGGGCATCCAGCACCCGGCCGAGGTTCTCGTGGCCCAGCACCAGTAGCGTCTGCCCAGGCGGGGGCTGGCCGTAGGCTCCGGAGACGATCTCCGCGTCGGTTCCGCACAGACCGACAGCCAGCCCTTGAACCAGGACCGCGCCTTGCTCTGCCGGTGGCTCGGGTACGTCGACGAGCGCCAGCGAGTCTTTGATTTCCGGCCGAACGGTCAGTGCGCGCATGGAGCCTCCCGCTTAGGCAGCTGACAGGGCTGTTGGGCAGATAATGACCGGCGTTCGCGAACCGCCCGCTGGGGCGCGCCGCCATGGCCGGCCGTCTCCCCCGACCCCGGCCCCGGCCGATGATGTGATGTACGGCATGCCAAGCGCCGTCCTTACTCGAACGCGCCGAGAGACTCCGGCCCGTGGGGGCATCCATCTGGCCGAGTGGGCCTGCGAGGCGGGTGGTACCGCCTTACTGCTCCTTGGCGGGCTGTCAGCTGTCTTTATTAACTTCGGCCCGCACTCTGTGCTACGCGAGCTCGCCACGTCCCCGCGCTTGCTTGTCACAGGCCTGCTGTTTGCCGGCACTGGCAGCCTGGTGGCGGTCAGCCCGCTGGGGCGCCGCAGCGGCGCCCATCTCAATCCCGTCGTCACACTCGCGTTCTGGACCCAAGGCAAGGTCCACCCACACGACCTCGCCGGCTACGTCCTCGCCCAGCTCGGCGGAGCAGTGGCCGGGACTGCACTCGCAGCAGCCCTGTGGGGTGGCGAAGCGCGGGCGGTGCACCTCGGCGCCACCATGCCCGGTCACGGCATCACTGCCGCCCAAGCAACGCTCATCGAGGTCGGAATGACCTCCCTGCTCGTTTTGGCGCTCCTGTTGCTGACCAGTAGCGCCTCGACGGCTCGCTGGACGCCCCTCGTGCTGTGGCCGCTCATCGCCGGCTTCGTCTGGCAAGGCGCCCGCTTCACCGGCACCAGCCTGAACCCGGCCCGAAGCCTCGGGCCGGCCTTGCTGGCGCCGGCGCTGACCGACTACTGGGTCTACGTCCTTGGTCCGCTCGGCGGAGGGGCTGTCGCGGTCGGGTTGTTCTCGCTCCTTCGTGAGCGCCGGGTTCTGACCGCCAAGCTCTTTCACGATCCCAGGTACCCCAGCACCATGGGCAGCGACCTTCCCACGGCGCCCCCACGCACCGAGACGCGCAACGGCTCCGCGTCAAGAGGACGCCGCTGACAGCCGGAGAGAGGCGGCGCGCCGGTCAGGTGGGCACTAACCCCTGGGGGCCGCATGCTTAGGTGTCACAACAACCTGACGGTGGTTCCTTCGTCTACGCCGCGTGCCGTAGCGACGTACCTTCCGGCCAGGGTGCCGCCACCGGCCGACGCCACCGCGCGCCTGTGCAACAAAGCGGGCCGAGACGGCTGGATTTAGGCCAAGGCGACTGGAAATGAGCGCCCAGGTCGACGCGGGGGAATGGCGCTGAATCCAGCAGGCAGAGCGAGACCTGCGGTCTGTCCGTCACCGGCGGGCGACGGCGCCCCGCCGTCCGGCGTTAGGTGGGGCCAAAGCGGGGTCCACTCGACCCTGGAACTGGTAAGAAGAGGGCCGGCAGCGCCGCGCTGGGGGGTTGGGCACTGCCGGCCTCGGCAAGTGTCGCAAATGCCGGCAGGTGCCCGGCTTCGGGGTCAGCGTCCGGGTCGTCGCGGCCGGTGGGCGGATGCCGCTTGTCACGCCTGGATGGCTCCGATGTCCGTTCGGCCTGCTCCGATCCCACCCGATCCGGAGCGCCCGTCCCGGCCAGCGGTGCGCGTCGAGCAAGTGCAGCCTCGAGACAGTGCGAGGGCGGCTGGCCGTGCTGGGCAGCAGCTCGTGCGGGTGCCAGAAACCAAGTCCTGCCCGCTCGGTGACCTGGCGCAGACTCCGGCGCGGATTGGCTGGGTCCAGCAGGGTGCCCATGCCGGTGGGGAAGGCCAGACCTGGCCTCGGCCACCGAACGCTGATGGTCCGGGTCGAGGCTTTCCAGAGCAGGGCCCCGCGCTCGAGGCTGGTCTGCCAACGGCTCGCGGCCGCGGCGTCGGTCTGGAATGGCGTTTGGCGGCGGAGTGGCTCTTGGGCGACGCGGCAGGAGCGGTGAACATCCATAAGTGACGTGCGACCGGACGGCTGAGGTGAGCCACGATTTATGAGCACTGCCGTTGACACGTTGTGCTCCTCTGCGTGCAGCGCTCCAAATTGGGCATCGCAGGCCACCGGCTACCCGGCGGTATCAGCCCAGCCCCATCAAACGGAGAAGCGGCAACTACTCCACTGCGCGCGCAGGGCTGCTGCCCTACAGTGCGGTCGTGCACACCATGTCGGTGCCGACATCGCGAGACCGCCTCCTGAATTCCACGGCGCCAGACTCCGATCTGACCACGGTGTTGATCGCGACGCTCACCGCTCTGCATGAAGCGGCGACGTTTAGCTGGGCAGCCGTGATGGCGGTCGATCCGCAAACGATCCTTCCCACAGCCGGCGTCGTGGAGGGGTTCGCTCCTGTCGCCTGCGGGCCCTTCTGGGACTTCGAGCTCTCTGACGGTGCCGGCTACAACAAATTTTCCACGCTCGCGCGCAGCGACGACCCAGTGGCGACTCTGTACGACGCCACCGACGGAGACCTGCAACGGTCACCGGCCTTCGCCCAGCTCTTTTGCGCCTTGGGGGCAGGCGACGAGCTCCGGGCGGTGTTCACCTCCCGGGACAGGTGCTGGGGGATCGCCAGCCTGCTTAGACGTGCGGACGACGGCCCCTTCCCCGAGCCGGAAGTCGACGCAGTCCGCGCGCTCTGCCCCGTTGTCGGGCTCGTTGTCCATCAAGCGTCGGTCCATGTCAACGGTGGTCGCGCCAGCCAAACGGCGATGTTGGTCGTCGACTCCAACAACGACATCGTGCACGTGACGGCGGACGCGCGACCCTTGCTTGACGACCTGCGGGCGACTCAGCACATCGGGGCATGCGAGGGCCAGACGCTAGGAGTCCTCACGGCGCTCGTGACAAGAGCTCGGTCGAACCGCGATGTAATGCACGTCTCGACGCGGCTGCGCACCACGACGGGAGCCTGGTATCGGGTCACAGCGGCTCCGACCGAGTCCGGCGACGGCCATGTAGCGGTCGTGATCGAACCCGCTCGTGGCGGCGACCTCCTTCCGATGGTGCTGGAAAGCTACGGTCTGACCGCAAGGGAGATCGACATAGTCGGATATCTGGCGCGCGGACTGGCCAGCAGCGAGATCGCCGCCGAACTACACCTGTCGACCCATACCGTGCGCGACCACGTCAAGGCGCTGCTCCATAAGTGCGACGCACGGACCCGCGGTGAGCTGGTAGCGCGACTGTTCGCCGAGCATCTCCGGCCCGAACTGGAAGCGTCAGTGCACCGCACTGCCTGATCGCGGTGTGCTCACCCTGTCGCGAACGGCGGCGGGCCGGTAATCGTGCAGCCGAGCGGCGTCAGGATCGCTTGCAGCGCAGCGCCCGCCTCTTGGGTCAGCGGCCCAGGGATGGGAAGTTCGCCGGCGAAGTCCTGCTGGAGCGGCACACCGGAGTCCTCGAAGAACGTCTCGAATCCCGACGGAGTGATCAGCGTCAAGAAGTGGGCGCTCGGTGAGACGATCCGGAATGCGTGCTCGAGGTTGGCGGGCAGGTAGATGAGGTTGCCTTCCGTGACCCGCGAAATGCTGCCGGCGGCCCAGCCCTCCAACTCGCCGCTGAGGACGATGGGACTGCCCAGACTTTCGTTGACTCGGTCGGGTAGCTGCAGTCAGGCCGCGTGAGCGACGTGGGCAACGGTCTCGAACTCGATAGGGGTCAGTCTGCCGAGTCCGTCCTGGCGGCGCCGGCGGTGG
>JALYXH010000061.1 GCA_030947185.1 Actinomycetota bacterium | reverse complement strand
CCTAGGCCAACGCCGCTCCCAGCCGGACGGTTCCCCGGACAACGCTGCACCGAGCAGGAACCAGTCAGCGGTCGGCGCGGCCGGCGCGGAGCAGCTCGATTGCCTCGGCGACTCGGCGCTGGCGGGTCGCTTCCTTCTTGGCCGACTCGACCCAGCCGACGTACCCGAGCCGGCGACTGTAGGAGAGGCTTTCGAAGAACTGCTTGGCGACCGGGTCCGCACCCAGCGCGTCCGCCAGGTCGGCCGGCACCTCGACTTCCCGCGGTGCCGTGTCCAGCTCGAGCTCGACATCCACCTCGTCGCCCGCGGTCAGCCCGAGGGCTGCTCTCCGCTCGGCGCTGACCGGAATCAGGAACTCCCCACCCATCGGCGCCACCGTGGTGCGGTAGCTGCCGGCGCCGACGATGACCCGGACCGCCGGGCGCTTGCCGCTGCCCAGACTGGCCACCGCTGATGGCGGTACGGCGAAACCGGTGGCCGTCTTGCCACGCAGCTCCAGCGTGGCGCGAAACCGCGCCCGCGAGGGCCCAGCCGACTCCGAACCCTTCGCTGCCATCGCGGACCTCCTGGGTGTGTGAGGGTGGGCAGATGCCGACCGATCCCAGCAGCGTCTCAGCTCACGACCCGCACCCCCGCCGGCGGGTCGACGTACTCGACTCGTCGATGTCCTACACCGACACCGGCGGCGAGGGTGCGCCCGTCGTGTTCCTGCACGGGAACCCCACCTCGTCCTACCTGTGGCGCAACGTGCTGCCGTCCGTCTCGCCGGCCAACCGCTGCCTTGCGCCCGACCTGATCGGCATGGGCCAGTCCGGGAAGGCCGGCTCGGGCAGCTACACCTTTGCCGACCATGCCCGGTATCTCGACGCCTGGTTCGATGCAGTCGTTGGCGCCGAACGTGTCGTCCTCGTGTTGCACGACTGGGGCGGCGGACTCGGCTTCGACTGGGCGGCCCGGCATCCCGGGCAGGTCCGCGGTCTGGCCTACCTGGAGACGATCGTGATGCCGATGACGTGGGAGCAATGGCCGGACGCTCCCCGCAAGATCTTCCAGGCGATGCGGTCCGAGGCCGGCGAGGAGATCGTGCTGGCCAAGAACACCTTCGTCGAGCGGATCCTGCCGGCCAGCGTCCTGCGCGGCCTGACCGAGGAGGAGATGGACGTCTACCGCTGTCCCTACCTCGAGCCGGGCGAGTCCCGACGGCCGACCCTCACCTGGCCGCGCCAGCTGCCGATGGATGGCGAGCCGGCCGACGTGGTCGCGCGGGTCACGGCGTACGGCGAGTGGCTGGCGGGCAGCGACGTACCGAAGCTGTTCGTCAATGCCGAGCCGGGCTCGATCCTGGTCGGCCCGATGCGCGAGTTCGCGCGCAGCTGGCCCAACCAGCGCGAGGTCACGGTCGCCGGGTCGCACTTCGTCCCGGAGGACTCCCCGGTCGAGATCGGCGCGGCTGTCGCGGCGTTCGCCGCCGGGCTGCCGGACTAGCCGAAGATCGGGAAGCGGCGCTTCTTCGCCAGCCGCGCCATGCCGGCCTGCAGAGCTGCCTCGACCTCGTCGTACTTGCTCTGCACGTAGTCGTCGTCGCCGGCCCGCTCGGGGTCGTCGGAGAGCTCCACCGGTTCGCAGAACTCGGTGCGGATCTTGGCCGGCAGCGGCAGCTGGGGAACCACACCCGGCGCCACCCCCAGAGGGAAGCCGAGCGCGATCGGCATCGTCTTGGCGCGCAGGACGCGGTCGACCCGCAGCCGCTTGGCCAGCCCGCGCCCACCGGTCAGCATGATCAGCGTGTCAGATCCGCCGGTGGTCGCCACCGGGACGATCGGTACGCCGGTCCGGATCGCCAGCTTGATGAAGCCGCTCCGGCCGCCCAGCACGACCTGGTCGCGTTGGGTCCACGGCCGCAGGGCGTCCAGGTCACCACCCGGCCAGAGGATCACGTCGTGGCCCGCGCCCAGCGTGGTGGAGATCGACTCGGCGGAGGCCGGCACCGTGCCGATCTTGCGCATGAATGCGCCCCAGCCCGGCAGCGACATGAGCACGTCGTGCGCTGTGCCGTGCAGGGGCCGATCGGCACCGAAGTGCCGGTACCACTGGAACCCGGTGAGGTAGGCATCGATCGGGAGCAGGCCGCTGGCATGGACGCCGATCAGCAGCGACGGCGCTGGCGGCAGCCTCTCCCAGCCGCCGATCTCCATCCGGAAGTAGTGGTCCATGATCGGCTTCCAGATGGTCAGCAGCCGGTTCTGGAAGGCCGGGTCGACGTCGTCGAGGGACCAGGCGTTGGCGCGTTCGTCGATCAGGTCGCGGACCAGGCCCGACGAGTCGTCGTTCGACTGCTCTGCCACTGGAGACCCCCTACCGGCCAGGTGGAGGCGCCACCTGTGCCGGCGGCCACCCTACGGGTGGGCCGGGTCCGTCGCTCGACCTGGGTCAGGCCGCAGCAGCCTGCGGCGCCAGGCGGATCCAGGAGTCGTCGGCCACCTCGGTCCAGTAGATCTCGCGCGAGAAGGGCACCTCGCTGGACAGCAGGTCCACGAGCAGGCTGACGGGCACTCCCGCGACGAGCATGCGCATGACCGGATGCATGGGGGCTCCTTCGACGACGTGCTCTCATGATCGGCGTCGGGCGCAGCCATCCACAGCGGCCGGTCGGGTGAACGGTTCGCCCTCGATCAGCCGATTTGCGGGGCTGGCGGACCGGTGGGCCCGGTGCCAGTGTCGAGGTGACGCCGGGGCGTCGTTGTCCCGGCCCGGCCAGGGGGAGGCCGCGATGGCCAGTACCACCAAGAAGAGCATCGACCACCCGGAGGAGACCAGGAAGTTCGCCGCCAACGGCGAGCTCGACGTGGTCACGCTGCCGGGCCTGGTCTTCGGACGCGCGACGTTCGAACCCGGCTGGAAGTGGTCGAACGACGTGAAGCCGATCGCCGGCACCGACAGCTGCGAGGCCCACCACAACGCCTTCGTGGTGTCCGGCCGCATGACCATCCGGATGGACGACGGGACCGAGACCCAGGTGGGGCCTGGGGATGTCTTCGTCTCCGAGCCCGGTCATGACGCCTGGGTCGACGGCGACGAGGCATGCGTCGTCCTGGACTTCAGCGCGGCCAGCGACTACGCCAAGCCGAAATAGCCCCGCGTGCGAGGATGGCTCCCACGACCATCCCGCACGAGGAGCGAGACGTTGGCCACCGAGCTCTACGCCACCTTGACCACGACCATGGGGCCGATCGAGGTCCAGCTGTTTCCCCACCACGCGCCCAAGACCGTCGAGAACTTCGTCGGGCTCGCCGAGGGCACCCGTGAGTGGACCGACCCGAACACCCGCAAGAGCCAGACCGGCAAGCTCTACGACGGCACGGTCTTCCATCGGGTCATCCCCGGCTTCATGATCCAGGGTGGCGATCCGCTAGGGAGCGGGCGCGGTGGCCCGGGCTACCAGTTCAAGGACGAGATCCACCCCGAGCTCGCCTTCACCAAGCCCTACCTGCTGGCGATGGCCAACGCCGGTCCGGGGACCAACGGCTCGCAGTTCTTCATCACCGTGGGCGCGACGCAGTGGCTCACCGGCAAGCACACCATCTTCGGCGAGGTCACCAAGGGCCAGGAGGTCGTCGACGCGATCGCCAGCGCGCCGACAGGTGGTCAGGACCGGCCGAAGCAGGAGATCAAGCTGGAGTCGGTGAGCGTCGAACGACGCGAGACCTGACGCGGGTGGCCATGACCATCGGCGTCGGGCGGCTGCGGTGAGCACGCCGGCCGCGCCGTCTGGCCCGTCCCCGCAGACCGACGCGCCGACCTGCTACCGGCACCCGAACCGGGAGACCTGGGTCCGCTGCACGCGCTGCGACCGGCCGATCTGTCCGGACTGCATGCAGGAGGCGTCGGTCGGGTTTCAGTGCCCGGAGTGCGTCGCGGCCGGCCGGCGCTCGACCCGACCGGTGCGCACGGCTTTCGGTGGAGCGGTCAGCAGCAGCGGCGCCGTGGTCACCAAGGCCCTCATCGGGCTGAACGTGCTGGTGTTCCTGGCCACCGCCGCCAACGGCCTGTCGATCTTCGGCGACAACGGGTCACCCATCTACCGGCGCTTCGCGCTGGTTCCGCTGGCTGTCGCCGACGGCCAGTGGTACCGGCTGGTGACCGCGGCGTTCCTGCACTACGGGCTGCTGCACATCGCCTTCAACATGTACGTCCTGCTGATGCTCGGTGCCCAGCTCGAGCGGCTGCTGGGCCGCTGGCGCTACCTGGCGCTGTACCTCGTCGCGGGTGTAGGCGGCAACGCGCTGGCCTACCTGATCAGCCCGCTCGGCACCGCGTCGGCCGGCGCGTCGGGCGCGATCTTCGGACTGTTCGCCGCCTACTTCGTCGTCGCCCGCAAGATGCGGGCCGACACCGGGCAGATCGTCGGGCTGATCGTGATCAACCTGGTGCTCACCTTCGCCATCCCCAGCATCAGCGTGGGCGGCCACATCGGCGGGTTGGTGACCGGTGGCATCGCCGGCCTGGCGCTGGCCTACGCACCCGCGGGCTCCCGGCGTACGGCCGTGCAGGTCGCCGGGCTGGTCGGCGTACTGCTGGTGGAGGTGGCCGTCGTGCTGGTCCGGACCGCAGCGCTGACCGGAAGCTGAGCCGAGCGCTCAGCGCTCTCCTTCAGCCAGCGCGGCCAGCTCCTCCAGCCGGGCGGTGACTGCGGCCGCCGGGGCGCCCAGCCGTCGCACTGGCAGCAGGAGCAGCTCATCGCCGAGGTCGAGCTCCACCGAGGACGTGCGCACCAGCCGCCGGGCGCCGCTGGTGGCGCGGCAGGAGGTGAGCTCCGCCCAGCCGAGCTGCCGCATCTGCCGGCCCTGGCGTACGGCCACACCGTCGCGGTCGGCTCTCAGCGTCGGACGCAGCGTCGCGTCGCGGAGAGCCCCGGCCAGCAGGAGCAGGCAGGCGATCCCCGCGAGCAGCCGGCCGGCTGGTTCGGCCCGGGCGCCGACGACGGCGAAGAGTGCCGCCGCACCAGCCTGGCCGACGACCCAGGCGTACGGGGTCGACCAGGTCTGAGCCTGCTTCGGATCGACGGCGACAGCAGGCTCAGCCACTCGCAGACGTCCACGTCGAGGTCGGGGTGAGGTAGATCCCGAGATGGCCCTCGTCCACCCCGTAGAAGATCACTCCGCGTCGGCCGGCCCCGCTGTGGTCAGCAGGCCTCCCGCCGCGATGGCGACGAGCGAGATGACGACGCTGAGACGAGTGCGCACGACTTCCCCCGGATGATCGTTTTGCGGCACATCACAGCACAGTCAAGGTCATCGGCCAAGGGGAACCCGATAGCGGTCCGCTGGTCGAGCCGCGGACGTACGCTTGGTCGACCATGTCGCCTTCGTGTTTCCTGCGCCCTTCCCGCCGAACGTCGGCTGCTGCCGCCGTCGCGCTGGGGATCCTTGTGTCCGGCTGCGGAGCCGGCCCTCCGCAGTCACGACCTCAGCCCCTGGCTGCGCCCAACGCCACAGCGCCCGTCGGGGCCCCCTCGCCGTCGGCAGCTGCTCCTGCGCCCGAGCCGGCATTTCCGTTCTATGCCGTGGCGGCCAAGCCGGCCAAGCTGGCCGTCTACTCAGCGCCCAACGGCACTGTCCAGCGCACCCTGGACAACCCGGTCGAGTCCGGCGCGCCGCTCACCTTCCTGCTCGAACACCAGGAGGGCGACTGGCTCAACGTCTTCCTGCCGGTCCGGCCCAACGGCTCGACCGGCTGGGTCCGACTTGACCAGGTGACCATGTCGGGCGTCCCTTACCGCCTCGACGTGCTGCGCGCCGGGCACCAGCTCAAGCTCTACAACCGCGACCAGCTGCAGGCCACCTATCCGATCGGGGTCGGCACCAACAACACCCCGACCCCCGGCGGCACGTTCTACCTGAAGGAGCTGATCGCGCCGACCAACGCCGGCGGCGCGTATGGCCCATATGCCTACGGCCTGTCCGGCTTCTCGACCACTCTGGAGACGTTCAACGGCGGTGACGCAGTGATCGGTCTGCACGGGACCAACGAGCCGTCCAGCGTCGGTAGCGACGTGAGTCACGGCTGCATCCGGCTCCACAACGAGGACATCACCGCGCTGGCCAACCTGCTCCCGCTGGGTACGCCGGTGCGCATCCTGGCCTAGCGCCCCGCTGCGCGGCGATCTTGGTGCAGAGCCGACGTACGATGAGCACGGCCTAGTTCCGTGCTGCTGTTATTTCTCTCAGTGAGGTTCCATGCGAGACGCAGTGATCGTCGACGCCGTCCGTACCCCGGTCGGGAAGCGCAACGGCTCACTGGCCGGCTGGCATCCGGTCGACCTGTCCGCGCACGTGTTGCGGGCGCTAGCCGGCCGCACGGGCGTCGACCCGGCGGTCGTCGAGGACGTCATCTGGGGCTGCGTGATGCAGACCGGCGAGCAGGGCCTCAACATCGGCCGCAACGCAGCGCTTGCGGCCGGCTGGCCGGAGGACGTCGTCGGGACGACGGTCGACCGTCAGTGCGGGTCGAGCCAGCAGGCGGCCCATTTCGCCGCCGCCGTGGTGATGTCGGGTCAGTGCGACATCGTGGTGGCTGGTGGGGTCGAGTCGATGACCCGGGTGCCGATGGGGTCGACGGTGACCCAGGGTCCGGGCATCCCGTTCGGGCCGATGATGCTCGACCGCTACCAGAACCGACTGGTTCCGCAGGGCATCAGCGCCGAGATGATCGCCAAGCAGTGGGCGCTGTCCCGGCAGCAGGTCGACGAGTTCGCGCTCGCCTCGCACGAGCGCGCCGCGACAGCGCAGGACGAGGGCCGCTTCGCCGGGCAGCTGAGCCCGGTGCCGGTCGCGGTCGAGGGTGGCGCCGACCGGCTCTTCGATGCCGACGAGGGCATTCGCCGCGGAGGGACCGTCGAGTCGCTCGGCAAGCTCAAGCCGGCCTTCGACGAGAACGGGGTCGTCACCGCCGGGAACTCCTCGCAGATCTCCGATGGCGCGGCGGCCCTGCTGATCATGACCAGCGACAAGGCAGCCGAGCTCGGCCTGCGCCCGCTGGTGCGGTTCCACTCCTTCGCGCTGGCCGGTGCCGATCCGGTGATCATGCTGACTGCGCCGATCCCGGCCACCGCGAAGGTGCTGGCCAAGAGCGGCCTACGGCTGGACGAGATCGGCGCGGTGGAGGTGAACGAGGCCTTCGCCACCGTCCCGCTGGCCTGGCTCGCCGAGACCGGTGCCGACGCGAAGTCGCTCAACGCCAACGGCGGCGCGATCGCCCTCGGTCATCCGCTGGGCGGGTCGGGGGCCCGGGTCATGACCACCCTCGTCCATCACATGGTCGACAGCGGCATCCGCTTTGGGCTGCAGACGATGTGCGAGGGCGGCGGCACGGCCAACGCGACCATCCTCGAGCTGCTCTGAACCGCTGGAACTCCCGGTTGTCCCCAGTGTGGACAACTGCTGTGTACGAATGACAGCCGTGTCGTTAGCTGACTTGCGGACGTAGGCGGGCCTCAGCGCCAGCGGGTGGCCAGCATCAGCCCGCTGACGATGAAGGCGAAGCCCACGGCCAGGTTCCAGTTGCCGAGGGTGGACATTCCCGGCAGGGAGTCGTTGGTCACGTAGGCGACCACGAGCCAGGCGATGCCCACGAGGAACATCACCAGCATCAGCGGGGCAAGCCAGGGCGGACTGTGCAGCTTGCGCGGCGATCGCGTCGGCGGCGGCGTGTAGGCCGCCTTCCGCCGTACGCGGGACTTCGGCACGGGAGCCCTCCAGAGTTCGACCGGCTGGGCCGGGAAGGCCGCACCGTGCATTAGCGTAAGCCCGAGCGGGGCTCCTGGCCTCGAGGCGGTGGTCGGGGGTCGGTGGCGCTTGGAGGAACAGTGAGCGAGCCGGGCCGTCTCGCGCAGAGCCCGGCTGCCCGACCTCGCCGCTGGTCCTGGCTGGTCCCGGTCATCAGCCTGCTCGCAGGGCTGCTCTTCGTCACCAGTGCCTCTTCCGCTGCCGGCACCGACCTGCGCAGCGACCGGCGGGTGCAGCTGAGCGAGCTCATCCGCGACCAGCAGCGACGGGTGGCGGCCGACACTGCGCGCACGGTCGCCCTGCGCGCGCAGGTGC
>JALYXH010000058.1 GCA_030947185.1 Actinomycetota bacterium | reverse complement strand
GCCGACTGCCGGTCGGCGTCGCGGCCGCCCGCCAGGGCGTCGGCCGCCCGGCCGTGCAGCAGCCGGCGGCGAGCCAAGCTGGTGGCGTCGTAGACGACCCGCCGCATCGCGTCGTGCGCGAACTCGTACGCCGCGCCGGCACCGCCGGCGGGCCCCTCCGCGAGCAGGCCCCGGTCCACGGCCTGCTCGACCGCGGCGACCAGCTCGGACTCACCTCGACCGCTGGTGGTGCGCAGCAGCCCCAGCTCGACCTCGTTCCCGAGTACGGCGGCGGCGCCGAGCACCTGCCCGGTGGTCTCGTCGAGAGCCGCCAGCCGCACCTCGACCAGCGCCCGGACACCGCCCGGCAGTGCCCAGTCCGTGTCGGCAGGCATCCGGCCGGCCGGCCGGAACGCCTCGAGGTACTCCACGACGAAGAACGGCAGTCCGTCGGTCTCGGCGTGCAGCCTCGCCACCGCGGCCGGCTCGGGCGGGTCCTGCGACAGCGCGGCCCGTGCCAGCTCGCCCACCTCGGCGACGTCCAGACGCGCCGGCTCGACCAGCGTGAGGCGGCCGGCCCGGCGTACGTCGGCCAGCGCCGGCCGCAGCGGGGACGCTGCCCGCAGCGCGTCCGGTCGCCAGGTCAGCGCCACCAGCACGGGCAGCTCGGCGAGCCGCCGCAGCAGGTAGGCGAGCACCTCGGCCGAGCTGTCGTCGGCCCACTGCACGTCCTCGACCACGACCAGCCCGGGTGCGGCTCCGGCCAGCAGGGCCGTCAGGCAACCGACCAGCGCGCCGTAGAGCCGGCTGCGGCCACCCGGCGACTCCAGGGGGGCGGCTGCCGGCAGCTGAGCGGACAGTTCGGCCGCTTCCGGCAGCAGTCTGGCTAGCTCGACCTGCCAGGCCTCGGGCAGCGTGGCGAGGTCTCCCGGGGCGGACCGTGTCGCGCTGCGCAGCAGGTCGCTGAGGACGCCGAAGGCGAGCTGTTGCTCACCCTCATGTCCGCGAGCCGCGGCCACCCGCCCGGCGCGCCCGGCGACCACGGCGGTCAGCTCCTGGCTCAGACGGGTCTTGCCGATGCCGGCCTCACCGACGATGGCGACGAGCCGGCCGCCGTCGCCGGCCTCGCCCTGCGCGCGCAGCAGGTCCACTTCGGCGCCACGCCCGACGAGCGGCAGGCGGGCCGAGCTCCGCGGGGGTGGGTGAGCGGCCGGCGCGGGGGGCGGCTGACCGGGCACCTGGGCGACCAGCTGCCGCGGTGGCGGCGGCAGCCGGTCCGAGCGGATGGCGTCGTAGAGAGCCGTCGTTCCCGACAGCGGGGGGACCCCGAGCTCGCGGTCCAGCACGCGCACGCACTCGCGGTACTGCCGGAGTGCGGCGCTGCGCCGGCCGGTCCAGGTGTAGAGGCGCATGAGCACTGCATGGGCCGGCTCCTGCAACGGGTCGAGGGAGAGCCAGCGCACCGCCTCGTCGACCGCGTCTACCGGTCGGCCGGACAGCACGCGGGCCAGCACCAGGCGCTCGAGAACATCGGCCAGTCGCCGCCGTAGCCGGTCGGCCTGGGACGTCTGCCACTCGTCGAACTCGGGGCTGTCTCGCAGGGCGAAGCCGGCCAGGAAGTCGTCGCCGTAGAGCGCCGCTGCTGTGGACAGCACAGGCACGCAGCGGGGACAGACCTTGCCGGCCGGGTGTCCGTGGCCGAGGTCGCCGGCCAATCGTTCGAACTCGGCGACGTCGACGGTGACGCTGTCAGCGCGCAGTCCCACCGCCTGGCGGTCGAGGACCAGGCAGTCTCCGCCGGTTGCCGTGTTGAGGACCGACAGCGTCCGGCGCAGGGCACCTCGAGACCGGTCCCGGTCTGCCTCCGGCCAGAGCAGCGCGGTCAGCACGTCCCTGCTGTGGGGGTGGCCGGTGATGGCCAGATAGGCGAGAAGGGCAGTCGCCTTCCGGGTGTCGAAGGAGACCCGGACGCCGTTGCGCTCGACGACGGGCGTGCCCAGAAGCGTCAGGCGCATCGTGCTCAGCGCCGACCACCTCTGCGGCCTCGTTGCGGTCGCGACGTCACGGCTGCCCTCTCCGTTGCGATCCGAACGTACCCGGGGCGGCTCACACCGTAACGGTTCCGGGACGGTCGGCGGCGAGAGTGAGAGCCGTCTCCTCCCGGAGCGGTAGCGGGCACTCCGGCGGGAGACAGGCGCAGGCGACGCAGGCCGGGCGAGGAGGCACGGATGGCAGGAGGGCAAATCTCGCGAACTGCCGTTCTTCCGAGCCTGCGTCACCTAGCGTCGCAGACGCGCCCGCAGGCTCCGGCGCCGACGGTCAGTGCAGTCGCGAGACGAGGAACCTCATGAACAGCTCCATCGACGTGTCAACGGCTCCGGCCGCCTCCTCCGACCCGCAGGTCGTCGAGACGGCGCCGGATGGTCCGGGGCAGCCCGACGCCCTGGCCGTGTCCGGACGTCGGACCGGACTGCGGCGCCTGTTCCGGCGCTCCCGGGCCGACGCGGCAGCCCCGGTGGCGGAGCCGTCCCTTCCTGCCGGCTCCGACCTGGAGCTGGATGTGGCGCCGAACGACCCGCTGATCGGCTACTGCCAGCAGGTGGCCGGCGCCGTCGACGTCGAGGGGCTCGAGCTCGACTCGCCGGCCCTGCGCCAGCTGAAGGAGGCCGGCGCCAAGCTCGTCGTACCGCTGGTCACGCAGGGCGAGCTGATCGGCCTGCTCACGCTGGGTCCGCGCCTGTCGGAGCGGGACTACTCCGGTGACGACCGGCAGCTGCTGGACACCCTGGCGGGCTACGCGGCGCCGGCGGTCCGCGTCGGCCAGCTGGTCCGTCAGCAGGAGGCCGAGCTGGTCAACCGGGAGCGGATCGAGCAGGAGCTGCGGGTTGCCCAGCTCATCCAGCAGCAGTTCCTGCCCAAGGCCGTTCCCGACCTCGACAGCTGGCACTTCGCCGCGTTCTACCGGCCGGCGCGCACCGTCGGTGGTGACTTCTACGACTTCATCGAGCTGCCGGACGGCCGCGTGTTCATCGTCGTCGGCGACGTCACCGACAAGGGGGTGCCGGCGGCGCTGGTGATGGCCAGCACGCACTCGATGCTGCGGGCCAGCGCGCCGCGCCTGATCGCGCCGGGTGCCGTCCTCAAGCGTGTCAACGAGGTGCTCTACGACGACATCCCGGCTCACATGTTCGTCACCTGTCTGGCGGTGGTCCTCGACCCCGACACCGGTGAGATCACCTACGCCAACGCCGGCCACGACCTGCCTTACGTCCGCACCCAGGACGGCGTGGTCGAGCTGCGGGCCCGGGGGATGCCGCTGGGGCTGATGCCCGGCATGGAGTACGAGGAGCAGACGGCGGTCCTGCGCCCCGGCGACAGCATGCTGATGCACAGCGACGGGCTGGCCGAGGCGCACGCGCCCGACCGTGAGATGTTCGGCTTCCCGCGGCTCAAGAAGCTCGTGGAGGCGCCGGTCGGGGGCGACGAGCTGATCGAGATCGTGCTGGCCGAGCACGCCCGGTTCATCGGGCCGGGCGCCGACCAGGAGGACGACATCACGATGGTCGCCCTCACCCGCGGCCTCGGCGCACCCCAGGCGCGGACGGCTGCGGTCGAGGAGTCCAGTGGCGGCGTGCTGGCCGGACGGCGGGCCTGATGGACGCATCCGTAGACGCGGCCGGCGTCCTGGACGAGTTCTCGGTGGCGAGCGAGCCCGGCAACGAGCGGGCGGCGATGGCGCGGGTGGCCGAGGTGGTCAAGGACTTCGGTCTGCCGCCGCTGCGCCTGGAGCGGCTCAAGACTGCGGTCGCCGAAGCGACGATGAACGCGATCGAGCACGGCAACCACAACGAGGCCGAGCTCCCGGTGCGCCTGCGCGTCCTGTCGTCCGCCGATGCCGTGATGGTCACGATCACCGACCAGGGCGGGCTGCCGGAAAGCGCACCGGCTCCCGACAGCCCCGACCTCGAGGCCAAGCTGGCCGGACTGCAGACCCCCCGCGGCTGGGGGCTTTTCCTCATCAAGAACATGGTGGACGAGCTGACCGTGTCCGCCGACGGCACCGAGCACACCGTCAGCCTGACCGTGCGCCTGCACGAATCAGCACACCAGGAGGATGGCCATGCAGAGCACCTGTGACGTGACGGTTCGCGCCATGCCGGGGTCGGTCGTGCTCGACCTGTCCGGCGAGCTCAACTCGTCAGCGGCCGGAGTCCTGCTCCCGGCGTACGAGCAGGCCGTCGGCGAGGGCGACCCGCGGACCGTCCTGATCGACTTCACCGACGTCGACTACATCAACTCCACCGGCATCGCCCTGGTGGTCGGCGTCCTGGCGAAGGCCCGGGCGGAGGGCCGCACGGTGGTGGCCTGCGGGCTGACCGAGCACTACCGGGAGATCTTCAACATCACCCGGCTCTCCGACTTCATGCAGATGTTCAGCGACGTCGACAGCGCGCTCGGCAACCTGGCCGGCACCTGAGACCCGCTCCAGCAACCCGTTCAGTCCGCTCACCAGTCCGAGGGAGCCACACGATGGCAGCAGCAGTTGTGTCGATGAACGTCCGACCGGCAGGTGACGGGGCCGGGATCATCGACATCAAGGGAGACGTCACCTCGTCGTGCGAGGGCCTGCTCGGCTCGGCGTACGACGAGCTCACCGCCTCGGGAGCGAAGAAGATCCTGCTCGACTTCACCGGGCTGGAGTACATGAACAGCGGTGGCATCGGGATGATCGTGACGATGCTGGTGCGGGCCAACCGGCAGCGCCAGTCGCTGCTGGCCTACGGCCTCACCGACCACTACCGGCAGATCTTCGAGCTGACCCGGCTCGACGAGGCCATCACGATCGTCGACGACGAGACGGCTGCCCTCGCGGCAGCCGGCGTCCGGTAGGCGGCGGCCATGAGCATCAACGCCAGCCGGCCCGAGCAGGCAACCTCCGTCGAGCCCGACCCCATCGAGGCGGCTGTCGGCGTCCCGGCCCAGAAGCTGCCCCGCGATGCCGCCAACTGGGCCGGCAAGGTGTCCCGCCTGCATGCCGAGGCGCGCCCGGGTGCCAAGGGTGACAACGTCAGCGGCCGCAAGCTGATGGGACCGGTCCAGGGCTTCGGCAAGATGTGGCAGAAGACGTACACGGTGGACATCGGCCCCGAGGTCACCCCGCAGCAGGCCATCGCCGCCTGGAAGGCCGACTTCGGCAGCTTCTGGCCGAAGGGCAACCGTTTCCACGGCGCCCTGACCGGTATCGCCCCCGGCGACGTGGCGTTGCTCGACCTGTCGATGCCGGGTGGCGTGCGGCTGTCGACCGGCGTGATGGTGCTCTACGCCGATGACGAGTCGTTCACCCTGATGACCCCACAGGGGCACATGTTCGCCGGCTGGATCACCAACTCGGCCTTCGAGAAGGACGGGACGACGGTCGTCCAGGCGCAGGTGCTGATGCGGGCCAACGACCCGATGTACGAGCTCGGGCTGACCTTCGGCGGCCACCGCAAGGAGGACAAGTTCTGGCGGGAGACCCTCGAGTCCCTGGCCACCCATCTCGGGGCGCCCGGGCGCGAGCACACCAAGAGCCTCGTCGTGGTCGACAAGCGGCGGCAGTGGAGCAAGGCCGGCAACATCTGGCATAACGCCGCGATCCGCACGGTGCTCCAGATGGTGCTGGGCCCGATCACCCGCGTCACCCGCCGACGCCGGACGGCCGACAGCGGGGGGCGATGACCGCACCGCTCGACGCGGTCGTCGTCGGAGCTGGTCCCAACGGGCTGTCGGCCGCCATCACGCTGGCCGCCGCCGGCTGCCAGGTCCGGGTCTACGAGGCGGCTCCGACCCCGGGCGGTGGCTGCCGGACGGCCGAGCTCACCGAGCCCGGCTTCGCCCACGACGTCTGCTCCGCGGTCCATCCGCTGGCGCTCGCCTC
>JALYXH010000034.1 GCA_030947185.1 Actinomycetota bacterium | reverse complement strand
GTCCTCGACCGGGTCGGTCGGGCCCTGGGCGCCGGCCCACTCTGTCTCGACCCCGTGCAGGCGCAACGGGCCGCCGACCTGCCGGTCTACCTGCGGCAGTCGCACGCCGAGCGCGACCTGGCCGGCCTCGGCGAGCTGGCTGTCACCGACGCCCGATGGTGACCGCCATCGACGGCGTCGGGACTCCGGAACGGATCTGGCTGCCCTTCCTCGATGCGCTGGCCCCGGCCCGGCTCGATCTGGGCGCCGCTCCCGATCGGGTGGTCGTGGTGGCGCCGCACCCCGACGACGAGATTCTCGGCGTGGGCGGTCTGCTGGCCCTGCTCGCCGCGTCGGGGGCTCAGGTGGACGTGGTTGCCGTCACCGACGGCGAGGCCAGTCATCCGGGCGGCTCCGTCGCCCCGCAGGTGCTGGCAGGTCTGCGGGCGGCGGAGACGGCGGCGGCGCTGGCCGCTCTCGGCGTACCCGGGACCATTCGCAGGCTGCGGCTGCCCGACGGCGCTTCGGCGGCGCTCGAGCCGCCCTTGGTGGACCGGCTGCGGGTCTCACCCGGGACCTGGCTGCTCAGCCCGTGGGCCGGCGACGGCCACCCGGACCACGAAGCCGTCGGCCGGGCGTGTCAGCGGGTGGCCGCCCGCGACGACGCCCGGCTGCTGACCTACCCGGTGTGGATGTGGCACTGGGCAGCACCCGGTGAGGACTCGGTGCCCTGGCATCGCGCGCGACGCGTCGACCTGCCTGAGCCGGTGCGCGCTGCCAAGAGACGGGCGCTCGCCGCCTTCGCGACCCAGACGCAGCCGCTGGGCCCGATCCCGGCGGACGCTCCCGTGTTGCCCGCATGGGTGCTCGAGCGCTTTGGCCGGCCATGGGAGATGGTGTTCGGGTGACGCTGCCGGCCGGCTACTTCGAGCAGATGTACGCGCAGAGCGCCGACCCCTGGGGCTTCACCGACCGGTGGTACGAGCAGCGCAAGTACGCGCTGACGCTGGCCGCGCTCCCGGCACCGGCCTACGACCGGGGACTCGAGATCGGCTGCAGCATCGGCGTTCTCACCGCCGCGCTGGCCGCCCGGTGCGGATCGATGGTTGCCATCGACGCGAGCGCCGCCGCGCTGGACATTGCGCGCCGCCGGGTTCCGGCAGCGGTCCGGCTGCTGCAGGGGTCCGTGCCGGACGACTGGCCCGCCGGCACCTACGACCTCGTTGTGCTGTCGGAGGTGGGCTACTACCTCGACGCCGCCGACCTGACCCGGCTGCTGGACCTCGTCGAGCGCGACCTTGGCACCGACGGCACCGTGGTGGCCTGCCACTGGCGGCACCCGGTCGAGGACTACCCGCTCGGCGGCGACGAGGTGCACGCGGCGCTGGCTCGCTGGCCACGGGTGAGCCGGGTGGAGGAGGAGGACTTCCTGCTCGACGTACTGGCTCCCGGGGGCGCCGTGAGCGTGGCCCGTCGGGGGCGGCTGCTCTGAGCATCCACGCCGCGATCCGCGCCGTCGGCATCGTCGTCCCGGCCCATGACGAGCAGGCGCTGCTGCCCGCCTGCCTGGCCTCCCTGCGCACTGCCGCCCGCCACCCGGCTCTGCGGGACGTGCGGGTGCACGTCGTGCCGGTGCTCGACGCGTGCACCGACGACAGCGGTGCCTGTGCGCCCGATGCCCTGGAGGTGCAGGCCCGCAACGTCGGTGTCGCCAGGGCGGCCGGGTTCGCCGAGGTGCTCCGGCGTGAGGCCGGCCGGCCGGCCGGGCAGCTGTGGCTGGCAACCACCGACGCCGACTCGACGGTCCCGGCCGACTGGCTGGCCGAACAGCTCCGGCTGGCGCGGTCGGGGGCGGAGGTGGTGGCCGGCACGGTGCGGGTGGGCGACTGGTCCGAGCAGCCGGCCGCGGCGCGCCATCGGTTCGGGAGCACCTACGGTCGTCCCCGCCGGGGTCACCCGCACGTGCACGGTGCCAACCTCGGCCTGTCCGCCGCGGCGTACGTCGACGCGGGCGGCATCCCGCCGCTGGCTCTGGCCGAGGACCAGGGGCTGGTCGACCTGCTGCGGGCGCGGGCCCGGCGCCTGGTCGCGACAGGCCGGATCCCGGTCACCACGAGCGGTCGGCGCGAGAGCAGGACGATCGGGGGGTTCGCCGACCACTTGCGCGGTCTTGCGGTGGGCGGAACCGGAAGCTAGGTCAGCAGATCCAGCCGGGGGAACCGCTCCTTGCCCAAAACCTGCTCCGCGTCGGTGCCGAGCACCCGCTCGAGCAGTGTTGCGTAGACGGCCCGGAAGTCGGTGCTGAACTTCAGGTCACCGTCGTTGAGGCTGGTCAAGCTGGGCTGCTCACCGTACATCCCGCCCTTGACGTGCGGGCCCACGACGAACATCGGCGCTGCGGTGCCGTGGTCGGTGCCCTGGCTCGCATTGGCCCCGACCCGGCGGCCGAACTCGGAGTACGCCGCGACGACGACGCCCTCGCCGTGGCCCCCGCGGCCGATCGCGTCGAGGAACTCGGTCAGCGCGCTGTCGAGCTCGCCCACGAGGCGTGACTGGGTGCCCTTCTCGTCGGCGTGGGTGTCGAACCCGCCCAGGCTGACCGAGTAGACCCGGGTCGGAGCACCGGCGTTGATGCACCGCGCCACGACGCCGAGCTGGGCGGCCAGCTCACCCGCCTTAGCCGGCTTGCCGCCGCCGTGCTCCGGCGTCCCGGGTGCGGCTGACGTGCCCAGCGCCGGGCCCAGGGTGGCGGCGACGGTGAACAGGTCGGCGCCCGACTGGGCCACCCGGGCCAGTAGCCGCGGCTCGCCGGCATACGGCGTCTCGAGGTCGTGCAGGGCGCTGCCGAGCCGCCCGGTCGGCAGGGCCATCGGCCCCACGGGTACCGCCGCTCCGGCAGTCGTCAGACCGGCCAGCAGCGGCGGCAAGGTCGGCCCGACGGCCACGGCTCGCAGCGGGTCGGTGCCGGTGGCGTCGAGCCAGCGGCCGAGCCAGCCGCTGGGCTGCGGGCTGCCGGGGGAGCCGGTCTGCCAGATCGCCATCGACCGGAAGTGGCTGCGGTCGGGGTCGGGGTAGCCGACCCCGCGTACGACGGCCAGCTTCCCCTTGTCCCACAGGCCTTTCAGGCCCTTCATCGACGGGTTGAGCCCGAGGCCCTCGGCCAGCGGCAGCACCTCGTGCTCGGCGTAGGCAAGCTCCGGCCGCGCGTCGTGGTAGGCCGGGTCGGCGTAGGGCACCAGCGTGTTGAGCCCGTCATTACCGCCGTAGAGAGTGACCAGCACAAGGACGCCGGTGCCGGTGGGCAGTGGGTTCCGGCGGGCCTCGTGCAGCAGGTGCGTCCACGGCCGGGTGGTGGCACCGGCAGCCAGCGCGGCACCGGCGGTGACCCCGGAGACGGCAAGGAACTGACGTCGGCTCAGTGCGGGCATGCGGACACCTCCACCAGTTGACCCTCCATCAGTTCACGACGTACTCGGGCGAGACCAGGGCGAGGGTCACCAGGCGCGCAGGGTCGTCGGCCGCGGATCGCAGAGCCATCGCGCTGCGGGCGCTCCAGCCGTCGAGGGAGAGCAGGTGGGCCACCGCGTCCGGTCGGTCGCCGGGCGCGGCGTCGGCGACCAGCGAGAGGTCCGCCTTGGCGACCATGCTCTGGGCGAGCTGCACCCGGGTCAGGCTCGAAGCCGTGGTGAGCCAGGCCTCGTTGGCCGGCCAGCCGCCGACGCTCGGCGGGGCGAACGGCAGCTGGCCGAGCGCGGTGAGCGAGCTCGCCAGCCGCTTGTCGGTCGCCCGCAGACGCAGGGCGCGCAGGGCACCCACCGCCCATTCCACCGGCTGCTTGACCAGACCCTGCTGCACCTCGGCCGAGGTGAACGTCGGCGCGGAGAGGACAGCCCGCAACAGGGCACCGCAGTCGCGCCCGCCGTACGCCGGAAGCAGCGCGTCGACCTGCGGGTCGTGCGGGGCGACGGGCCGGGCGAACCGGCTCCACATCCGGCTGACGACCCAGCGGGCCGACGCGGGCGACCCGGCGAGCAGCGCGATGACCGACTCACCGTCGAGGTTGCCGGTGTGCCCGAGGACGGTCTTGGACCCGTCGTCGTGCTGGCGGGCGTTGAAGCGGTAGGCCGCGGTTCCACCGGCGCCTTCTTCGGCCCAGCCGGTGAAGGCCCGGGCCACCTCCTTGACGTCGGTCTCGGTGTAGTTGCCGATGCCGAGGGTGAACAGCTCCATCAGCTCGCGGGCGAAGTTCTCGTTGGGACGTGCCTTCTTGTTCGAGCGCGCGTCCAGCCAGATCAGCATGGCCGCGTCCTTGCTGACGGCGTTTGCCAGGGCGCCGAAGTCGCCGGCGCCGAGCGATCGGAACAGCTCGTTCTGGCGCAGCATCAAGGCGGCGCTGCCGACCTTCTGGACCGACGTGGCGAAGTGGCCGTGCCAGAACAGCGCCAGTTTCTCCGGGAGCGGGTTCGCCGCCACGACCATCCGGTCGAGCCACCACAGCACGAGCGCTTCCTTCGCCGCCGCCTCGGCCTGCTGGTAGGCGCGCCGGCCGGCGGCGTCCGCGGCCTTCCCGGGACGGGCGTCGAGCGGCAGCGTCGGGGGTGGCGTCGACTGCACGCCCGGGTCTGGCCGGCTCCGGTCGAGCAGGGCCGCGACGGTGGCCGCGTAGCCCGCCTTGACCGCGGCGTCCAGCTCGTCGGGGCGGGCGCCGAACCCGACCCGCCGGTAGAGGTGAGCCAGCGCGCTGCGCTCACTCATCGGCGGTCCGTCCCTGCGCTCACCCGCACATCGTCGGCTGCCTGTGTTCGGGCCAGGTAAGGGACAGCCGAGCCTTCGGCCAGACTCGCCACGTTGCCATAGCCTGGGTCGGCGGCTGAGACGGAGGCCCGATGCCGGCCATCTTGGTCGAGAACCTGCACAAGACCTATCGCGGGCGCCATGGCGCGCTCATCGAGGCCGTCCGTGGCGTGAGCCTGCGCGTGGAACCCGGTGAGGTCTTCGCCCTGCTGGGGCCCAACGGCGCCGGCAAGACCAGCACCCTGGAGATCCTCGAGGGCTTGCACGACCGCGACGCCGGCCTCGTCGAGGTCCTCGGTACCGACCCGCGCGTGGGTGGGAGCCGGCTGCGCGAGCGCATCGGCGTGGTCCTTCAGGAGACTGCCGTGGAGCCCTACCTGACGGTGACCGATGCCCTGCGTCGCAACGCCGGCTACTACCCCAACCCCCGTCCGGTCGGCGAGGTGCTCGAGCTGGTCGGCCTGGAGGCCAAGGCCGACGCGAAGGTCAAGACGCTCTCCGGGGGTCAGCAGCGCCGTCTGGACGTCGGCCTCGGCATCGTCGGCCGACCGGAACTGATCTTCCTGGACGAGCCGACCACCGGCTTCGACCCGACCGCGCGGCACGGGGCATGGGAGATGGTGCGCAGCCTGACCGGCGGGGGGACCACCGTCGTCCTCACCACGCACTACATGGACGAGGCGCAGGAGCTGGCCGACCGGGTCGCGATCATCGCTGCCGGCCGCATCGTGGCCGAGGGAACGCCGGACGATCTCGACGGCCGGGACACCGCGGCGGCCCGCGTCCGCTTCCGGCTGCCGGCGGGGGTCGCGATCGGCGACCTGCCGGTCTCCGCCCGGCCGCTGGGCGAGGTCGTAGAAGTCGCCGTGCCGGCCGGTGAGCAGATGCGGGTCCTGCACCTGCTCACCGGCTGGGCGCTGGAACGCGGTGTCAGCCTCGACTCGCTCAGCGTCGTCCGGCCGAGCCTCGAAGACGTCTACCTCCGGCTCACCGGTTCGCTGAGCACCGCGGTGCCGCCGCAGGCGGCCGTCGAGCCGGGATCGGGTCCGCCTGCATGAGCGCTGTCTCGCTGGCCGTCCACCAGATGCGGTACGAGCAGAAGGCGTACTGGCGCAACCCGGCCAGTGCGTTCTTCACGTTCGCTTTTCCGATCATGTTCATGGTGATCTTCGCAAGCCTGAACAGCGGCACCCGGATCCCCTTCCTCGGGGACATCCCGTTCAACCAGTACTACATCCCGGCGATCACCGCGTTCGCCGTGATCAGCGCCTGTTACAGCAACCTCGGCGTCACCCTCGCCCTGCGCCGCGACTCGGGGGCGCTCAAGCGGCTGCGCGGGACTCCGCTGCCGGCCGGGTCTTTCATCGGCGGCGTCATCGGCAACTCCCTGGTCGTGTCGACCATCCTGATCGCCATCACCCTCGCGTTCGGCACGGGGGTCTATGGCCTGCGCTGGCACGGCCACCTGCTGGCCCTCGCCCTGACCTTCCTCCTGGGAGCGGCCTGCTTCTGCGCCCTCGGCATCGCCGTCTCCATGCTCGTCCCCAACGCTGATGCCGCTCCCGCGATCGTCAACTTCGCGATCTTCCCGGTGCTGTTCCTGTCCGGCACCTTCTTCCCCATCCCGGGGACCGCGACGATCACCAGAGTCGCCGACTATCTCCCGGTGCGGCCGTTCACCCAGGCCATGTTCGCGGCCTTCGACCCGAGGACCCGCGGACTGGGTTTCGACGGCCGGAGCCTGCTCGTCCTCTCCGTCTGGTTGGTCGCTGGCGTTGCGGTCGCCGTACGGCGGTTCCGGTGGGAGCCGCGCCGCTCCTAGCGGTGGGGGCTGCTCAGCCGTCGCTGGTGCCGGTTCGGCCATACCGGTCCTCCAGGCGGACCACGTCGGCAAGCTCGGTCGTGGAGGCTTCGAGGATCACGGTGTCCTCCAGCGCGGTCATCCGGTGCCGGATGCCGGGGCTCAGGTGGACCGACTCGCCGGGGAGCAGCTCGAAGCTGTCCATGGCCTGCTCACTCGCTCCGACCTCGAAGAGCAGTCGGCCGCTCTGGACACTGACCGTCTCCTCCTTCACCTCGTGGTACTGCAGAGACAACGCGTGACCCTCGATGACATGGATGGCCTTGCCGCAGAAGCGGCCGTCGACCAGTGCGAACCACTCCTCGTGTCCCCAGGGCTTGTCGACCCGCCGGACCGCCGAGACCCACTCGTCTTTGCTCATCGGCCCATGCTGGCAGAAGCCGGCTGCCCCACCAAGGAGACGCGGTCCGGCGAGGCTTGCCTTCCCGAGCCAGATGCCTAGACTGTCTAGGTATGACGATCGACCCGGCCCAGCTGCAGGGCCATCTCGACGGAATGGTGCTGTCCGTGCTGACCGCCGAGCCTGGCCACGGCTACGACGTCGTACGCCGGCTCGGAGCCGCCAGTGACGGCGTGTTCGAGTTGCCGGAGGGCACCGTCTACCCGGCCCTGCACCGGTTGGAGCGGGCCGGTCTGCTAGCGAGCCGGTGGGAGACGGTCGAAGGGCGCCGTCGCCGGGTCTACCAGCTGACCGCGGCCGGTCGGGTCCGGCTCGGTGAGCGCCGTCGAGGCTGGCAGCGCTTCGCCGGGGCCGTCAGCGCGGTGCTGGCGCCGGTCCCCGGGAGCACCGCGTGAGCGCCGACGCGATCGAGGGCTGGCTCAGCGAGTTCAGCTGCCGGCTCGCCGTCCGCGGCCGCCGGCGCCGCCGCATCACGGCCGAGGTCAAGGAGCACCTGATGGATGCAGCAGACGCCGACTCCGCCGAAGACGCGGTGGCCCGCTTCGGCTCCCCGGCCGCCGTCGCCGGGCAGTTCCGGTCGCCTCGCCCACGCCTCGCCCTCGCGCTGTTGCTGTGGCTGCCCGCCGCCACTGCTGCCACGGTCTGTGCAGCCTTGGTCTACGCCGCGGGCCAGCACACGCTGCGCGCGTCCGCCAACGACCCGCAGACGCAGGTGGCCGATGACGCAGCGGCTCAGCTCGATGCCGGCGTACCGCTCGGGCGGGTGGTCGCCGGGCCGCCCGTCGACCTGGCCCGCAGCCTGGCCGGATCTGTGACCGTGGTCGACGACGGCGGAGCGATCCTCGCCTCCACCGGGCAGCTCGAGGGGCGGCAGGTGAGACCGCCCCTGGGGACCCTGCGGGCGGCCGGGACGGCCGGTCGGCAGGTGGTGACCTGGCAGCCGCGGCCGAGCGTCCGTCAGGCCGCGGTGATCGTCGCGTACCGGGGGCCGGAGGGGAGTGGCACCGTCGTCGCCGCGCGCTCGCTGCGCCTGGTCGAGCAGCGGGAGTCCGAGCTGGGTCAGCTGGTGGGGGTCGGCTGGTTGCTGGCGCTGGCCGCCGCAGCAGCAGCGGCGCTGCTCTGTGCGCGGTGGTGGGTGCCCGGCGACCCCGGCGCGGGCTCGTGGCAACCGGCGTTCGCCTAGGACATCTGCAGCGGGCTCCCAGCCGGCGTTCAGGCAGGAACGCGACACTGACGGCAACGCACTGACCGGCTGACCGGGAGACCGCATGATCGAGGCGCACGGGCTCACCAAGCGGTACGGCGACAAGCTGGCCGTCGACGACGTCACCTTCACGGTTCAGCCTGGTGTGGTCACCGGTTTTCTCGGCCCCAATGGCGCCGGGAAGTCCACCACCATGCGCATGATCATCGGACTGGACGCGCCGACGTCGGGCTCGGTCACGGTCAACGGCCGGTCCTACCGTGAGCACCGGGCGCCGCTGCACCAGGTAGGGGCACTGCTGGAGGCGCGTTCCATCCACACCGGCCGCTCGGCGTACAACCACCTGCTGGCGCTCGCGCAGACCTCGGGCATCCCGCGCGCCAGGGTGGACGAGGTGATCGACGTCGTCGGCCTGCCCGAGGTGGCGGGCAAGCGCGCGGGCGGGTTCTCCCTCGGCATGGGCCAGCGGCTCGGGCTGGCCACCGCGCTGCTCGGCGACCCGCAGACCTTCGTGCTCGACGAGCCGGTCAACGGGCTCGACCCGGAAGGGATCCGCTGGATCCGGGAGATGCTCAAGGACCTCGCGCACCAGGGCCGCACCGTCTTCGTCTCCTCGCACCTGATGAGCGAGATGGCGCAGACCGCCGAGCACCTGATCGTGATCGGCCGCGGCCGGCTGATCGCCGACATGAGCGTCGACCGCTTCATCGCCAGCGCCTCACGCAGCCTGGTCCGGGTGCGGACAACCGACCCGGACCGGCTCCGGTCGTCGCTGTCCGGTTCCGACGTCACGGTCACCGCGGTCGCGGGTGAGGCGCTCGAGGTAGCGGGCCTGACCAGCGACCAGATCGGGATCGCCGCCGCCGGTGCCGGCATCACCCTGCTGGAGCTCGCGCCGCAACAGGCTTCGCTGGAGGAGGCGTTCATGGACCTGACCAGGGACTCGGTGGAGTTCCAGGGCACGCTCGACACCTCGGGAGTCGGCCGATGACCACCACCGCCGTCCCGCCGGCACCCGCCCCCGCGCGGACCCACGAGGCCGGGGTGACCCAGCTGCGCGTGCTGCGGTCCGAGTGGACCAAGCTGCGCTCGCTGCGCTCGACGGTCTTCTCGCTGCTGGCCGCGGTGGTCTTCATCATCGGCTTCAGTGCGCTGGTGCCGTCGCTGATCGTCGCGCACTGGCCGCCGCGCGACCCTCAGGACGCCATCGGCTTCGACCCCACCAGCGTGAGCCTGGCGGGGGTGTTCCTGGCCCAGCTTGCGATCGGTGTCCTGGGTGTCCTGCTGATCACCGGTGAGTACGCGACCGGCATGATCCGCGCGACGTTCGCGGCCGTCCCGCGACGCCTCCCGGTGCTGTGGGCCAAGGCTGCGGTGTACGCCGGCACCACGCTCCTGCTGACCGTGCCGGCCGTGCTCGGCGCCTTCCTGATCGGCCAGTCGATCCTGTCGGCGAAGCACATCGAGACCACGCTCGGCGCGCCCCATGTGCTGCGGGCGGTGGTCGGCTCGGCGCTCTACCTGGTTGTTGTCGGGCTCCTCGGCCTGGGGCTCGGCGCCCTGCTGCGCAACACCGCCGCTGCGATCTCCACGCTGTTCGGGCTGCTGTTCGTGTTGCCGATCCTGGTCCGCTTCCTGCCCTCGAGCTGGTCCGGCCCGATCGGCAAGTACCTCCCCAGCGCTGCCGGTCAGGCCATCACCGCCGTCCGGGCCGTTCCCCGCGACCTGTCGCCCTGGGTCGGCTTCGGCGTGTTCGGCCTCTACGCGCTGGTCGTTCTCGCGCTGGCGGCAGGCCGGCTGTTGCGCTCCGACGCCTGACCTCTCGACCTCAGGGCCGGACCCGGACCACGACGACAGCGGTGTCGTCGTGGGCGAGGCCGCCCTGGAAGCCCAGGACGGCGTTCATCACGCCCTGCGCGATCTGGTCGGCAGTGGCCCCGGCGAGGGAGGACAGCAGCTCTCTCAGCGCCGGCTCGCCGTACTCGACCGGGCCCGAACGCGCCTCCGTCACACCGTCGGTGTAGAAGACCAGCGCGTCGCCGCGGGACAGCTCGATGGTGGCCTCCCGCAGCTCGATGTGGCGGAACAGCCCGATGGCGCTGCCGGGGAGGCCGGCCGCCTCGACAGTGCCGTCCCGTCGCACGACCAGCGCCATGGGATGGCCGCCCAGCACCAGCGTGACGGTCAGCCGGTCGCGGGACCGGCGCAGATGTGCGAAGGCAGCGGTGAGGTAGCGCTCGCCCCGGCTCTCCTGCCGGTTGACCGCCTCGTTCAGCCGTTCCAGCACTCCTCGGGGGGAGGGCACGTGCAAACCCGCCGCTCGCACGGTGTGCCGGGCCAGGGCAGTCAGGGCGGCGGCCGGAGCGCCTTTCCCGCTCACGTCACCCACCACCAGACCCCAGACCCCGCGCCGGATCAGGAACAGGTCGTAGAAGTCACCGCCCACCTCGGCGCCGTCACCGGCCGGCCGGTACGCCGCCGCGGTCTCCAGGCCGGGGATGACCGGCAGGTCCGGAGGAATCAGGCTGTCCTGCAGGGTGCGGGCCAGCGCGGCGTACCTGGCTGCCTCCTCCTCGAGCTCGCGCATGGCCCGGACCACCGCCCGGGACTCCGCCGCCGCCGCCCGCTCGTGGACGTCGAGCAGGCGGTGCAGGACGACCGCCTCGGCTCGACCCAGCTCGGCCGGCGTGACTGCGGGCCGGGCAGGCGTCGGCGTGCTGGGAAGCCCGGTCGGGTCGAGCAGTGGCCCGGACAGCAGCGGCAGCAGCGCCACGGTGACGCTCAGCGCCACTGTCGCGAACAGCTCGGCAGTCTCGGGCGGGACGGTGGTCCGGGAGAACAGGATCACCGCGAACACGTCCCCGGTCGGCAGCACCCCCCCGAAGCCCAGGACCGAGGAGATGCCGAAGGTGCGCACGAAGTCCTGCGCAGGGATGTGCGGGCTGCCGTGAGCCTTGCCGACGTAGAAGACGTGGTAGATGTCCTCCGCGACGCTGTGCACCAGGCCCGTGTCGGCGCGGA
The DNA here is from genome assembly GCA_030947185.1 of Actinomycetota bacterium. Taxonomy (GTDB): domain Bacteria; phylum Actinomycetota; class Actinomycetes; order JALYXH01; family JALYXH01; genus JALYXH01. Next base: position 5,425 of record JALYXH010000034.1, on the reverse strand, counting down.
CCAGCGCGCCGACGTCGACCTGAAGCTGCTGGAGCAGCCGGTGGATCATCGGAGCGCTCTCGACGAAGGCCTCGCTGGGTAGCGGGATCGCTTGGTGGCCGGCCGAGGCGTGGCGGTCGTTCCAGCCGGCCTCCTCACCGGCCGTCCCCAGCAGGGTGAGGCACTTCAGGCTCGGCGTGGCCGGCAGCGCGCCCAGCGCCCGGTCGGCGAACTGACGCTGGCTGGCGTCCAGCTCCTCGTACGCGCAGGTCTTGTAGAACCGGACCAGGGCCGCCTGGCGGCTCCCGGTGCCGGCCGAGACCAGGTGCTCGTAGAGGTAGGAGGCGACCCGGGTGCCGAGCTCCTCCACGCTGCGGGACTGCGCGCCGAAGCCGCGGACCGCCGACGAGATCGCGATCATGTCGGACAGTCCGAAGCTGGTCAGGTCGGCGGTCGCGTCGATGCCGGGGGCCGTCCTCGTGGTCGGCGGGCGCAGGGTCCAGGGGGCAGGGTCGGGGGTCCAGGGTGCGGAGGCAGGCCCGGACGGTATCCCGGTCCGGCCGGCGCGAGATCACGAACGGGAACGAGAGATCGATCTGTAGCCCGGCCGGTAGGGTCCGGTCGCGGGGTGACGTGGCCGCGGCCGCCGTCCACCGGAGCCGACCGGAGGCGCGGGTGCTGGACAAGCGGGTGGCCACGCTGGCCGACGCGGTGGCCGGCGTACGGGACGGCTCCACGGTGCTCGTCGGCGGCTTCGGCAGCTCGGGCATCCCGGTCGAGCTGACGCACGCGCTGCTCGACCAGGGCGCCCGTGAGCTCACCCTGGTCACCAACAATGCCGGCAGCGGTGAGACAGACGTGGCGGCACTGCTCCGGGAGGGCCGGGTCCGCAAGATCATCTGTTCGTACCCGCGCTCGAGCGGGTCGACCTGGTTCGAGCAGCGCTTCCGCGCCCGTGAGGTCGAGCTCGAGCTGGTTCCGCAGGGCACCCTCAGCGAACGGATGCGCGCCGCAGGGGCGGGTCTCGGCGGCTTCTTCACGCCGACCGGCGCCGACTCGGTGCTCGCGGCGGGCAAGGAGGTGCGCGTGATCGACGGCCGGCGGCATGTCTTCGAGCAGCCGCTGCCCGGGGACGTCGCCCTGGTCAAGGCTGACCGGGCCGACCGGTGGGGCAACCTCACCTATCACAGCGCGGCCCGCAACTTCGGCCCCACCATGGCGACGGCAGCGACGCTCACCGTGGTCCAGGTCAGGCAGCTGGTGGAGCTGGGGGACCTCGATCCGGAGTGCATCGTCACACCGGGGGTCTTCGTGGACCGGGTCGTCCAGGTGGGGACATGAGCCGATTGGGGCTCAGCCTGGAGGCGATGGCCCGCCGGGTGGCCCTCGACATCCCGGACGGGTCCTACGTGAACCTGGGGATCGGGCTGCCGACGCGGGTAGCAGACGCTGCTCCGGCCGGCCGGGAGATCATCTACCACAGCGAGAACGGGATCCTGGGCATGGGGCCGGCGCCGGCGCCGGGCGAGGAGGATCCCGAGCTGATCAACGCAGGGAAGTCGCCGGTGACCCTGCTGCCCGGTGGGGCCTACTTCCACCACACCGACTCGTTCGTGATCATGCGCGGCGGCCATCTCGACGTCAGCGTGCTCGGCGCCTTCCAGGTGTCGGCGGCCGGTGACCTCGCCAACTGGGCCACCGACGACGACAGCTTCCCGCCGGCCGTGGGCGGTGCGATGGATCTCGCGGTTGGCGCCAAGCGGGTCCTGGTGCTCACCACGCACCAGACGCGGGACGGGCAGCCGAAGATCCTGGAGCGATGCACGTTCCCGCTGACCGCTGCCCGGGTGGTCGACCGCATCTACACCGACCTGGCCGTGATCGACGTGGACCGGGCCGGCCTGGTGGTCCGGGAGATGGCCGAGGGACTGTCCCGAGCCGACCTGCAGGAGCGCACCGGCGCCCGGCTCTCGTACGCCGAGTCGGTCACGGCGCTGCGTTAACCCGCCGGGCGCCGCCTCCCCGCGGATGCCGACGCGCACAGGTACCGTCGCCGCGACCGGGCCGAGCAGACGAGGGGGACGACGTGGTTGCTGCGCAGGCCCCGGAGCCGCCCGCTGCCGAACTGCCACTCGTGGACACCGTTACCCTGCTGGGCTACCCGGTGCCGCTGGGGATGTGGCAGGCGGAGCACTTCGCCGAGCTGTTGCGGGAGTTCGCGCTGATCGTGATCTCCGAAGGTGCGGGCAGCGGCCGCGCGCAGGTCCCGCAACGCCTGATCGATCTCGCCGACGCGATCACGACCCGCTACAGCGACGAGCTGAGTGGGCCGACCGCTGCTCTCGAGCAGGCGGCCCAAGCAGGTCAGGCCACCGTTGACCTCCACTATCCGGTCGTCCCGGAGACCAAGCAGGTCATCCGGGCCTGGGAGGCGGTGATGGCCGAGGTGGACGAGTTCTGCCGGGCCGGCTCGCTGCTGACCCTCGCCACGCCGCCGGAGATCGTCGCGCTTCGCCGGTGGACGCTGGAGCAGTTCCTCGACCAGGTCGAGGGCCGACCGGCGCGCGGCTGGCCGGGCGAGAGCGTCCCGTCATGACATCGGGCGCGCCGGGGCTGCCGAGGGGTGCCCCGGGGCCGCACCGCGTGCTACGGTTCTCCTGGTTGCAGTTGCATTTCCTCGCACGTTCTTGAACGCCCGCGGAGTGTGGTCGCGGGCGTTCTTTCTTATCCCGCCACAATCCCGGACGGGGACGACGACGGCAGCCGGGGGTCCGCACAAGCGGATCGCTCACCGTCCCTCTAGGGAGACAGCACATGGCACAAGGCACCGTGAAGTGGTTCAACGCTGAGAAGGGCTTCGGATTCATCGCGCAGGACGGCGGCGGCGCCGACGTCTTCGTGCACTTCTCCGCGATCGCCGCTGACGGCTACCGCTCGCTCGACGAGAACCAGCGCGTCGAGTTCGAGATCACCCAGGGCCCGAAGGGCCCCCAGGCCGAGTCGGTCCGCCCGGTCTGACCGGTCCGCGCCGAAGCGCACGCACGACAGCAGAAGGGCCCCGGCGAGAGCCGGGGGCCCTTCTTGCCGTTGGCGGTGTCCACGAGGACGGCGCGCTCAGCGCCGCTCGGTCAGCGCGAAGTAGCGGGTCGCGCCGGCCGGCTCGCCGAAGTACGGGGCCACCCCGTCGAGGAAGGCTCGCGCGTCGGGGTTGGGTGAGCCGGTCAGCACGTGCCGGACCTGCTCGGCGTAGAGCTCGGCGCTGTGGTTGGCGACCACCGATCCGGTGTCCCGGGAGAAGGTGTAGGTGAGCTCCCGGTCGCCGTGGCGCCCTGGCGGTGGCACCCCGTCCAGCCCCGGCACCAGGTCGTGGACGTTCTGCAGACTGAGCACGGACGTCGTGTCGGCTGCCGGCCGTGGTTTGCCGTCGACGGGTGCGCCGGCCGTGACGACGTGGGTCACCGCGCACCGGCGACCGTTGAAGGCGGGGTCGGCCGCCAGGTTGACCGCAGCTATGCCGCCCTCGCTGTGTCCGACCAGGAACACCTGTGCCCCCTTCGGTACGCCGGCCAGGTCGAGGGCCCGCTGCACCCCGCGGCTGTAGGCACTCGACCGACTGAGCTCGGCAGCCACCGAGCCGGGCAGCGTCATCGGGTTGGCCGTCGGCAGGACGGAGGACAGGCCAGGCAGCTCCAGCCGGTAGCGCGGCGGTTCGCCGCTCAGCTGCGTGAGGGCGATGACGTCCTCGCGACCAGCACCGCTGCGGTCCGGCAGCTCGGCGATGCCCTGCAGGCTGCCGGCGAGATCGCGAACGGGCTCGGACCCGGCGCCGGACGGCCGCGCGGGCACAGCCACCTCGACAGCGCCGCCCGGTCCGTCGGCCAGGAGCCGCGCCATGCGCTCCCGGCCGAGCATGGACAGCACCGCCGCCGCGGGGCGGTCCAGATGGGGTGCCACCACCGAGGTCAGGACAGCCTCTGTCAGCAGCAGCGCCTTGCGGTAGCGCCCCTGCAGAACGGCCTCGACGTCACGCGCGAGCGAGCTGTCGACCAGCTCGTAGCGACGCCGGGTCACCGCCAGCGTGCCCGCGTCGGTCACCAGCCTGCCCGCTAGCGCGACGATCGCCCCCGCCGCCCGGTCCACGGCCGTAACGAGGACGGCGAGCTCGACCGGTGCCAGCAGAGCGGTCGTCAGCACCACCGGGTCCAGACCTACCTCGGCAGCCTGCAGACCATGGCTGAGCAGGGCGCCGGCAGCCTGGTCGAAAGCTTCGGCCAGCCGGGCCAGCTCCTCCGGATCGACGTGGAAGCCGTCCATCGCGGTCACCGCACCATGGCGGCCAGCCCGCGCAAACGTGCCCCGACCGCACCGAGCTCGGCTGCAGCGGTCTCGCACCGCGACCGCCGGTCTGCCACCGCCGCCCGGAAGTGCTCGGCGGCAGCCGCTGACCAGAGGGCCCGGGCGGCTTGCACGTGCAGCCGCTCGCCGACGGCACTTACATCGGCGGCATGGCCGGCCAGCCGGCAGGCCAGCCGTTCGAGATGGTCGGCGGTGATGTCCATGCCGGCAACGCTGGCGACCCCGGCCCGCCGCGTACACGCCGGCTCCTGGATCGGTGGAGACGGGCCGGCCGTCCCCAGGTCTCCCTAGCCGGGAGCCCGCGGGCGGGAGCCGTCGGTGGCCCGCGCCTGGGCGCGGGCGACCAGCTCCGTGGCGATGTCGCGCAGCTTCACGTTGCGGCCCTGCGACGCCCGCCGGAGCACCTCGAACGCGGCCTCCGGGGTCCCTCCTTGCTGCGCGAGGATGATGCCGATCGCCTGGTCGATCATCGCTCTCGAGGACAGCGCCGTCTGCAGCTGGTGGGTCAGGGCGAGCTGTCCCTGCAGCGCAGCTGCGGCAACTGGCTAGTTCAGGTGGCGCCGTGGCTACGGTCGCCCCAAGCGCCTTACACACCGCAGCTGCGGAGTAGCCTTCTGATCCATGTCCGCATTCACGATGGGCGAGGCGGCCCGCCTGTTGGGCGTCAGCGACGACACGCTGAGGCGGTGGGCCGACCAGGGCCGGCTGGAGACCGTGACGGCCGACGGCCGGCGCCGGGTCGAGGGGGCCGAGCTGGCTCGCTTCGCGGTCTCGTTGGCCGAGCCGCCCGAACGCGACCGATCTGCCGGCCGCTCGACTCCCATGATCGCCGGGTCGGCCCGCAACCGTTTCAGCGGTCTGGTCACCCGGGTCGTCCGGGACGCGGTGATGGCCCAGGTGGACCTGCAGGCCGGGCCCTTCCGCGTCGTCTCGCTGATGAGCCGCGAGGCGGCCGACGAGCTCGGCCTCGAGGCCGGCGTCCTGGCCGTTGCCGTCGTCAAGTCCACGAGCGTCGTCATCGAGATCCCGGAACGAGGCTGACAGTGCCCACTGGACATGTGCAGAGCCCGACCAGGCCGTCGCGGACGAT
>JALYXH010000011.1 GCA_030947185.1 Actinomycetota bacterium | reverse complement strand
GCGCGGGGGCGGGGCTGGGCTCGTGGCGGCGGTCGCTGCAGCTCAGGGTGGTCGCCACCACGTTGCTGATCTCGGGCACCGTGGTGCTCCTGCTCGGGTTCGTGCTGCTCGACCAGGTCACCCGCGGGCTGCTGCACGCCAAGGAGCAGGCGGCGCTGGCCGAGGCGAACTCCGGGCTGGCCTACGCCCAGAACCAGCTGTCCACGACCGAGGGCACCGGCGTGCCGAGCACCTCCCAGGTGCTCGACGACCTGACCTTCAGCCTTGCCAGCCGAGGCAGCCGAGCCGGTCTCTACGACGTGGTGATCCTCTCGGCGTCGTCGTCCAGCAGTGGCCGGGCCTCCGGCGACGTCGACCTCGACAGCATCCCGCCGCGGCTGTCCAAGGCGGTGCGCGGGGGGGAGCAGGCCTATCAGTACACCTCGCTGCGCCGCACCCTTCGCCACGAGCCGGGGCTGGCGGTAGGGGCGCCGCTGATCACCAACACCGGGGCGTACGAGCTCTACTACCTGTTCCCCCTCACGCCGGAGGCCGCCACGCTGGCACTCGTCCAGCGCACGCTGGCCTTCGCGGGCGCTGTGCTGGTCGTCCTGCTCGCCGGGATCGCCGGCCTGGTGACGAGACAGGTGGTCACCCCGGTGCGGATGGCCGGGCGGATCGCCGAGCGGCTCGCCGCCGGCCGGCTCGAGGAGCGAATGGCCGTCCGGGGCGAGGACGACCTCGCCACCCTGGCCAAGACCTTCAACCGGATGGCCGACGTCCTGCAACGTCAGATCGGCCAGCTCGAGGAGCTGTCCCGGCTGCAGCGCCGCTTCGTCAGCGACGTCTCCCACGAGCTGCGTACGCCGCTCACGACGGTGCGGATGGCCACCGACGTGCTGCACGCGGCCCGCGCCGACTTCTCCCCGGAGGTCGCTCGCAGCGCGGAGCTCCTGCAGACCGAGCTGGACAGGTTCGAGCAGCTGCTGGGCGACCTGCTCGAGATCAGCCGGTACGACGCCAAAGCCGCGGTGCTCGAGCCGGAGCCGGTTGACCTGTCCGTCGTCGTCCGCCGGGTCGCCGACGCGGTGGCCGCGCTGGCCGCCAGGCGCGGAAGCGACCTGGTGCTCCGGCTGCCGACGGACCCGGTGGTTGCCGACGTCGACCCACGCCGGGTCGAGCGCATCTTGCGCAACCTGCTCGTGAACGCCGTCGAGCACGGTGAAGGGCTGCCGGTCGAGGTGCTGCTGGCGGGGGACGACGAGGCAGTCGCCATCGCGGTCCGCGACCACGGTGTTGGCCTGCGGCCGGGAGAGTCCGCCCTGGTGTTCAACCGCTTCTGGCGGGCCGACCCCTCCCGGGCCCGGCAGACCGGTGGCACCGGGCTCGGCCTCGCTATCGCCCTGGAGGACGCCCGTCTGCACGGCGGCTGGCTCCAGGCCTGGGGAGAGATCGGCCGTGGCTCGCAGTTCCGTCTGACGCTGACCCGTCGCGCGGGCGGCCAGCTGAGCTCGTCGCCCCTCCCGCTGGAGCCGGCCGACGCCCCCCTGCTGACCGGTGGCCGCGTGCATGGCTAGCCACCCGGCCGGTTCGCTGGTTGTGCCGGTCCGAGGGCGCGTCGTGGCCGCGCTGCTCGTGCTGACCGGACTCGCCGGCTGCGCGGGCGTGCCGTCCTCGGGGGCCGTCCGCGCGGTCCGCCGGGTACCCGTGCACGGCGGACTGGACTCGCCGGACATCCGCCTGCTGCCGCCCCGCCCGGCGCCCGGCGCATCGCCGGCCGACATCCTGCGCGGCTTCCTGGTGGCCTCCGCGGACGTCGGCGACAGCCATGCGATCGCCCGTGAGTTCCTCGCCCCGGCAGCCCGCGCGGCCTGGAACGACGAAGCAGGCGTGACCGTCTACAAGCCGGCCAGCCTCACCGTCGACGAGGTGGCCGGTGGCCAGCTGCGGGCCACCGTCTCCCAGCAGGCCACCATCGCCGCCGACGGCGCCTACAGCGTGGCCTCCGGGACGGTCGACCGGTCCTTCACCGTGGCCAAGGTCGACGGCGAGTGGCGGCTGTCGAAGGTGCCCGACGGAGTGCTGCTGATCGAGAACGACGTTCAGCGCGCCTACCGCCCGGTTGACGTGTTCTTCCTCGACCCGACCTTGACGCTGCTGGTCCCGGACCGTATCTATCTGCCGGTGGCCCGACGGGAGCTGCCGACGGCGATGGTGCAGGCACTCCTGCGCGGCCCGTCCGGACGGCTGTCCCCGGCAGTACGCACGGCCGTGCCCGACGGCACCACCCTGCGTGGCAACGTCACCGTGGACGGCGGCACCGCGGTCGTCGACCTGTCCAGCGTCGCGCAGCAGACCGAGCCGGCGTCGCGGACAGCGCTCGCTGCGCAGATCGTCTTCACCCTCGGCCAGCTCCCCGAGGTCAACGGCGTCTCGCTGCAGGTGGAGGGCCGGCAGCTGCGCGCCGGTTCGACGCCGGCGGTCGCGGTCCGGTCCGCCTACGCCTCCTTCGACCCGGAGGGGGCGGCCGCCAGCGGGAGCGGCTACTACGTCGTCGACGGCCGGCTGCACCAGGTGGACGGCCGGACCGTTGCCGGACCCGCCGGTGACGGCGCGCTGCCGGTGCGCTCGCCGGCCGTTGCTCCCGGACGCCTGCAGTTGGCAGCCCTGTCCGGCCCGGTCACCGACGCCGTGCTGGTCAGTGGCCCCCTCCGTGGGCCGCTGACCGCCCGCGTCTCGGGGGGAGTGCTCACCGGGCCGTCGTGGGGGCCCGGCGGGCGAGGCGTCTGGGTGGTGCGGAGCGCACCGCGTCCGGAGGTCCTGCTGGTCCCGGACAGTGCGGAGCCGGTGCGGGTGGCGGCACCGCAGCTCGAGACCCTCGGCCCGGTCCAGGCGCTGCAGGTGTCTCGCGACGGCGCCCGGGTTGCCGTCGTCGCGGGAGGGACGCTGTACGTCGGGCTGGTCATCGCGCCCCGGGGCGCCGCGGTCCGGCTGGCCGACTTCCGGCCGGTCGCGCCGACCCTGCGCCAGGTGACCGACGTGACCTGGCAGGACGCCGACGGTGTGATCGCCTTGGGCGCCACGACGACGGCCCCGGCCGCCTGGCGGGTCGAGGTGGACGGGTCGGCTGTCGCGCCGGTCACCACCTCCGGGCTGCCGAGCCCGCCGACAGCGGTCGCCGCCGCAGCCGGACGACCTCTGCTGGTGGAGTCGGACGGCCAGGTCTGGGCCGTCAACGGCGGGGTGGCGAGCCGGCTCGCCGCCGGCGGGGACCCGTCCTACCCGGGCTGAGCCGACCCGTCCACAGTCCGCTGCTCGTCCACAGCGACCCGGCTCCGGCCTCCGGCCGGCCGAGCTGCGGGCACGGTCGGACAGTGACCGGCGCCACGCGGCTGAGCGACCTGCTGGGCTCGCTCGTGGACCTGGTGCTGCCGGCCGACTGTGCGGGCTGCGCGGCACCCGGTCCGTTCCTGTGTGCGTCCTGCGCTGCGGTTCTGGGCCGGCTCCCCCAAACCGTCCGGCCTAGTCCGTGCCCGCCGGGCCTGCCCCCGCTGGCCGCTGTCGCCGGTTACGACGGCGCGCTGCGGGCCATGCTGCTCGCCCACAAGGAGCACGGTCGCCTCGCCCTGTCCAGGCCCCTCGGCACAGCGCTGGCCGCCGCCGTGCTGGTGGCCTCCGGCCAGCCTGAACCGAGCGCAGGGCCCCGCGTCCCGGCCGCGCCACTCATGCTGGTTCCGATGCCGTCGGCTGCCGCGGCCCGACGAGCCCGCGGCTACGACCACGCCGGTCGCCTGGCCGAGGCGGCCAGGCGGGCACTGCGCGCTGCCGGGCCGCCGTGCCTTGTTGTTCACGCGCTGCGGCAGGTCCGGCCGGTGGCCGACCAGGCCGGGCTCGGCGCGGTCGCCCGTGCCGGCAACCTCGACGGCGCGTTCGGGATCCGCCGACGGGCCGGCGACCTGATGGCCGGCCCGGTCGTCCTGGTGGACGACCTGGTCACCACCGGAG
>JALYXH010000217.1 GCA_030947185.1 Actinomycetota bacterium | reverse complement strand
GCGGTGCTGGCCACGACGACGTCCAGCCTGCCGGTCATCCAGTGCGCCCAGGCCACCAGCCGTCCCGGCGACGTAGTCGGCATGCACTGGTTCAACCCGGCCTCGGTGATGAAGCTGGTCGAGATCGTGCCGACCGTGCGCACCGACGACGACGTCACAGCCACCGTGCTCGACGTCTGCACCAGGGCCGGCAAGCACCCGGTGGTCTGCGGAGACCTGGCCGGCTTCATCGTCAACGCACTGCTGTTCCCCTACCTCAACGACGCCGTGAAGATGCTCGAGGCGCACTACGCAACCGTGGAGGACATCGACGCGGCGATGACCGTCGGCTGCGGCTACCCGATGGGCCCGTTCGCCCTGCTCGACGTGGTCGGCCTCGACGTCTCACTGGCGATCCAGCGCACGCTCTACGACGAGTTCCGCGAGTCGGGCTTCGCGCCGGCGCCCCTGCTCGAGCACCTCGTCACCGCCGGCTACCTCGGTCGCAAGACCGGGCGCGGGTTCCGCGACTACTCGAAGCGGTGAACGAGCAGGTCGAGTCCTGGCCGGACGGCGAGTTCGTCGTACGCCGGGTGCAGCCCTACCAGGCGACGAAGGCCTACCGCTGCCCCGGCTGCGACCAGGAGATCGGCAGCGGCGTCGGGCACGTGGTGAGCTGGCCCGAGGGCTACGTCGAGGACCGCCGCCACTGGCACATCGGCTGCTGGCGGGCCCGCGGCCGGCGCCGGCCGGGTGTCCAGCGGTCCCGCAACGCGCCGCGCTACTGAGCCGGCCCGCCTCCCGTGCCGCCCATCACGTCCAACACCGTCCTGCCGGCCCGCCGGACGGCCGTCACCCTGCACACCACCGACGGGCTGGCGCTCGAGGGTGAGCTGGCGCTGCCCGCCGAGCGCGCGCCGGTGGCGACCCTCGTCTGTCTGCACCCCTTGCCGACCGAGGGCGGCAGCATGGACAGCCACCTGCTGCGCAAGGCCGCCCAGCGGCTCCCCGCGCTGGCCGGGCTCGCCGTCCTGCGGTTCAACACCCGCGGAACCCGCGGCAGTGAGGGCAGCTTCGACGACGGAGGGGCCGAGCGCTTCGACCTGGCGGCAGCCTTGGACCTCGTCGAGTCGGAAGAGCTGCCGTCGCCCTGGCTGGTCGGCTGGTCCTTCGGCTCGGAGCTGGTACTTCGCTACGGGCACGAGGACGCCACGGTCGTCGGCGGCATCCTGCTCGCACCCCCGCTGCACCGGGCCGGCGCGGATGCGCTCGCTGCCTGGGCTGCGGACGGCAAGCCGCTGGTGGCCATCGTGCCGGAGCTCGACGACTACCTGCGGCCTCCGGAGGCGATAGAGCGGTTCGCCGCCGTACCCCAGAGCCGGGTCGTCGAGATCAAGGGCAGCAAGCACCTGTTCGTCGGAGCGAAGTACGCCGACCGCGCCCTGTCGGAGCTGGTCCGCTGCGCCGCGCCGGATGCCCTTCCACTGTCACTGAGCTGGCCGCCTGAGTAGGTGCTCGGTCGGACCGTCGACCGGCCGCCGTTGTCGTTTCCGGGAGCAATGCCGGTAACGTCGCCGGCATGCGGATGGAACTCAGCTTTCGGGAGAGCGGGACCGGCCGACCTGTCGTCCTCCTGCACGCCTTCCCGTTGTCGTCGGCGATGTGGCTGGCGCAGCGGGAGGGGCTCTCTGCCGTCTGCCGGGTGATCACCCCTGACCAGCGCGGGTTCGGGGGCACCGCTCTCGGCCACGACGAGCCCTCGCTGGACGAGGCGGCCGACGACTTGGCGGCGATGCTCGACCGCCTCGGTCTGGACCGGGTGGTTCTGGGTGGGCTGTCCATGGGCGGCTACGTCGCGCTGGCGTTCTGGCGCCGGCACCGCGAGCGGGTGGCCGCACTGGTCCTCGCGGACACCAAGGCGACTGCGGACCCGGCCGCTGCCGCCGCCAGCCGTGAGCGCATCGCCAAGGCCGTCCTGGACGGGGAGGAGGGCCTGCTCGTCGACGAGGTCCTGCCCAAGCTGCTCGGGGAGACGACCAAGCAGCGCCGGGCGCTCGTGCTGGGCCGGGTCAAGGCCCTGGTCCAGGGCTCACCGGCGTACGCCGTCGCCTGGGCCGAGCGGGCCATGGCGGCCCGGCCGGACTCGACCGGCGAGCTGGCCGGGATCGACGTACCGACGCTGGTGGTGGTGGGCGAGGAGGACGAGCTGTCCACTCCCGCCGAGGCCGAGGCGATGGCGGCGGCGATACCCGGGGCGCGGCTGGTCCGGCTGGCCACGGCGGGGCACCTCAGCGCGGTCGAGGTGCCGGAGGAGTTCAACGCGGCGGTGCAGTCGTTCCTGGCCGGGCTGGACTGAGCGGGCCTCAGGCCTCGTCCTGGCGTGGGTAGAGCACCTCGACCATCACGAGCTGGATCGCCGCGGCGACCGGGATCGCGAGCAGCGCGCCGAGGATGCCGAACAGGGCGGCTCCCAGCAGGGCAGCGATGATGGTGACCAGGGGTGAGACGTCCACCGTCCGCTTCATCACCTTGGGCACCAGCCAGTAGTTCTCGATCTGCTGGTAGACGAAGAAGTAGCCGATCGTGCTGAGCCCGACCGGGACGCTGACGAAGAGCGCGACGACGGTGACGACCACGGCGCCGAGGGAGGCGCCGACCAGCGGGATGAGGTCGGTGATCCCGACGAACAGTCCGAGCGCGATCGGGGACGGCACGCCGACGATGAACAGGTACAGCGCCGCAGCCACCGTGGCGACGACGGAGGTCGCCAGGTTGCCCAGGACGTAGCCGCCGACGCGGGCCAGCACCTCGTCGGTGAGCAGCCCGAAGCGGGCCCGCCGTGAGCGGGGGACCAGGCGGTACGCACCGCGCTTGATGTCCGGGAAGTTGGCCAGCAGGTAGAGCGTAAGGATCAGCACGGTCACTGTGGACAGCACGCCGGTCAGGATCGCCTTGCCGAGCCCCAGCACACCGCCGAGGGCGTTGATGTTCAGACCGCCGTTGGCCCGCTCGCGAAGCCGGTCGACGACGTGGAACCGCTTGTTGAGCTTGGCCAGCTGGCTGTTGTTGTCTTGCAGCCGCTGGGCGTAGCCCGGGGCAGCCTCGATGAGGTGGGTGGCCTGGGTGGCCACCGGTGGAGCGGCGGCGGCCACGAACCCACCGACGAAGAGGACGGCTGCCAGCGCGACGATGGTGACCGCGAGAGCGCGGCGCATGAACCGGCACAGCCACGCCACTGCTGGGTCGAGCCCCATGGCCAGGAAGGCCGCGGTCACGATCAGGACCAGGACCTGCTCCACCACCATGACCGCGCGGGCGAGGGCGACCGCGGCCAGCACGCCGAGCGCCGCCGAGAAGGCGAGGCGGAACGGGGAGCGGGCGCTCATCGGCTTGCCCCGTCGACCGAGTGGATGCTGCTCGCTCACCTGCGCGACGATCGAGCGGACGTGGGTGTCCAGCAGCGGGTCTGCGGGGTCGAGGTTCGCGATCACCGCCTCGGCGAGCGCCTGGGCCTCCTCGGCGGCGTGGGTGGCGGAGTCGGCGCGGTCGGCCTGCGAGCCGGCGTCCCGCGCAGCGCTCTCCGCGTCGTGCTCCGCGACAACCGCACTGTCGGCGGCGTCCTCGGCCCGACGGGCAGCCCGCTCCAGCCGTTCGGCCAGCTCGGAATCCCGCGTATGCCCGGACTCCTCGCCCACCGTCCTCCTCCCGCGCGTCGACCGCTCACCGTCTGGGTGGCAGCGTACGGCGGGACGCGGACAAGGCAGCTGAGGCGCGAAGGTCAGGCCGGCGGCTGCGCCGGCGGCTGGTGCTGCGCCGGCGGCTGGTGCTGCGCCTGGGACCCCGGCTCGGGCTCGGGCTCGGGCGGCGGCGAGACCGCTGCCATCGAGGTGGTGTCGGACATGCTGCCGACGGCAGCAGCGAGCTGCTCGCGCAGCCGCCGCAGCTGCGCCCGGATCTCGTCCCGCTGGGCGGTCAGCTCGTCGAGCTGCCGATGCGCGTCGGCGAGCGTCTTCTCGGCGTCCGCCCGGGCCCGCTCGACGGTCCGGGCCGCCTGCCCCTCAGCGCTGGTCCGCGCAGCCTGCGACTCCCGCTCGGCCTGCTCGCGAGTAGCCGTGGCAATGGTCTCGGCCTCGGCCTGCTGGGCTGCCAGCTCGTCGGCCAGGCTCGCCCGGGCACTGTCACGCTGGTTGGTCGCCTCGGCCAGCTCGGTGTTGACCGAGTGCCTCAGCTCGTTGGCCTCGATCTCCGCGCGGGCCCGCAGCTCGGCCGCCTCCTGCTCGGCCAGGGTGAGGATCTCGCCCACCCGGGCGCCCAGGTCGGCGAAGGTCGGGGTGCTCCGGTCGAGCCGGTCGGAGGCGTCGGCGAGCTGGGAGCGCAGCTCGGCGGCCTGCTGCTCGGCGGCGGCTGCGCGGGCCTCGGCGGCGGTCCGGGCGTCCTCGGACTGGCTGAGCGCCGACTCGAGCCGGCGCCGGTGAACGTCGACCTGGCCGCGGTGGTACCCACGGAACGGCACGACGTCGAACCCGCTGTCGTAGCTGCTGCCCGACGCCTCGTGGCCACTGGGGAGCAGCCCGAGCTCGGTGGTGTCTTCGGTCATGGCCCCGCCCGTCAGACGTCCCGGAACCGGTTGATCTTATCGAGGTTGGCCGCCCGGCGTTCGTGGTCCCGCACGCCCAGCCCCTCCTCGGGAGCCAGGCACAGGACGCCCACCTTCCCCTGGTGCAGGTTGCCGTGCACGTCGTACGCCGCCTGGCCGGTCTCCTCGAGCGGGTAGGTGCGGGACAGGGTGGGGTGGATCGACCCCTTCGACACCAGCCGGTTGGCCTCCCAGGCCTCGCGGTAGTTGGCGAAGTGCGAGCCGATGATCCGCTTGAGGTTCATCCACAGGTAGCGGTTGTCGTACTGGTGCAGGTAGCCACTGGTGGACGCGCAGGTGACGATCGTGCCGCCCCGGCGGGCGACGTACACCGACGCACCGAAGGTCTCCCGGCCGGGGTGCTCGACGACGATGTCCGGGTCGTCGCCACCGGTCAGCTCGCGGATCCGCGCTCCGAAGCGCTGCCACTCCTTGGGGTCCTGGGTCTGCTCGTCCTTCCAGAACTGGTAGCCCTCGGCCGACCGGTCGATCACGCAGCTCGCACCCATCCGGCGGGCGATCTCGGCCTTCTCCGGCGAGGACACCACACACACCGGGATCCCACCGCCGTTGATCGCCATCTGGGTGGCGTAGGAGCCCAGACCGCCGCTGGCGCCCCAGATCAGCACCGTGTCGCCCTGCTTCATCGCCGCCCCGTTGCGGGAGACGAGCTGCCGGTACGCCGTGCTGTTGACCAGCCCGGGCGCCGCCGCCTCCTCCCAGCTGAGGTGGGCGGGCTTCGGCATGAGCTGGTTGGCCTTGACCAGAGCGAGGTCGGCCAGGCCGCCGAAGTTGGTCTCGAAGCCCCAGATCCGCTGCTCGGGGTCGAGCATGGTGTCGTCGTGGCCGTCCGGGCTCTCGAGCTCGACCGAGAGGCAGTGCGCGACCACCTCGTCCCCGGGCTTCCAGGTGGTGACGCCCGAGCCCACGCGGACCACGACGCCCGCCAGGTCCGAGCCCACCACGTGGTAGGGCAGGTCGTGGCGCTTGGTCAGCTCGGAGAGCCGGCCGTAGCGCTCGAGGAACTTGAACGTCGAGACCGGCTCGAAGATCGACGTCCAGACCGTGTTGTAGTTGATCGCGCTGGCCATCACCGCGACGATCACCTCGCGCGGGCTCGGCTCCGGCGTGGCCACCTCGTCGAGGTGCAGCGACTGGCGGGGGTCCTTGTCCCGAGTGCTCAGCCCCTCGAACATGTCGACCTCGTCCTTGCGGACGACGATCCCGCGGTAGGACTCCGGCAGCGGGAGGGCGGCGTACTCCTCGGCTGTGGTGTCCCCGGCGAGGATCGCCTCCAGGATCTCTTTCAACGTGCTGCCTCTCGGTCGACCGTGTCTGCGGGCGGATGCTACCGGCGGGTACCGGTGTTGCAGAAAGCGGTGTTGCTGTCAGTGGCCCCGCGCGAACCGGCCCGAGGCTCCCAGCGAACGTCCATCAGTCGAGCTCTGGAGGAAGACGTGACCACCGACAGCACCAAGAGCACAGGTGCGCAGCTGCCGACCACCGAGGACGAGTGGAAGGCGAGGCTCTCGCCCGAGCGCTACAAGATCCTGCGCAAGGCCGCCACCGAGCCGCCCTTCACGGGCGCCTACAACCATGACAAGACCGACGGCAGCTACCGCTGCGGTGCCTGCCAGGCTGTGCTGTTCGACTCGCACACCAAGTTCGACTCCGGCTCCGGCTGGCCGAGCTTCACCGAGCCGGCCGTCGCCGAGGCCGTCGAGCTGCACACCGACCGCAGCTGGGGGATGAAGCGCACCGAGGTGCTGTGCCGCAACTGCGGATCGCATCTGGGCCACGTCTTCGACGACGGTCCCGGCCCGACCGGGCAGCGCTACTGCATCAACTCGCTCGCTCTGGACCTCGAGCCGCGGTCGTCCTAGCGGCCGCTACTTCGGCGGTGCCTGCGGTGACTGCGGTGCCTGCACCAGCTCGGTGAGTACGCCGCCCAGGTCCTTGGGGTGCAGGAAGGCGATCGAGGCGCCCATGGACCCGTGCCGCGGCCGCTCGTCCACCAGCCGTACGCCGGTCGCGCCGATCGCTGCCAGGGCGCCGGCGACGTCGTCCACGCCGTACCCGACGTGGTGGATGCCCTCGCCGTGGCGATCGAGGAACTTGCCGACGGGAGTGTCGGGGCCGAGGGGCTCGAGCAGCTGTACGTAGGAGCCGCCGGCCGGGCCGTCGGCGACGACGAGCATCGCCTCGCGGACCCCCTGCCCCTCGTGCTCCTCGCGGGCCACCACCGTCAGCCCGAAGGTGGAGGTGTAGAACTCGACCTTCTCGTCGAGACTGCGGACGGCGATTCCGACGTGGTCGATGCGGGTCAGCATGGGCCGATATCCTGGCACCCTCGCTCGTTCCTGCGTATGGAGGTCCGGACATGCCCGGTTCGGTGATCGTCAGCGGCGCGCGTACGCCGATCGGCAAGCTCTCCGGGGCGCTCAAGGCCTTCCAGGGGGTCGACCTGGGCGGCATCGCCATCGAGTCGGCCCTGCAGCGGGCCGGGATCGCCGGCGACCAGGTCGACTACGTGATCATGGGCCAGGTGCTCCAGGCCGGCGCCGGTCAGATCACCGCCCGCCAGGCGGCGAGGAAGGGCGGCATCCCGCTGACGGTGCCGGCCCTGACCATCAACAAGGTGTGCCTGTCCGGTCTCGACGCCATCGCGCTCGCCGACCAGCTGATCGGGGCCGGGGAGTTCGACATCGTCGTCGCCGGCGGCATGGAGTCGATGACCAACGCCCCCTACCTGCTGCCGGGAGCCAGGGCCGGCTACCGCTACGGCAATGCCACGGTGATCGACTCGACGGCGCACGACGGGTTGTTCTGCGCCTTCGACCAGGTGGCCATGGGCGAGTCGACCGAGAACTACAACGCCAAGCTCGGCATCAGCCGCGCCGAGCAGGACGAGTTCGCCGCCCGGTCCCACGAGCGGGCCGCCGCCGCCATGAAGAACGGCTCCTTCGACGACGAGCTGGTCCCGGTGCCCGTCCCGCAGCGCAAGGGTGATCCCCTGCTGGTCACCGAGGACGAGGGTGTCCGTCCCGGAACGACTGCCGAGTCGCTGAGCTCGCTGCGGCCGGCTTTCGCCCCCGACGGCACCATCACCGCTGGGTCGGCCTCGCAGATCTCCGACGGCGGCTGCGCCGTGGTGGTCATGTCCCGGGCGAAGGCTGAAGAGCTCGGCGTGCCGATCCTCGCCGAGATCGGCGCGCACGGTGTCGTCGCCGGGCCCGACACCTCGCTGCAGTCCCAGCCTGCCAACGCGATCAAGAAGGCGCTCGGCCGGGAGAGCATGCAGGCGGGCGACCTGGACCTGATCGAGATCAACGAGGCGTTCGCCTCGGTCGCCATCCAGTCGATGAAGGAGCTCGGAGTCGACCAGGAGCTCGTCAACGTCAACGGCGGCGCGATCTCGATGGGCCACCCGATCGGCATGTCGGGAGCGCGCATCGCGCTGCATCTCGTTCTCGAGCTGGGCCGCCGAGGTGGTGGCGTCGGTGCGGCTGCCCTGTGTGGCGGTGGCGGACAGGGCGACGCCCTGCTCTTCCGCGTCCCGGCAGCCTCCTGAGGGCTCGCAGCGCCGGACGTCGTCGTGATCGAGGGCCCATCGCCACGGCCCCGACCGGCGCGATGCGGCCTGGATCACCGGTGAGCGCACGCGAGGTGGCCCGGCCGTGACGGCGACGATGCCGCGCAGCCGGCGGTCGGTCGACGTACCCCATCTGGTCGCCCGGCTGCGCCAGCGGGACCCGCGCGCCGTGGCGCGGCTGATCTCGCTCGTGGAGGACGCCAGTCCCTCGCTGCGCGAGGCGATGGCGCTGCTCACGCCCCTGGCCGGGCGGGCGCGGATCGTCGGCCTCACCGGCTCGCCCGGCGTCGGCAAGTCGACCTCGACCAATGCGCTGGTCAGCGCCTACCGCGCCCGGGGCCGGACGGTTGGCGTGCTGGCGGTGGACCCGTCCTCGCCGTTCTCGGGCGGCGCGCTGCTGGGGGACCGGGTGCGCATGCAGGACCACGCCACAGACGAGGGCGTGTTCATCCGTTCGATGGCCTCGCGCGGGCACCTCGGCGGCCTGTCGTGGGCGACGCCGCAGGCTCTGCGCGTACTCGACGCCGCCGGCTGCGACGTGGTGCTGGTGGAGACGGTCGGTGTCGGGCAGGCCGAGGTGGAGATCGCCTCGATGGCCGACTCGACCATCGTGCTGCTGGCGCCCGGCATGGGCGACGGCATCCAGGCGGCCAAGGCCGGCATCCTCGAGATCGCCGACCTGTTCGTGGTCAACAAGGCCGACCGCGACGGTGCGGACCAGACGGTGCGTGACCTGCGCTACATGCTCTCGTTGGGGGAGAAGCGCACCGACGGCGCCTGGAAGCCGCCGATCATCAAGACCGTCGCGGCGCGCGGCGAGGGCGTCGACGACGTCGTGGATGCGCTCGAGCGGCACGCCGGCTGGCTGGCCGACTCCGGTGAGCTGGCCCGCCGCCGGTCCGCTCGCATCGCCGACGAGATCGAGGCGATCGCGATGACGGCGCTGCGCGGCCGGCTCGGGCAGCTGCACGGCAGCACCGCCCTGACCGCCCTGGCAGCACGGGTCGTCGATGGCGAGCTCGATCCGTACGCCGCCGCCGACGAGCTCGTCGGTGCCGTCACCGACAGCTGAGCAGACCCCCGCACCGGAAGGACATCCGCGTGATCGTCGCCTTTTCCGTCACCCCGCTGGGGGCGCCCGCCGATGCCGTCGGCGGTCTGGTCGCCGACGCCGTACGCGTGGTGCGGTCGAGCGGGCTGCCGCACGAGACCAACGCGATGTTCACCAACCTCGAGGGGGAGTGGGACCAGGTGATGGCCGTCGTCAAGGCGGCCGTCGAGGCCGTAGCCGCAAAGGCCCCTCGGGTCAGCCTGGTGCTCAAGGCCGACGTACGCGCGGGTGTGACCGACGGTCTGCACAGCAAG
>JALYXH010000207.1 GCA_030947185.1 Actinomycetota bacterium | reverse complement strand
CGGCGGGGGAGCGCGGCCGGTGACCGAGGACCTCGGACGGGTGCACCTGATCGGCATCGGCGGGGCAGGCATGAGCGGCATCGCTCGCATCCTGCTGGCCCGCGGCGTGCCGGTCTCGGGCAGCGACGCGAAGGAGTCCCGCGCCCTGCCGGTGCTGCGCACGCTCGGCGCGCGCGTCGACGTCGGGCACCGCGGCGAGCAGGTCGCCCACGCCGACACCGTTGTGGTCTCGAGCGCCATCCGCGAGTCCAACCCGGAGCTGGCCGAGGCACGCCGGCTCGGACTGCCGGTGCTGCCGCGGGCGGCCGCCCTGGCGGCGGTGATGGCCGGCCGGCGAGGGGTCGCGGTGGCCGGCACGCACGGCAAGACGACAACCACCTCGATGCTGACCGTCGCGCTGCAGCACTGTGGAGCCGACCCGTCCTTCGCCATCGGCGGCGACCTCAACGAAGCCGGCAGCAACGCCCACCACGGCACCGGCGAGCTGTTCGTCGCGGAGGCGGACGAGAGCGACGGCTCGTTCCTGCTGCTCTCGCCGTACGCCGCGGTGGTGACCAACGTCGAGGCCGACCATCTCGACTACTACGCCGACCTGGCAGCCGTCGAGCGGGCCTTCGAGGAGTTCCTTGCCCGGGTCGACCCGGCCGGGTTCGTCGTGCTGTGCGCCGACGACCCGGGCACCCGGCGGCTCGCCCAGGTCGCCCGTGCCAGCGGGCTGGTCGCCCACACCTACGGACAGGCGCCGGAGGCCGAGCTGCGGGTGGAGTCACTGGCCTTCGCCGGCATCGGCCTCAGCTTCGAGGCGGTGCACCGGGGCCTGCGCCTCGGTCCGGTCGGCCTCGCTGTGCCCGGAGCGCACAACGCCCTCAACGCGGCGGCAGCGCTGTCGGCGGGGCTCGCGCTCGGCCTGCCGGCCGCGACGCTGCGCGAGGGGCTGGCGAGCTACCGCGGCGTACGCCGGCGTTTCGAGCCCAAGGGCGAGCAGAACGGCATCAGGGTCTTCGACAGCTACGCACACCACCACACCGAGATCGCCGCGGACCTGCGGGCCGCCCGTCAGGTGGCCCGTGGCGGGCGGGTGGTGGTGGTCTTCCAGCCGCACCGCTACAGCCGCACGGCCGCCTTCGCCACCGAGCTGGGCCACTCGCTGGGCCTGGCCGACGTCGTGGTGGTGATGGAGGTCTACGCCGCCGGCGAGGATCCGGTCCCCGGCGCGACCGGCGCCGCCGTCGCGGCTGCCGTGCCGCTGCCGGCCGAACAGACGATCTTCGAGCCGTCGTGGTCGGCGGTCGCCGACCGGGTCGCCGGGCTGGCGCGACCCGGCGACCTGGTCATCACGCTCGGCGCCGGGGACGTGACGATGCTCGGTCCCGAAGTGCTGCTCTCCCTGGCGGCGCGAGCCGGTCTGGGTGACAGCTGAGATGGCCGGCACCTGAGATGGCCGGTGCCTGAGGTGGTGGCGAGTACACCGACCGTCGCCGGCGCGCGCCGGTTCGCCGCTCGCGTCCGGCGGCGTCGCTGGGAGTCGGTCCGCCCCAGGCTTCTCGCCGCGGTGGGCGTCGGGATCGCGGTTCTGGTCGGTTGGGCTGTCCTGTTCTCGCCGCTGCTCGCCGTCCGGGACGTGCGGGTCGTCGGCGCCGCAGGCAGTGCGCCGAGGTCGGCGGACGTGGCGGTCGAGCAGGTACGCGCGGCTGCCGTCGTACCGCTCGGGACGCCGCTCGCACGCCTGGACGGAGCCGCGATCCGGCGTCGGGCGGCAGCACTGCCGGCTGTCGGCGCTGTCCGGGTCGATCGCCGCTGGCCGGCCACCGTGACCCTGCACGTGCACGAACGGGTACCGGTCGCCGTGACCAGGCATGGCTCGCAGCTGCTGCAGGTGGACGCGGCCGGTGTGCCGTTCGCCCCGGTGCCCAATCAGGGCGCGCCGGACGCGGTCGAGCTGGTCGTTGCCGCAGCCGGGCCTACGGACCCGGCCACCCGTGCGGCGCTGGCCGTCCTGTCGGCCTTGCCCGCTGAGCTCCGGGCCGACGTGCGCACCGTCAGCGCCTCGTCGGCGGTGTCGGTGAGTCTCGGCCTGCGCAGCGGCGCGACGGTGGTGTGGGGCGAGCCCATGGACAGCGGACGGAAGGCGGCTGTGCTGGCCGCGCTGCTGCACCGGCCGGCCAAGGTCTACGACGTGAGCGCGCCGGGGATCGCAGTCACCCGCTAGCGTGGCGATATGGCCATGCCGAAGCCGGGCGACCGGATCGACCCGCCTCTTGACGCCGGCGAGCGAGCCGCCTTGCAGTCCTGGCTCGACTACCACCGGGCGACCCTGAGATGGAAGGTCGACGGTGTCACGGAGGAGCAGCTGCGGGCCGCGCCGCTGCCCTCGCCGCTGATGACCCTGGGCGGCCTGCTCCGCCATCTCACCGACGTCGAGGGCTGGTGGTTCTCCAGCGTGCTGGCGGGCGAGCCGGACCGCGGCCGCTGGTCGGACGAGGATCCCGACGGCGAGTGGCGGGTCGCCCCGACGGACACGGTCGCCTCGCTACTCGCTGAGTACGACGAAGAGTGTCGCCGGAGCCGCGAGGCGTCGGCCGGTTTCGCACTCGACGACATCGCCCGCGCGCCCGGGCAGGCCATGACGCTGCGCTGGGTGCTGCTCCACATGATCGAGGAAACAGCCCGGCACAACGGCCACGCTGACCTGCTGCGCGAGCTCGCCGACGGGTCGACAGGGGAGTGACGCGCCCGCCGTGGCGCGCCTTGCTTGACCCCAGGTGCAGGGTGACCCTACTGTCCGCTTCAGCACTCAGGTTGACATAACTGTAGAGGTCTACCTGAGGGTGAGGGTCGATATCTCCTGGTTCCAGGAGTGTTGGCGCCTGATCGCCGCGGTTCGGTGGTGCCTTCCCCGCATCACCGGTCCGGGCGGTTCCCCACTGCCGGTTCCCCAGCCGGTCTCCCCGACGAGAGGCGCCGCTTCGTGGCAGCTCCCCAGAACTACCTGGCGGTTATCAAGGTCGTCGGCATCGGCGGCGGCGGCGTCAACGCGGTCAACCGCATGATCGAGGTCGGCCTCAAGGGGGTCGAGTTCATCGCCATCAACACCGACGCGCAGGCGCTGTTGATGAGTGATGCCGACGTCAAGCTCGACATCGGCCGCGACCTGACCCGCGGGCTGGGTGCAGGCGCCGACCCGATCGTCGGCCGGCAGGCCGCCGAGGACCATCGGGAGGAGATCGAGGAGGTGCTCAAGGGCGCCGACATGGTCTTCGTCACCGCGGGGGAGGGCGGCGGCACCGGTACCGGTGGCGCGCCGGTCGTGGCCAACGTGGCGCGCTCGCTCGGTGCCCTGACCATCGGCGTCACGACGC
>JALYXH010000195.1 GCA_030947185.1 Actinomycetota bacterium | reverse complement strand
CCGTCGTGGTCCTCGGCGGGTTCGCGTGGACGGCGGTCTGGCCGGCCCTGGCCGGCGCGGGCTACCCACCGCCGGCGGCGCGGCCCGCGTTCGGCCACGGCGTGACGACCGAGCTGGGCCCGGCCGGCCCCCTGGTGATCGGCTGCTACCACCCCAGCCAGCAGAACACGTTCACCGGCAAGCTCACCGAGGCGATGCTCGACGACGTCTTCGCCACCGCCACGGCGTACGCCGCCGGCTCCCGCTAGCCTGCCGCCATGGCCAGCCCCGCCCGCCCGCACATCCTCGTGGTGGGCGGCGGCTACGTCGGGATGTACACCGCGCTGCGCCTGCAGCGCCGGCTGCGCCCGGGTGAGGCGAGTGTGACCGTCGTCGACCCGAACTCCTACATGACCTACCAGCCGTTCCTGCCGGAGGCGGCGGCCGGGAGCCTGGAGCCGCGGCACGTCGTCGTTCCCCTGCGGCGGGTGCTGTCGAGGGTGCGGGTGCTCACCGGGACGGTGACCTCCATCGCGCACTCCCGCCGTAGGGTGCGGGTGCAGCCGCCGGAGGGACCGGCCTTCGACCTCGGCTACGACACGCTGGTGCTCGCACCAGGCTCGGTGGCGCGCACGCTGCCCATCCCCGGCCTGGCCGAGGTCGGCATCGGGTTCAAGAGCGTCGCCGAGGCGATCTGGCTCCGCAACCACGTGCTGAGCCGCCTCGACGCTGCCGCGTCCTCCGATGATCCCCAGCTGCGCCGGCGGGCCCTCACCTTCGTGTTCATCGGCGGCGGGTACGCCGGGATCGAGGCACTCGCCGAGCTCGAGGACATGGCCCGGTCGGCGCTGCGCTACTACCCGCAGGTGCGCGCGTCCGACATGCGCTGGGTGCTGGTCGAGGCGACCGGCCGCATCCTGCCCGAGGTGGGCAGCGACCTCGGGTCCTACACGGTGGACCGCCTGCGCGAGCGGGGCATCGAGGTCCGGCTCGAGACGCGGGTGACCTCGCTGACCGGCGGGCAGGTCGCCCTCGACGACGGCTCGACGTTCCCGGCCGAGACCGTGGTGTGGACGGCCGGCGTCCGGCCCAACCCGGTGGTGGCGAGCAGCGACCTTCCGCTGGACGAGAAGAGCCGCATCCGCGCCCGGGCCGACCTGCGGGTCGAGGGTGTCGAGGACGCCTGGACGGCCGGCGACTGCGCCGCCGTACCGGATCTGACCAGACCGGGGGAGCTGTGCGGGCCGAGCGCGCAGCACGCCGTCCGCCAGGCCAAGCGGCTGGGCGACAACCTCGTCGCAGCCCTGCGCGGCAAGCCGCCCGTCCCCTACCGCCACGCCTACGTCGGGTCGGTCGCCAGCCTCGGGCTGCACAAGGGGGTCGCCGAGGTCTACGGCGTGAAGCTGCGCGGCTACCCGGCCTGGGTCATGCACCGCACCTACCACCTGAGCCGGGTGCCGACCACCAACCGCAAGGCGCGGGTGGCCGCCGACTGGACACTGGCGCTGTTCTTCCGGCGCGAGGTCGTCTCCCTCGGGTCGTTCCAGAACCCGCGGCGGGAGTTCGAGCTGGC
This sequence comes from Actinomycetota bacterium, assembly GCA_030947185.1. Taxonomy (GTDB): domain Bacteria; phylum Actinomycetota; class Actinomycetes; order JALYXH01; family JALYXH01; genus JALYXH01. The sequence continues at coordinate 23,457 of JALYXH010000195.1, read as the reverse complement.
AGCCGCGCCGCCCGCCCCGGCCCCGACATCTGCGGTGATGTAGGACGATGACGGGCGCCCCTGTACTCCAATCGGCAGAGAGCGGCCCCTTAAAAGGGTTCCAGTGAGGGTTCGAGTCCCTCCAGGGGCACCGCTGGGAGCAGGGACGCGCCGGGCGCCCGGCGGCCCGGTCGACCTGGGCACAACGGGCACACGAGCGGTCCGATGTGCGTTGTACTGGTCGACCAGCCCCCCGCTGTAGGAAGGGAACACCCGCCGATGCCGCCGACCCTGCGGTCCAGCAACCCCGTCTTCTCCAACAACCGTGCGTTCGGCACTGCCGGGCGGGTCCCGTCCCCCGGTGACCTGCAGTCGATGTACGACACGCCGGCCCGGATGACCGTCGACGACGTCATCCTGCACACGATCGGCCTGCTGTCGGTCCTGGGCGTCACGGGTGCTGTCGGGTGGGTGCTGGTCCCCGGCCGGCCGGGAGTCGCACTCGGCTCCGGCCTGGCCGCGCTCGCGCTCTCCCTTGTCATCGCCTTCTCCAGGACCACCAACCCCGTTCTGATCACGGCTTTCGCGGTGCTCGAGGGGCTGTTCGTCGGCGCCATCTCGCGGATCTACGAGAACCTCTACTCCGGCATCGTGGTGCAGGCGCTGATCGGCACCGGGGCGGTGTTCGTCGGCATGCTGGTCGCCTACCGCAGCGGCCGGCTCCGCGCGACACCGCGGATGCGCAAGATCGTCTTCGGAAGCCTGCTCGGGATCGTCGGGGTCGGCCTGGTCGACCTGGTGCTGCGGGTGTCAACGGGCAGCCACCTGCCGATCCTCAACGACGCCAGCCCGCTGGGCATCCTGCTCAGCGTCGGGATCCTGGTGGTCGCGGCCCTGCAGTTCATCCTGGACTTCGACTACATCGAGCAGGCCATCGCGGCCGGCGTACCTCGACGGGAGGCCTGGCGGGCCGCCTACGGCCTGCTCATCGGGTTCGTCTGGGTCTACCTGGAGCTGCTGCGGCTGCTCGGCAAGCTGCGCCGCTGACCTCGCGAGCGGGCGCGGGCCGGTTCAGGCGGGTCGGGCCTCAGCCCATCCGGTCCGGGCCGGCCCGGGTGAGGCGCAGGCGGACCAGCACCCGCTGGTCGCGCTCCATGGCCTGCCGGTAGTCGTCCCAGTCGGGATGCTCGCCGGAGACCGAGCGGTAGTAGTCGACCAGGCCCTCCATCGCCTCCGGGAGGCCGACGATCTCCGCCTCGGCCTCGAGCTGCACCCACTCGCCGAAGAACCCGTCGTTGAGCAGGCAGAGCCAGGCCCGCGGGTCGCGCTCCAGGTTCCTGACCTTGTAGGCCGTCGCCCGCGTGCTCATCGTCGCGAACCCTGCCGCGTCGACGCTGACGGTCACCGGTGAGAGCTGGGGCGAGCCGTCGCGCTTGAGCGTGGCCAGCACGGCCCGATGGTTCGCGCGCAGGAACTCCCTGGCCTGGTCGAGCTCCATCCGCAGGGAGCCTCAGCCGCGGCTGGCGGCGCGGCGCAGCTCGTGCTCGTGCACGATCGCAGCCGCGTACCCGTGGGACAGGTCGTGCTCGCTGCGCAGCCAGTTGACCCGTTCCTCGACCCGCAGCAGCGCCGGGCCGTTGTCCAGGCACTCGAACCAGGAGGGCATCTGTCGTCCGGTCACTTCGGGGATCCGAGCCAGCAGGCTCTGATGCGTTTCCTCGGAGCGGTGGGACATCTGGCGCCTCCAGGCTGGACTGAGATGGAGCGTGCCCGACCAGCGGGCCCAGGGCAAGCCCCAGTCGAGGCCACGCCGGCATAGCGTCGCTGCCATGCCCTCTCGCCCGGCGTACGACGGGAGTCCCGGTGCGGAGGCGGCGGCCCTGCTGCGCACGGAGATCGCGGCGCTACGGGGCCGGCTTGAGAGGTTCTCGGCGCAGCAGTGGGCGGCGCCGGCGGGGTCGTTCGCGACTCGGGAGCGGGCGGTGCACCATCTGGCCGAGCGGCTGGCCGTCCTGGCGTGGCGACTGTCGCCGCCGCCGCCGGGCTTGGCACAGCCGAGGTTGCCCTGGCGGCCGGCCGAGGGGGTCGCGCTCGACCAGCTCGCCGTGACGGCCGATGACCTGGACCGGGAGCTGGGCGACGGGGTCGCGCCGCAGGCCCGTGCCGCGGTGGTCGCGGCGCTGTCCGAGGTCGTCCTGCACCGGTGGGACGTGGTCGGGTCAGTCCCCACACCTCACGCGGCCCTGCTCGTCCTGGGGACTTCGGCGTCGACCGGGCCTGCGTCGCCGGTCGAGCAAGCCCTGGCGTTGGCGCGCGAGCGGTGCTCCCGGGCGGGTCGGGACTAGCTCAGGCGCTCCAGGATCATGGCCATGCCCTGGCCGCCGCCGACGCACATCGTCTCCAGACCGAAGGCCTTGTCGTGGGTCTGCAGGCTGTTGATGAGCGTGCCGGTGATCCGCGCGCCCGTCATCCCGAACGGGTGACCGACAGCGATCGCACCGCCGTTGACGTTGAGCCGCTCGATGTCGATCCCGAGCTCCCGGTAGGAGGGGATGACCTGCGCGGCGAACGCCTCGTTGATCTCGACCAGGTCGATGTCGCCGATGCTCATGCGGGCGCGGGACAGCGCCTGCTTGCTGGCCTCGATCGGGCCAAGCCCCATGATCTCCGGGCTCAGGCCGGTCACGCCGGTCGAGACGATCCGGGCCAGCGGGGTGAGGCCGAGCTCCTGGGCCTTGGTGTCGCTCATGATGATGACGGCCGCGGCGCCGTCGTTCAGCGCGCAGGCGTTGCCCGCGGTGATCGTGCCGTCGGGGCGGAACACCGGCTTGAGCCCGGCCATGCCCTCGACCGTGACACCGGGGCGCGGGCCGTCATCCGCGCTCACCGTCGTACCGCCGGGCGTGGTGACCGGGGTGATCTCCCGCTCCCAGAAGCCGTTGGCGATCGCCTTCTCGGCGTTGTTCTGGCTGCGAGCCGCGAACTCGTCCTGCTCCTCCCGGGTGATCCCCTTGAGGGAGGCGACGTTCTCCGCGGTCTGGCCCATCGCCATGTAGGCGTCGGGCACCTCACCGCGCTCGCGGGGGTCCGACCAGGCGGGAGCGCCGCCCTCGGCCAGCTTGGCGGTCTTCGCGGCCTGCTCGGCGAACAGCGGGTTCATCGTGTCGGGCAGGGAGTCGCTGTTGCCCTTGACGAACCGGCTGACCATCTCGACGCCGGCGCTGATGAACACGTCGCCCTCGCCGGCCCGGATCGCGTGCATCGCCATCCGGGTGGTCTGCAGTGACGACGAGCAGTAGCGGGTCACCGTCGTACCGGGGAGGAAGTCGTAGCCGAGCTGGACGGCGACGACGCGGGCCATGTTGTGGCCCTGCTCCCCACCCGGCAGGCCACAGCCGAGGATCAGGTCGCCGATGTCGTGCGGGTCTAGGCCGGGGACCTTGTCGAGCGCGGTCCGGATGATCGTCGCAGTGAGGTCGTCGGGCCGGAACTCGGTGAGCGAGCCCTTGAACGCGCGTCCGATCGGCGAGCGGGCAGTGGCGACGATGACGGCCTCGGGCATGGTTCCTCCAACTGGCGCGGCCCCGGCAGGGCAGCAGTTGTGTCAACGCTAGCGCACGGCGGTCAGGGCTTCGGTCTCGGCGTGCTGCAGGCCTGGAGCAACGGTCCGGGGCAGTGCAATCAGCCCTGGATCACTCGAGAATCGAGTCAGCCGGTGTGGGCGTCGCTGCTGTCCAGACCCGGTAGCCGGGCGTCGAGGCCGGCGGCTGCGGCGACGGCGGGCAGCAGGGCGTCGGCGAGCAGCCGGTAGCCGGCCGGGCTCGGGTGGAAGCGGTCACTGCAGAACAGCGCCGGCTCGGCTCGGAAGCGCGGGCCGAGCAGCTCGGCCAGAGCGACCGGCACGCCACCGGCCGCCACGACGGCGACGGTCTGCGCGGCCGCCATCTCCTTCGAGCGCCGGCCGGCCAGCCAGCGCAGCGGCTGGGCCAGCGGCCGGACCGTGCTGAGGTCCGGACAGGTACCGACGACCACGCCGACGCCCGCCGTGCGCAGCCGGGCAACCGCCGACGAGAGCTCGGCGACCGCCTGCCGGCTCGGGACGAGGTGGGTGACGTCGTTGGCACCGATGGAGATCACTGCCACGTGCGGCGGGTTGAGCAGCGCCCGGGCGACCTGTGGCTCGAGGTCGGCCGAGCGAGAGCCGACGACGGCCAGCACGTCGAGCTCGACCAGCCGGCCGGACTCGGCCAGGGAGGTGGCCAGCAGCGCGCCGGGTGTCTCGTCGGGAAAGGCGCAGCCCATGCCGGCCGCGCTCGAGTCGCCCAGGACGGCGACCCGTAGCGGGGGGCCCGGCTTGGCGCCGGGAAGGCCGTACTCCGCCGCGGGCAGCGGAGCGCCGGTCTCGGGCGGCCGGACAGTGTGCCGGGCCAGCTTCGCCTCTGACCACAGCAGGCCCGCGCCGACGGCACCGAGCAGGCCGGCGCCGCCGCCGCCGTAGGCTGCGCCACGCGCGAACCAGCGGATCGGAACAGACATCGCTTCCACCTCCCGCCCGGCTACTGGTCAGTAGCTCGCACGGTAGCCAATGCGCCGTTCTTCCGCTGAAGATCGACGGGTCGTCCGGAGGCCGCCGCCATGGCGCTCCAGCCCACGGTGGGGTTCGGGCCGCCGTACGCTGGCCGGGTGGAGGTCTACGACTCGCTTATCGATCTCGTCGGCAACACGCCGTTGGTCCGTTTGGGCGCAGTCTCCCGCGGCGTACGGGCCACCGTGCTGGCCAAGGTCGAGTACTTCAACCCCGGTGGGTCGGTCAAGGACCGGATCGCGCTGGCCATGGTCGAGGCCGCCGAGGCCGCCGGCGAGCTGCGTCCGGGCGGCACGATCGTGGAGCCGACGTCGGGCAACACCGGTGTCGGGCTGGCGATCGTGGCGGCCGGCAAGGGCTACTCGTGCGTGTTCGTGATGCCCGACAAGATGAGCGCGGAGAAGATCGCCGTGCTCCGGGCGTACGGCGCCGAGGTCGTCGTCTGCCCGACTGCCGTCGCCCCCGACAGCCCGGACTCCTACTACTCGGTGGCCAAGCGGCTGGCCGATGAGATCCCGGGCGGCTGGAGTCCCAACCAGTACGCGAACATGCACAACCCCGAGTCGCACTACCGGTTCACCGGTCCGGAGATCTGGCGGCAGACCGACGGCCGCATCACCCATTTTGCGGCGGGCATCGGCACCGGCGGCACGATCAGCGGGACCGGCCGCTACCTCAAGGAGCAGAACCCCTCCATCCAGGTGATCGGCGTGGACCCGGAGGGGTCGGTCTACTCGGGTGGGTCCGGCCGGCCCTACCTCGTCGAAGGCGTCGGCGAGGACTTCTGGCCGGAGACCTACGACAAGTCGGTGCCCGACCGGGTGGTCGCCGTGAGCGACCGGGACTCGTTCCTGATGACGCGACGGCTGGCCCGGGAGGAAGGCCTGCTGACCGGCGGTTCCTGCGGGATGGCCGTTGCCGGCGCGCTGTCCGTGGCGGTCGAGCTCGATGCCGACGCGCTCATGGTGGTGCTGCTCCCCGACTCCGGCCGCGGCTACCTGTCGAAGATCTACAGCGACGAATGGATGGCCGACTACGGGTTCCTCGCCGCCGACAGCGCCGAGCCGCACGTGTCCGACGTACTCGGGCGCAAGGGCGACGTCCTGCCCGACCTGGTGCACGTCCATCCCGAGGAGACAGTGGGAGCCGCCATCGCGATCCTGCGGGAGTACGGCGTCTCGCAGATGCCGGTCGTCAAGGAGGAGCCGCCCGTGATGGCGGCCGAGGTGGTCGGGTCGGTGAGCGAGCGCGAGCTGCTGGCTGCCGTGTTCGCGGACCGGACCACCCTCGACGGGCCGCTGTCCGCGCACATGTCGCCGCCGCTGCCGACGGTCGGCGCCGGGACGCCGGTGACGGCGGCCATGGCCGTCCTGGAAACCGCAACCGCCGCGCTGGTGCTCGACGACGGGAAGCCGACCGGGATCCTGACCAGGTCGGACCTGCTCGGCTTCCTGGCGGCGCGGTGAGCCGGGAGGACGGGTCGCCGGTCACCGGGCCGCACGACCCAGCCGGCTGGACCCCCGACCGGTACGGCTTCGAAACCCTCGCCATCCACGCCGGCCAGGACCCGGACCCGGCCACCGGGGCCGTCGTGACGCCGATCTACCAGACCTCGACCTACGCCCAGAGCGGCGTCGGCGAGCACCTGGGCTACGAGTACTCCCGCTCGGGCAACCCCACCCGCACCGCACTGGAGACCTGCCTCGCCGCGCTCGAGGGTGGTGCCGCCGGGCTGGCGTTCGCCTCCGGGCTGGCAGCCGAGGACGCGCTGCTGCACAGCGTCTGCGCCCCCGGTGACCACGTGGTCATCCCCGACGACGCGTACGGCGGGACCTACCGCCTGTTCGCCCGGGTGCTGGCGAAGTGGGGCCTGGACTTCACGCCGGCGCCGCTGCACGACCTGGACGCCGTGCGGGCCGCGGTGACGCCGCGGACAAGGGTGATCTGGGCGGAGACGCCGACCAACCCGCTGCTCGGGATCGCCGACATCGCCGGGCTGGCCGGGCTCGCCGCCGAGGCCGGTGCTCGGCTCGTGGTGGATAACACCTTCGCCTCGCCGTACCTCCAGCAGCCGCTGGCGCTCGGGGCGGACGTGGTCGTGCACTCGACGACGAAGTACCTGGGCGGGCACTCCGATGTCGTGGGCGGCGCGCTGGTGGTGCGCGACGGCTCCCTCGGCGAGGAGATCGCCTACCACCAGAACGCGATGGGCGGCGTACCCGGGCCGTTCGACTCCTGGCTGGTGCTGCGCGGCGCCAAGACACTGGCGGTGCGGATGGACCGGCACTGCGACAACGCGCGCCGCGTCGTCGAGCTGCTCAGCCGCTCGGCCGCGGTCGACCGGGTGCTCTACCCGGGACTGCCGGAGCACCCGGGCCACGAGGTCGCGGCCAAGCAGATGCGGGACTTCGGCGGGATGGTGTCGTTCACGGTGGCCGGCGGCGAGCAGGCGGCGCTCGAGGTCTGCCGGCGGACCCGGGTCTTCGTCCTCGGCGAGTCGCTCGGGGGCGTGGAGTCGCTGATCGAGCACCCGCACCGGATGACGCACGCGTCGGTGGCCGGCTCGCAGCTCGAGGTGGACGCCTCCCTGGTCCGGCTGTCGGTCGGCATCGAGTCCGCCGACGACCTGGTAGCCGACCTGGCTCAGGCGCTTGAGCGCTAGACCGTTCGCCACATGACGACGTGCGGACCGATCTGCGGGTCCACCCACTCCTCGCCCCGCCGCACGAAGCCGGCCCGCTCGTAGAAGCTCAACGCCGCGAGCCGGGCGTTGCACCAGAGCACACCGCCGCCCAGCGAGGCGACGTGCGCCACCGCCCGCTCCAGGACGGCGGCCCCGACGCCCTGTCCGCGCAGCCCGTCCGCCGTCGCCATCCCGCGCAGCTGCCAGGCCGAGGTGTCGGCCGGCTCCCAGGGCGGCGGTGCCCGCCGTACCGAGGCTGTTCCGACAACAGCACCCGACCCGTCGTACGCCGCGAAGTGGCCGGATTCCGGGTGGTCGTCGCTCGGGTCCATCAGCTCGACCACCCGCTGGTGCGGTCGCAGCACCTGCTGGCGCAGCGGCAGGGTGACCCCGGCCAGGACCTGCTCGACCCGCAGGGTCACACCGCTCAGCGCGGCGCCGTCACGGCCGGCGCGGAGGAGGAGGTCTTCTCGTTGCGGTCGTGGTGGCCGGGCTGGAAGACCATGAGCAGGAGGATGACGATCCAGATCCCGCCGATGAAGGCAGTAACCCCGAGGATGCGGCCGGCCTTGATGGTGGCCAGCTTGTCCTCCTCGAGGCGGGTGATGGCTCGGCGCTGGTCGCGCTCGACGAGCAGGAACAGCAGGGCCAGCGCCACGACGAACAGCGTCATGGAGATGGTCAGCCAGGTCTCCTTGAACGAGTAGTCACCCCGCACGAGTGCGAGCCCGAGCAGGAAGACCAGCACGGAGGCGAAGCCGTAGAAGCGGGTCGTCCGGTTGAGCCAGCGCAGCAGCGACAGCCCCTCGGCACCCGCCTCGATCGCACGCGGCGAGGCGGCGGCAGCCACCGTGAGCGGCCCGATGATGAAGATCGCGGCCACGATGTGCAGGAACAGGACGAAGGTCATGACCCGACTCTAGCCAGCGGTCGGCGGTCCGGCCGCCTCCGCCGCGACCACCTCGGCCGCGGCCGACCCGTCAGCCGTCGAGGGCACCCGCCGCGTCTCCGGCGCGCGCGCGGCGAGCAACGCGGCGAGTCCCAGCACCCCCGATGTCACGCCGAAGGCGGCGCCGTAGGACAGCGAGTCGGCCAGCCGCCCGGCGACCAGCGGGCCGAGCACCGAGCCGGTGTCGCCGGCCATCGAGAACCCGGCGACGACGGTGCCGCCGCGACCGGACACCACATCGCCGACGACCGCCGCCGGTGCGACGTCCAGCAGACCGGAGCCGAGGCCGAAGACGGCCAGCGCGACGAAGTACCCGCCGAGGTTGGGGAGCACAGCGAGCAGTGCCATGCCCAGGGCGCTGAGTGCACAGCCGGTCACGAGCACCGGCTTGCGCCCGCGCCGGTCGGCGTAGTGCCCGGCCGGGAGGAGCACCGCCCCGTTGACGGCCGCGACCACCACGAAGCCGAGTCCGATGACCAGCGGGGAGCGGCCCAGCACCTCTCCGACGAACAGCGGAACCAGCGAGCTGCGTACGCCGAGAGCCGCCCACGAGTCGGCCAGGTTGGCCACCAGCGCCGCCCGGTACGCCGGCAGCCGCAGCGCCTGCCCGACCGTGGTCCGCTCCTCCGGCGCTGCGCCGGCAGCGCGGGAGGGCCGGGCCCCGACGGCGGTGCGGGGAAGTGCGGCCAGGCCGATGCTGCCGGCCACGGCCAGGGTCGCCGCGTAGAAGAAGAACGGTGCCCGGATCGACACCCCCGTGATCAAGCCGCCGAAGGCGGGCCCGGTGATGCCACCGAGCAGGAAGCCACCCTGGAACAGCCCGGCCGCGCGGGCCCGCTTGTCCCCGGGCACCGACCGCAGCAGCAGGCTGGTCGCGCTGATCGAGAACAGCGCCGACCCCAGCCCGCCGACCCCGCGCAGGAGGAGCAGGGCGACGTAGGAGTTGGCCAGACCGGCAAGGGCACTGGACACGGCGACCAGGCCGATCCCCACGGCCAGCACCCGCCGCTCGCCCAGCCGGTCGACCAGCCTTCCCGCTCCCAGCGCCGACACGAGCCGCATCGCAGCGAAGATCGAGATGACCGCCCCCGCCGCCGTCCGCCCCACGCCGAAGTGCCGCGCGAACAGCGGGATGGCCGGCGCCACGATGCCGAAGCCGACGGCGACCGCGAAGGCGACGGCAACCAGGACGCCGACCTCGCGGGGCAGCCCGCGCAGGGGAGAGGACGCCAAGACTCAGCCGGCGCGGCGGCCGCGGCGGGCTCGCATGTAGTCGCTGACGACGTAGTCCCCGAGGCTCGTGGGGTCGGGGGAGAAGACCCGGCCCCCGTTGCGCGCGGCCAGCCCCTCCACGAAGCGCACCAGGCGGGGCTCGTCGTCGAGCATGAACACGTTGATCGTCGCACCGCGCCGGGTCAGCTTCTCGACCTCGACCATGGTGGCCTCGAGTGTCTCGGGCACCGGCGGCCAGTTGAACTCGGCCCGGCCGTTGCGCAGCAGGTGGGCCGTCGGCTCGCCGTCGGTGACGACCAGCACGACGGGCTCGGCGTTGGGGTGCTTGGCGAGGTGCCGGCCCGCGATCATCAGGGCGTGCTGGAGGTTGGTGCCCTGCACCATGTCCCAGGACAGTCCGGCCAGCTCCGTGGGCTGCAGCACCCGTGCGTAGTCGCTGAACCCGATCACCTGGATCGCGTCCTGCGGGTAACGGGTGGTGACCAGTGAGTGCAGGGCGAGCGCGGTCGACTTCGCGATCCCCCAGGCGCCTCGCAGCGCCATCGAGTAGGACAGGTCGACCAGCAGGCAGACCGCGGCGGTCGTCCGCCGCTCCGTCTCGACCACCTCGAAGTCGTCCACCGACAGGCGCACGGCGCCGCGCCCACCCCCGGGCAGCGGCCCCTGGCGCAGGACCGCGTTGCGGACCGTGCGGACGACGTCGAGCGGCTGCTCGTCGCCGTAGCGCCACTCCCGGGAGCTTCCGGTGAGCTCACCGGCGGCTCCCGCGTCCTGGACGTCGTGGCCGCCCCGGCCGCGGGCATCGAGCTGGGCGAAGATGCGGCGCAGCGCCGTCGCGCCGATCCGGCGTACGGCGCGGGGGGTCAGTTCGAGCTTGCCGCCCTCACGGGTGACGTAGCCCTGCCGCTCCAGCTCGCGCTCGAGGCGGCGCAGCGCCTCGAGGTCGTCGACGGCCTGCCGCCCGAGGGCCCGCTCGACCGCCTCCGGGTCGATGTCCTCGAGCGACGCGCCGGGGTAGTCCTGGCCGAGGGTCGACTCGAGGTCCTCCAGGTCGGCGAGCTCCTCCAGCGCGGTGGTCGCATCGCCGAGGCCGAGGGGCTGCTCGCCCGACATCCGCTCCCGGCCGCCCCACTGCAGGTCCGGGCGCTTGGCCCGCAGCGCCCGGCCGAGCTGGTCCATCTCACTGGCCAGCCCCATGTCCTGCATCGCCGTGGCCATCAGGTCGGCCAGCTCCTGACGCTGCTCCGCCGAGAGCGACTGCATCAGCCGCTCGGCCGCGGCGGCCCGCCGGGCGAGCGAGTCGACCAGCTCGTCGAGGTCGGCAGGGTTGTCCGGGAAGAACACCCCGTGCTTGGCCATGAAGGCGTCGAACTGGTCCTGCGTGTGCTCGCCCCGGGAGTCGGCGTCGAGCATGGCGTTGAGGTCGGCGAGCATGTCCTTGACCCTGGCCATCGCGGCCGGGTCGGCGTTGCTGAGCGCGTCCTTCATGCCACGGAACTGGCTGTCGAGCACCTCGCGCCGCAGGAGGTCCTGGATCTCGGCGTAGGTCGCGGCGGCCTCCGGCGAGCGCCACTGGTAGTCGGTGAGCTGGCGAACCGCCCGGGCTGTGTCGTTGGGGAGCGCGTCCAGCTCGGCCTCGGCGAGGCGGGCCGCGTCGTCCGGGTCGGGGAACAGCGCGCTGCGTTCCTGCGTCTTGGCCTGCTCCAGCAGCTCACGGACCTCCTGCAGCGTGCCGTCGAGCTGGCCGCGCTGGCGGGCTTCGCGCTGGCGCTTGCGGACCTGGCGCATCAGGTCGTCGAGCCCGCGCCGGCCCTCCGCGCCTCGCCGGAGCAGGTTGCGCAGCGCCTCGCGCGGGCTGTTGCCCTCGAGCACGGAGTCGCCGATCTCGTCGAGCGCGTGCGCGATGTCGTACGGCGCCGCCAGCGGGTCCGGGCCGCCGTGCCAGGCGCCGAACCGGTAGCGATCCGGCCGGGCGCTCATGAGCGCCCGCCGCCCGGTGATCCAGGCCGGGCAGCCACGGCCAGGGCCGCCGTGATCAGGCCTGGATCACCGGCAGGGCGCGACGGGTCACCCGCCATAGACGGTCCGTCCGGGCAGCTCGTCCTTGGCCAGCCGCCGGTTGAGGTGCAGCCCCTCCATGGCGAACTCCAGCGCCGCCGCTGCCAGCCCGGGCGTCTCGGCTCCCTCGTCGATGCCGAGCCGTTCCAGCACCTTCGCCAGCCCAGGCACCGGGCCGATCCGCCGCAGCAGCTCAGCCGCGGGCACCAGGTCACCGGTCTCGACCGACTCGCCCTCGTCGAAGCGGGCCTGCAGCCCGGACAGGTCGGTGCCGGCCAGCCGGGACCGGAACGTGTCGGCGGTGGCCCGGCGGAGCAGGTGCCCGAGGATCTCCAGCTCGCGGCCCTCTTCGGCCTGCTCGAACTCCACCTTGCCGCGGATCGTCGGAACGACCGACGGCAGGTCGACAACGCGCGCGACGGCGACGTCCTCACCCGACAGGGCAGCCCGGCGTACGGCGGATGCGGCCACCGTCTCCGCAGCCGCGATCGCGAACCGGGCCGATACCCCGCTGCGCGTGTCGACGGCCGGCGACTCCCGGACCAGCCGGGTGAAACGGGCCACCACCTCGACCAGGTGGTCGGGCAGCACGGGGGCGGCGAACCGGCCCGCCGGCGTGTCGAGCCCGTCCATGCGGGCCCACGACAGCAGCGCCTCCTGCCGGATCAGGGCCAGCTCGTCGTCGAGGCGCAGCGGGTAGTGGGTGCGCACCTCGGCGCCGAACCGGTCCTTGAGCGGGGTGATGATCCGGCCGCGGTTGGTGTAGTCCTCCGGGTTGGCCGAGGCGACGAGCAGCAGGTCAAGGGGCAGTCGCAGCGAGTAGCCCCGCACCTGGATGTCGCGCTCCTCCAGCACGTTGAGCAGCGCGACCTGGATGCGCTCGGCCAGGTCGGGCAGCTCGTTGACGCTGAAGATGCCGCGGTTGGTCCGTGGCACCAGGCCGTAGTGCACGGTCTCCGGGTCGCCCAGCGTGCGGCCCTCGGCGACCTTGATCGGGTCGACGTCGCCGATCAGGTCGCCAACGCTCGTGTCGGGAGTGGCCAGCTTCTCGCCGTACCGCTCGGAGCGGTGTCGCCAGGCGACGGGCAGGTCCTGCCCGCGGTCGGCGAGCAGGAGCCGGCAGCGCACGCAGGACGGCGCGTAGGGATGGTCGTTGATCTCGCAGCCGGCGACGACCGCGCTCCACTCGTCGAGCAGCCCGAGCATGGTGCGGATGAGGCGTGTCTTGCCCTGGCCGCGCTCACCCAGCAGGACGACGTCGTGACCGGCCAGCAGCGCGCGCTCGAGCTCCGGCAGCACCGTGTCCTCGAAGCCGACGATGCCGGGAAACCGCTCGCTGCCGCCGGCCAGCCGCTCCAGCAGGTTGTCGCGGATCTCGGCTTTCACGGTCTTGTACTCGTGGCCGGATGCGGTCAGCTCGCCGAGAGTGGCAACGGCAGGGGCAGGGGTGGCAACGGAAGAGATGGTCACCGAACAAGGCTACGTCCGGGCCGGGTCTGCCGCAGCGGGCGGCGCCCCTGGCGGCGGCGGTCCGTGCAGCGGGTCGGCCGCGCCCGGTGAGGGACACTGGGTTCGACAGCGGCCGGAAGGAGGCGACGGTGGCCAGGTTCGGAGCGGGGCTCGCGACCGATGCCGACCTCCGCCATGCTGCCGAGCTGGCCACCCGCCAGGCTCTCCAGCCGCTCGCCGGTCAGCGCCCCGACCTGGTCTGCGCCTTTGCCTGCGGCCTCGACCCGGATGAGGTCGGCTACGTCGGACGGCACGTCGCCGAGCTGTCGGGCGCGCGGACCCTGCTCGGGTGCAGTGCCGGCGGGGTCATCGGAGCCGGTCGCGGGGTCGAGGCGGTCAGTGCGGTCAGCGTCTGGGCGGCGGTCCTGCCGGGTGTGACGCTGCGCTCGTTCCACCTGGAGGTGCTGCGCACCGGCGACGGACTGGCCGTGGTCGGGCTGCCCGAGCGGACCGGGCAGGACCAGGTGGTGCTGCTGCTCGCCGACCCCTACTCGTTCCCGGCCGACAGCTTCGTCGAGCGGGCGAACGACTCGCTGGCCGGGCTGCCGCTGGTGGGCGGTCTCGCTGCCGGGCCCCGCGGCGCCGGGTCGACCCGGCTCTTCCTGGACGGGCGGGCCGTCGAGCGTGGTGCGGTCGGTGTGGTGCTCGGTGGCCCGGTGGGCGCGGTCCCGCTGGTCAGCCAGGGTTGTCGACCGATCGGCCCGACCATGGTGGTGACCGCCGCCGAGGGCAACGTGCTGCTCGAGCTCGCCGGCGTCGCGGCGCTGACCAAGCTGCAGCAGGTCGTGGCCGAGCTTCCGCCGGGCGACCAGGCGCTGGCCACCACCGGGCTGCAGCTCGGTGTCGCGATGGACGAGTACGCCGAGGAGCACGACCGCGGCGACTTCCTCATCCGCGGACTGGTCGGGGCCGACCGCGACCGGGGCGCGCTGGTCGTCGGCGACCTGCTCACGGTCGGGCAGACCGTGCGCTTCCAGCTCCGCGACGCCGACACGGCCGACGAGGACCTGACCGAGCTGCTCGCCGCGTGCCGCACCGCCGCCGCGGGTGGTCTGCCCGGTCCCTTCGAGGGCGCGCTGCTGTTCTCGTGCAACGGGCGGGGCGCCGGCCTGTTCGCCTCGGCCGACCACGACGTCCTCGCCGTACGCCGGGAGCTGGGCATCGACGGCGTAGGCGGCTTCTTCGCGGCCGGTGAGATCGGACCGGTCGGTGGCCGCAACCACCTGCACGGCTTCACCGCCTCGATCCTCGCCTTCGGTCCGGGCGGAGAGGTCCGGCCGCCCGCACCGCGCGCCGGCTGAGGGCCGTCAGGGCGTCGGCGCGCCGTGCACCGTGTGCGCGTAGCGACGGTAGACCCGAGGGGCGAGGAAGGGCATGACCTTCCGCGGGAGCGGGGGCGCGGTTGCGAGCATCGAGGTCAGCACCTGCGGGTCGCCTTCGGACATGAACATCCCGAAGACCGGCGGGAGCTTGGGTTTCGGGATGGCAGCGGCGGCGGCCTCCTCGCCCAGCTGGTGCCACTCGGCCGTGGTCAGCCAGCTGGCCGCCAGCGACGGCTGCTCGACTGATCCACTCCACGCTATCCGGCCGGCTGGCGCTCGCGCTCGGCGCCCAGGGCCTGCACGGCCACGCCGCCGGCCGGGACGCCGGCAGCTGCTTCCTGGCCGGCCAGCCCGGACGTCTCGCGCAGCTTCACGTCCTCGAGCAGCAGGGTGAGAAGGAACGCCACCGCGGCGACGGGCACGGCGACCCAGAACACGCTGTGCAGCGCCTTGACGAACCCGTCGAGGACGACGCCCTGCACCTGCGGCGGGAGCAGGTGGATCGCCCGCGGACTGACGCTGGTCGCACCGCGCGCCTGCCCGGCCGGCAGGTAGTGGGCCAGCCGGCTCGACAGGACGGCGCCGAACACCGACGTACCGAACGCGCCGCCGAGGGAGCGGAAGAACGACGCCGAGGAGGTCGCTACGCCGAGGTCGCGGTAGCCGACGGAGTTCTGCAGGGCGAGCACGAGCACCTGCATGACCCCGCCGAGCCCGACCCCGATCACGAAGATGTACGCCGAGATCACCCACTGGCTGGTGTGCAGGCCGAGATGGGTCAGCAGGTAGAAGCCGAGCGCCATCACCGCCGTACCGGCGATCGGGAACGGACGGTAGCGGCCGATCTTGGAGATGATGCGACCGCTGGTGATCGATGTGCCCAGCACGCCGACCATGAGCGGCAGCAGGTACAGGCCCGACGCCGTGGGGGTCGCGCCCTTGACCACCTGCATGTAGAGCGGCAGGAAGATGATCGCGCCGAACATCCCGAAGCCGACGATGGCACTGACTGCGACACCGACCGAGAAGGTCCTGATGCGGAACAGGCGCAGCGGCAGGATCGGCTCCGGGACCCGGCTCTCCCAGAACAGGAACACGCCGATCAGGACGAGGCCGGCGACCGCGAGTCCCAGGATCGTGCCGGATCCCCAGGCGTACTGCGTGCCGCCCCAGACGGTGACCAGCAGCAGCGCGGAGACGCCCGCGACCAGCAGCGCCGCCCCGACGTAGTCGATCTTGTGCTCGGTGCGGTGCACGGGCAGCTTGAGCACGGTGCTGGTCACGGCCAGCGCGACCAGCCCGAGAGGCACGTTGATGAAGAAGATCCACGGCCAGCCCGGACCCTCGGTGAAGAAGCCGCCGAGAAGCGGCCCGGCCACGCTGGAGACACCGAAGACGGCGCCGAAGTAGCCCTGGTAGCGACCTCGCTCACGAGGTGAGACCACGTCGCCCACGATGGCCAGCGCCAGGGTGAGCAGGCCACCGCCACCGAGGCCCTGCACCGCCCGGAATGCGATCAGCTCGTTCATGCTGTGGCTGAACCCGGCCAGGACCGACCCGACGATGAACAGCACGATCGCGAACTGGAAGACGATCTTGCGACCGTAGATGTCGGAGATCTTGCCGTAGAGCGGGGTCGAGGCCGTGGAGGTCAGCAGGTAGGCGGTCACCACCCAGGACAGGTGGTTGAGGCCGTGCAGCTCGCCGACGATCGTCGGCAGCGCGGTCGCCACGATGGTCTGGTCGAGAGCGGCGAGGAACATGCCGAGCATCAGGCCGCTGAAGACCACGAGGATCTGCTTGTGGGTCAGTTCCGAGGCCGGCGCGGGCGACGGGGTCAGGGTGGAGCTCATCGCGAAGCCATCTCCTTGAACTGCCCTGCACGAGGGCTGGAAGCCGGGGCGGCGGGCCCGCCCGGCGTGGGTGAAGCAGTGGGGGAGGCCGCCGCCTCGAGGCCGGGCAGGCTCGCACCGAACCGGCCCAGCAGGCCGGCGAAGGCCTCGACGTCACCGGCCGGCCAGTCGGCCAGGACATCGGCCAGCAGTTCGTGGCGGGCGGCGCGCACGATCGAGACCACCTGCCGGCCGCGGTCGGTGGCGGCCAGCCGGGAGGCCCGCCGGTCATCGGGGTCGGCCGTGCGCTCGATCAGGCCGCCATCCTCGAGCGCCCGGACCTGCCGGCTCACCGTGGAGACGTCGAGCAGCAGGGCGGCCGCCAGGTCGGAGAGGCGGACCGAGCCGGTCTCGACCAGCCTGGCCAGTGCGATGTAGCCGGCCTTGTCCATCCCTGCCGGCAGCAGGCCGGGCGGGAAGTCCGGACGCAGCAGGCTCAGCCGGCGCACGACCTGGGTCAGCGCCCGCTCGAGGTCGGCGAACTGCGGGGCCTCGCTCATCTGGCCTCCTCGCGTCTGGTCAGGCTGGTCAGCGCTCAGCCCGAGGTGCATCAATGCTTGTAGCAAGCAACTATCATGCCAACGACCGGGACACGCAACTTTGTTTCCGCCGCAGATGGGCTCGTGCGCCCGGGGCTCAGCCGACCGGCGTCGGCATGCCCGTCCCGGCGTCGGCCAGGAACGCGGCCAGCTCCTCAGCCACCCGCTCCGGCCGCTGCTGCGGCAGCAGGTGCCCGGCGTCGGCGACCGGCACCCAGGACGCGCCGGGCAGCTCCCCGGCCACCCGCCGTCCGTACGCCGTGGAGTGCAGCCGGTCGCCCTCGCCCCACAGCACCAGGGCGGGCGGCGGCGCCTGCCGGACCAGCTGCCAGGCTGCCTCGACCGAGACCAGGTCCACGGCTCGGGCCAGTCGCAGCAGTCCGCGGCTGCCGGCCGGTGTGAGCAGCGGCGAGAGGTAGTGGTCGAGCTCGCGCGGCTCCAGGGCGCCGGCCCCGGTGCCGCCCGCACCCAGCCCACGAGCCAGCACCGCTCGGGCCAGTGCCGGCGCGAGCCGCAGTCCCGCGGCGTACGCCTCACCGAGCCCGGGCGCGAGCAGGGGCAGCACGGGCGGGACCGGCCAGACGTCGGCATGCACGGGCGCGTCGACCAGCACCAGCGCGGCCACCCGGTCGGGCGCCAGCGCCGCCATGTGTACGGCGATGCTGCCGCCCAGGTCGTGGCCGACCACGGCGACCCTCGGCAGCCGCAGCTCGTCGAGCAAGGCGAGAAGCAGCAGTGCCTGGCTGCTCAGGTCGTATCGCCGGTGGGCCGGCCGCTCGGAGGCTCCGAGCCCCACCAGGTCCGGCGCGACCGTGCGGTGGTCGTGCTCGAGGTCCCGCATCACGTCTCGCCAGAGGTAGGACGAGGTCGGGAGGCCGTGCAGCAGCAGGACGGGCGGGCCCTGCTGCCGGCCGTGACCGACCACGTGCAGCCGGGTGCCCTCGACGACGACGTCGGCGCCGGGCAGCGGGTGCGGGTCGCGCATGCGGCTCCTCCTGACGGTCGTTGGCACGCGACGCTACCGGTAGGGGTCCACCCGCGAGCCGGCCGGCGGTGCCACACTCCGGCCATGACCTCCCCGGCGGGGACCGCTCCTGGTCTGGTCGGCCTTGCACAGGTCCGGGCGGCCAGGGAGCTGCTCGCCGGCGTGGCCCGGGTGACCCCGCTGGAGGGGTCGCGCCCGCTGACCGACGCGGTCGGCGGCCCGGTCTGGCTCAAGTGCGAGAACCTGCAACGCACCGGCTCGTTCAAGATCCGCGGGGCCTACGTGCGCATCGCCCGGCTCAGTGACGAGCAACGGGCGGCCGGGGTGGTGGCGGCCAGTGCCGGCAACCATGCGCAGGGAGTGGCGCTGGCGGCCCGCCTGCTGCACACGCAGGCGACCGTGTTCATGCCGGAGGGCGCCGCGCTACCCAAGGTCGCGGCCACCGAGGCATACGGCGCTTCGGTGCGCATTGCGGGCGCCACCGTCGACGAGGCTCTCGGGGCGGCCTCGGCGTACGCCGCAGAACGGGGCCAGGTGGTGATCCATCCGTTCGACCACCCGGACATCATCGCCGGGCAGGGCACCGCCGGACTCGAGGTGGTCGAGCAGTGTCCCGACGTACGCACCGTCGTGGTGTGCACCGGCGGCGGCGGACTGCTCGCCGGGGTGGCCGCGGCCGTCAAGGGTCTGCGCCCGGACGTCCGGGTCGTCGGCGCCCAGGCGGCCGGAGCCGCGGCGTTCCCGGCCTCGCTCGACGCCGGCCACCCGGTGCCACTGGAGACGATGGCGACGATCGCGGACGGGATCGCGGTCGGCTGTCCGGGGCCGGTGACGTTCCGGCACGTGGCTGCGCTGGTGGACGACATCGTGACCGTGTCGGAGGAGGCGCTCTCCCGCGCGCTGCTGCTCTGTCTCGAGCGGGCGAAGATGGTGGTCGAGCCTGCGGGCGCCGCGGGTGTCGCTGCGGTCCTCGAGGCTCCGCGCTCCTTCGAGCCGCCGGTCGTGGTCGTCCTGTCGGGCGGCAACATCGACCCGGTGCTGATGCTCCGGCTGATCCGGCACGGGTTGATCAGTGCGGGCCGCTACCTGTCGCTGCGGGTGCGGATACCGGACCGGCCGGGTGAGCTGGCCCGGCTGCTCGCCGTGCTCGCCGAGTCGGGGGCCAACGTGCTCGACGTCGAGCACCAGCGGACCGCGGCGAAGCTGCACCTGGACGAGGTGGAGGTCGACCTGCGGCTGGAGACCCGCGGGCCGGCCCACTGCGACGAGGTGATGGCAAGGCTGCGCGCGGCCGGCTACCCGCTGGCGTTGGGCTGACCGGCGCGGTGCTCGCCCGGGGAGGCGCCAGCGGCGACCGCAGCGTGGATCTGCTGGGTCAGCTGGTGGATGGCCTTGGTGACCTCCGTGTTGAGCTTGAGCTCGAGCTCCTGCTCGACGAAGTCGTGGTCGGCCCGCTCCTGGGCGAAGGCGGCCTGCCGGTTCTGGCCGATCATGACGAAGGTCGACAGGAAGATCGCCTCCAGGGAGACGATCAGCGTGAGCATCGGCCACGGGTTCTTCTCCGCGAAGATCATCCAAAGGGCGAACACCCCGGCGTGCAGGTAGACGAAGCGCATCGACCCGGCGAACGCGGTGATGACGTCCGCGATGCGCAGCTGGACGTCGGCGGCACGGTGAGCAGCGTGCTCGATGACGACCGGGTGGTGCAGTGAATGGTTGGTGACGGTCTGGTCCGGCATGGACCCCCCTCTGTGACGAGTCGCCTCATCATGGGGGTGGTCGGTGGTGGTCGACGGCAGAAGGCTGCTCAGAGGTTGCCGCGCCTGGCCTGTTCTCTCTCGATCGCCTCGAACAGCGCCTTGAAGTTGCCCTTGCCGAAGCCCATCGACCCGTGCCGCTCGATCAGCTCGTAGAACACGGTGGGCCGGTCCTGGACCGGCTTGGTGAAGATCTGCAGCAGGTAGCCGTCCTCGTCGCGGTCGGCCAGGATCTTCAGCTCCCGCAGGGTGTCCAGCGGCACCCGGGTGTCACCCGCCCACTCGCCGAGGGTCTCGTAGTAGCTGTCGGGCGTCGCCAGGAACTCGATGCCTGCCGCGCGCAAGGCCCGGACCGACCGCACGATGTCGTTGGTCGCCAGGGCGATGTGCTGGACGCCGGGACCGCCGTAGAACTCGAGGTACTCGTCGATCTGTGACTTGCGCTTGCCGACGGCCGGCTCGTTGAGGGGGAACTTCACCTTGAGCGACCCGTCGGCGACCACCTTCGACATCAGCGCGGAGTAGTCGGTGGCGATGTCGTCCCCGACGAACTCCTTCATGTTCGTGAAGCCCATGACCCTGTTGTAGAAGCCGACCCACTCGTCCATCTTGCCGAGCTCGACGTTGCCGACGACGTGGTCCACCGCCTGGAAGTAGCGCTTGGTCGGCGCCGCCATCAGTGGCGCCTGCTCGACGAACCCCGGGAGGTAGGCGCCGCTGTAGGCGGACCGCTCGACCAGCGAGTGCCGGGTCTCGCCGTACGTCCCGATGACCGCGAGCACGACCTTGCCGCTGTCGTCCTCGAGCACCTGCGGCTCGGCCAGCCCGACCGCTCCCCTGTCGACCGCGGTGCTGTACGCCCGTCCGGCGTCCGGCACCCGCAGCGCGATGTCGGTCACGCCGTCACCGTGGCGGGCGACGTGCTCGCCGAGAGCCGTGTCGGCGTGCACCGGCGCCTGCAGCACGAACCGCGCCGACCCGCTGTCCATCACATAGGAGGTGATGTCACGCGAGCCGGTCTCCGGCCCGGCGTACGCCGTGAGCCGCATGCCGAAGGCCGAGGCGTAGAAGTGGGCTGCCTGCCGCGCGTTGCCGACGGCGAACACGATCGCGTCGATGCCCTCGACGGGGAACGGGTCGCGTCCCTCCGATGGCACCGGGACGGGCTGGGACATCGGTGGTCTCCTTCGTCCGCCCGCTCCGGCGATCAGCCGGCGTAGGGCTCCACAGTGATGATCTCGACGCCCATGGTGGACCCGTTGGGCAGCTGGTAGCTCACCGAGGCGCCGGCCCGCGAGCCGGTGAGCGCCCGGCCCAGCGGTGAGTGCGCCGAGTAGATCTCCAGGTCACCGTGGGCGATGTCCTCGCGGGAACCGATCAGGAACCGCTCCGTCTCCTCGTCACCGGCGAAGCGCACGGTCACCACGGTGCCCGGGCCGGCCACGCCCTCGGACATCGGCGCCGCTCCGACCTGGGCGTCGCGCAGCAGCTGGGTGAGCTGGCGGATCCGGGCCTCCTGCTTGCCCTGCTCCTCCTTGGCCGCGTGGTACCCGCCGTTCTCCTTGAGGTCACCCTCCTCGCGCGCGGCCTCGATCTTCTTGGCGATCGCGACGCGGCCGGGGCCGGACATCTCGGCGAGCTCACGCTGCAGGCGGTCGTAGGCCTCCTGCGACAGCCAGGTGGTGGCCTCGTTCGTCTCGGCAGTCACGCGTGCTCCTCGGCGGGTTCGTCCGGCTCTCGACGCTAACACCGCCGGAGGCCTCATCGGGGCGCTCGTCGCCGACAGCCCAGGAGCTCACCGCTCACCGCGGGCGCCCTGGTCGGCAGCTCGACGGTGCGGACGGTCTCGCGATGCCCGTCGGCGTCCGGCGGTACGACGACGTCCTCGGAACCGACCTCGCCGCCGTCGGACCCGCGGGCCCGCACCAGGCAGAGCACCTCGGCCGACGCCGGCCGGCTGACGCTGAACGTGATCCGGATGGAGCTGTCCGTGGTGCGCTCGAAGCCGCGCAGCTGGGCGCTGACGACTTGCCGGCCGCGGGCGCTGTAGAACAGGAGCAGCCCCACCAGCAGCAGTGCCCCGACCACGCCGTACGCCACGTAGCCGACCATCCGCCGGCGCCGGCTCGGCGGGCTGCCGTAGCGCCCGGGCGGGCGCCGGCGCTCCGGACGGGCCGGTCCGTTCGGGCTACCCGGTGACACGCGACACTCCTCCACGAGCGGACCGGTGGCGGGATGACAGCAGCCTCGGTCTCCGTTGGGGACAATTGTCCCGCGTGACCGGAGCGGCGCCGTCCAGCAGGGAGTGCACACGTGCCCGACAGGCCGATCGAGCGGCTACGGCTGATGGCGGTGCATGCCCACCCCGACGACGAGTCGAGCAAGGGCGCGGCCACGATGGCGCGCTACGTCGCCGAGGGCGTCGACGTCGTGGTGGTGACCTGCACCGGTGGCGAGCGGGGCTCGGTGCTCAACCCCCAGCTGGACCGGCCGGAGGTGTGGGCGGACATCGCCAACATCCGGCGCAGGGAGATGGACAGCGCGCGGGAGATCCTCGGAGTCCGCCAGGACTGGCTCGGCTTCGTCGACTCCGGGCTGCCCGAGGCGCCCGAGGGCGAGCCGCCGCCGCCGCTGCCGGAGGGCTGCTTCGCCCTCGAGCCGCTGGAGGTGACCGGGCGCAAGCTGGTCGAGGTGGTCCGGGCTGAGCGTCCGCACGTGATCGTCACCTACGACGAGAACGGCGGCTATCCGCACCCCGACCACATCATGTGCCACCGCGTGTCGGTGGAGGCGTTCGAGGCGGCCGGTGACCCGGAGCGCTACCCCGGCGCCGGAGCACCCTGGACGCCGCTGAAGCTCTACTACCAGCAGACGTTCCACAAGGCCCGGCTGGCCGCCCTGCACGACTCGCTGCTCGCCGTGGGCGTCGACTCGCCGTACGCCGAGCGACTCGCCAAGTGGGTGGACAAGCCCGAGGACGCCGACCGGATCACCACCCGCGTGCCGTGCGGCGACTACTTCGAGCAGCGCGACCGGGCCCTGCTCGCCCATGCCACCCAGGTCGACCCGGCCGGGTGGTGGTTCAAGGTGCCCCTGCACGTCCAGCGCGCGTCGTGGCCGACCGAGGACTACCAGCTGGCCCGCTCGCTCGTCGACACCGCGCTGCCGGAGGACGACCTGTTCGCCGGCGTGCGCGACCTCGTCCGTTCGGGCGGCTCGGCGTGACGCTCGCGCTGCTGCTGGCGGTGGGCAGCCAGTCAGCGCCGGCACTGGGCTTCCTGGTGATCGTCTCGCTGTGCGTCGCGACCTACCTGCTCTACCGGTCGCTGACCAAGCAGCTGCGCCGGGTGCCGAAGTCCTTCGACGACAAGCCCGAGGACGGGGCCGAACCGAAGGACTGACCCGAAGCACTGAGAGGCTCAGTCCTCTGTCGTCCGCCGCTGCTTCTTGAGCTTGCCGCGGCGCTTCTTGGCTGCCAGTCGCTCCTCACGGGCCCCCCGGCTGGGACGGGTGGGGCGGCGCGGCTTGGGCGGCGGGGCGACCGCCTCCCGCAGTACGTCGGCCAGCCGGGCCTGCGCCGCCAGCCTGTTCTGCAGCTGCGAGCGGTGCTCGCTGGCCACCACGGTGAGCACCCCGTCGACGAGCCGGCCGGCGAGACGGCCCAACGCCCGCACCCGCAGCAGCTCGCTCAGAGCGGTCGACCGCTCGACGTCGAAGCTGAGCTCGACGCGCGTGTCCGAGGTGTTGACGCCCTGTCCGCCCGGCCCCGAGGACCGGGAGAAGCGCCAGGACAGCTCACTCTCGGGCACGGTGAGGCGGGCGCTGATGCGTAACGGCCCCGGCATACGAGCAGGATTGCGCACATGGCCAACCGACTTGCCGACGCCACGTCGCCCTACTTGCTCCAGCACAAGGACAACCCGGTCGACTGGTGGCAGTGGTCGCCGGAGGCCTTCGCCGAGGCGG
>JALYXH010000189.1 GCA_030947185.1 Actinomycetota bacterium | reverse complement strand
TGCGCACGGGGGACGGGCGCACGATGCGGCTGCGGCGCATCGAGTTCACCCAGCCCGCGGTCAACGCCGCGCTGCGTTCGTTCGTCCTGTCCACCGGCCGCCGGTACGACGAGAACGTCATGCAGCTGCTCGACCTGCCGTGGCGCGAGGACTTCGGCCACCACCGGTACCTGCTCGACGCGGTGCTGTAGCCCCCCCGGAAATCGATCGCTTCTTGTCGGAGCCGCTGTCTAGGGTGGCCCGGTCGGGGTCCGTGTGCCTCGCCAGAGGGGCAGGGCTCCGTGGGTGATGTCATCACCGCCGTCGGGTTGGTCAAGCGCTACAGCAGCAGGTCCGGTGAGGTGCGTGCCCTCGACGGCCTCGACCTGACCGTGGCCGAGGGCAGCGTCCTCGGCCTGCTCGGCCCCAACGGGGCCGGGAAGACGACAGCGGTGCGCATTCTCACGACACTGCTCGAGGCCGATGCCGGCACCGCCACCGTGGCCGGCATCGACGTGCGTACGGACCCCGGCGGAGTCCGGCGCCAGATCGGGCTGTCCGGGCAGTACGCCGCAGTCGACGAGTACCTCACCGGCTTCGAGAACCTCGACATGATCGGCCGGCTCTACAAGCTCGGCCGGGCCCGGTCCCGGGAGCGGGCCCGGGAGCTGCTCGGTCGGTTCGACCTCGAGGAGGCCGCCGACCGGCCGGTCAAGGGCTACTCCGGTGGGATGCGCCGCCGCCTCGACCTGGCGGGCGCCCTGGTGGCCGCTCCTCCCGTGCTCTTCCTCGACGAGCCGACGACCGGGCTCGACCCGGCGAGCCGGACCGGCATGTGGGAGGTGATCCGCGAGCTGGTCCGCGGCGGGACGACCCTGCTCCTCACCACGCAGTACCTCGAGGAGGCCGACCGGCTGGCCGACGAGGTCGTCGTCATCGACCGGGGCAGGGCCATCGCGGGCGGCAGCCCCGACGAGCTGAAGCGGCACGTCGGCGGCGAGCGCATCGAACTGGTGCTGCTCGACCCGGCCGATGCCGAGCGAGCCCGCTCGGTCCTGGCCGGGGTGGCCGTCTCCGACGTCAGCATCGGCGAGGACGGCCGCTCCCTCACTGCACCGGTCTCCGGGGGCGCCGGGGACCTCAGCGCCGCGCTGCTCGGGCTGCAGGAGCGCTCGATCGCGGTCTCCGACATCGGGTTGCGGCGACCGACCCTCGACGACGTCTTCCTCACGCTGACCGGCCACGCCGCAGAGGGCGCGCCGGCCGGTGGCGAGCAGGACGCCGCATGACCGCGCTGGGCGAGGCGCTCGGCGACGGCAGCGTGATCGTCAAGCGCAACCTGATCAAGATCGTGCGCGTGCCGGAGGTGCTGGTCTTCACGCTGATCCAGCCGATCATGTTCGTGCTGCTGTTCGCCTACGTCTTCGGCAGCGCCATCGCGCTGAAGGGCACCGGCTACCGCGAGTTCCTGATCGCCGGGATCTTCGCCCAGACCACGATCTTCGGGGCCACCTTCACCGGTTCCAGCCTGGCCGAGGACATGAAGAAGGGGGTCATCGACCGGTTCCGGTCACTTCCGATGTCCAGCAGTGCCGTGCTGGTCGGGCGGACCGTCAGCGATGTCGTCATCAACCTGATCAGCATCGTCGTGATGGGCCTGACCGGGCTGGTCGTCGGCTGGCGCATCCACACCTCGCCGGCCGAGGCCCTCGCCGGCTTCGCGCTGCTGCTGCTCTTCGCGTTCGCGTTCTCCTGGGTGATGGCCCTGGTGGGGCTGAGCGTCCCGGGGCCGGAGGTCGTCCAGCAGGCGTCGTTCATCGTGATCTTCCCGCTCACCTTCATCGCCAACACGTTCGTGCCGCTGGAGAACCTGCCGTCCGTGCTGAAGACGTTCGCCGAGTGGAACCCGGTGTCCTCGGTCACCCAGGCGAGCCGCAACCTGTTCGGCAACTCCGCCGGCGTGGTGAACCCTTCACACGCATGGCCGATCCAGCACCCCGAGATCTACTCCGTGCTGTGGAGCCTGCTGATCCTGGCGATCTTCGTACCGCTGTCCGTGCGGCAGTACGCCAAGGCGGCAGCGCGCTAGTCGGCTGTGAGAGGTTGGCGGCCATGACGGATTACACAGGCAGCCGCGGCCGGCCCTACTCGGGCTTTGCCAGGACCATGCAGAAGCTGGCGACCGCGGCACACGGCGCGCTCTACACCGCGACCGCCGGCCGCCTCGGCGGCAAGATCGGCGGCAACCAGGTCGTCGTGCTCACGACGACGGGCCGCAAGTCCGGCGCTCCCCGGACCACGCCGCTGTTCGCCTACCGCGACGAGGCCGACTACATCGTGGTCGCCAGCAACGGCGGCACGGCGAAGCATCCCGACTGGTACCTCAACCTGTCCGCCCATCCCGACGCCGAGCTGAAGGTCGGACAGCACAGCCATCCGGTGCGGGCCCGCGACCTCGACGCCGACGAGAAGGCGCGCTGGTGGCCGGCCGCCGTCGAGCGGTACGGCGGCTACGCCGGCTACCAGACGAGCACCGACCGGGCCATCCCGATGGTGCGGCTGACGCCGCGCTGACGACTGAGCCGCGCTGGCCGAGAGGCTCAGGCGGCGACGGCCTCCTTGGCCGCTACCACGGCGTCCTGCTTGCTGACCCTGATCAGCGTGTTGCAGACGATGCCGGCAGTGATGAGCAGGCCGGCCCCGACGAGGAACCCGGTGGCCCAGCCGTCGACCAGCGCAGGGATGTAGGTGCGCAGGCCCGCCGGCGTACGCGGCATCCCGCCCGGGGCCAGCGCTCCGGTGCGAGCGGCCGCCACAGCAGTCAGCACGGCCAGACCGAGTGCGCCGCCCACCTGCTGTCCTGCGTTGAGCAGCGCCGAGGCGATCCCGGCGTCCTCCTTGGCCACACCGGCCACCGCGGAGCTGGTGAGCGCGACGAACGTCATGCCCATGCCGAAGGCGACCAGCGCGAGCGAGGGCAGGATGACCGTCAGGTACGACGAGGACGGCTCGAGCCGTAGGCCCAGGGTCAGCAGCCCGGTGCCGGCCAGCATCGGCCCGAACGTGAGCAGCGGGCGGGGCCCGATCCGGCCGAGCAGCTGGGAGCCGATGCCGGCGCTGACCCCGATCAGCAGGGTCATCGGCAGGAAGGCCAGCCCGCTCTTGACCGGGCTGTAGTGGTTGACGACCTGCATCCACAGGATCAGGAAGAAGAAGATGGCGAACAGCCCGGCGCCGATGAGCAGGGCGCCGATGTCGGCGCCCGCCACGCTGCGCGAGCGGAAGACCCGGAACGGCACGAGGGGCTCGCTGACCCGCATCTGGACCAGGACGAAAGCCACCAGCAGGGCGGCCGCCAGGGCCAGCGTGCCGACCGTGCGGCCGGAGCCCCAGCCGTACTCGTGGCCCTTCACCAGCGCGAAGACCAGCGCCATCAGCCCGCCGGTCACCAGCACCGCACCCGGTATGTCGAACCCGCGCGCGTTCTCGTCGCGGCTGTCCGGAACTGCCGCGAGGGCACCGGCGACGGCGAGGGCGGCGATCGGCAGGTTGACGAAGAACACCCAGCGCCAGGAGGCGTACTCGGTGAGGACGCCGCCGAGGATCAGGCCGAGCGCCGCACCGCCGGCAGTGATGCCCGCGTAGATGCCCAGCGCGCGGTTGCGCTCCTTGCCCTCGGTGAAGATGACGGCGATCAGCGACAGCGCTGCCGGCGACATCAGCGCGCCGCCGACGCCCTGGACCGCCCGTGCGGACAGCAGGAGCCCGAGGCTGCCGGACAGGCCGCCGACCAGGGAGGCCAGCGCGAACAGGCTCGCCCCGCCGATGAAGACCTTCTTGCGCCCGATCCGGTCGGCCAGCTTGCCCCCGAGCAGCAGGAAGCCGCCGAAGGTGAGCGTGTAGCCGGTGACGACCCACTGCAGGTCGGCGTTGCTCGTGACGTGCAACGCCCGCGAGATGTCGGGGAGGGCGACGTTCACGATCGTCGCGTCGAGCACCACCATCAGCTGGGCGACCGCGAGGACAACGAGCGCAAGGCCCTTGTTCACGTGGGCCGGACCGGCCGGGCCGGGATAGCCGGTCGGGAGGGCGGGGGCAGTGACGGACATGAGCAGATCCCCTCTACGCGTGTTGACTCAACGACCGTAGACTGTTGTGAGGGAAACGGTCAACCGCTGTAGAGTGAGGCTATGACCGCTGCCGGACTTCCGCGCGAGGAGCGTCGCCGCCGTACCGAGACGGCGATCCTGACGGCCGCGCAGGAGCTGTTCGCCGAGCATGGGTTCGAGCGGACCACGATCCGGGGTGTGGCCGCGGGCGCCGGGGTGGACCCCGCCCTGGTGATGCAGTACTACGGCTGCAAGGAGGACCTGTTCGCCGCAGCCGCGCGCTGGAAGGACGACGAGCAGCGCGTCCTGCAGGCGCCGTTGGCGGCGGTGCCGGACGCTGCACTGGCCGACCTGTTCGCCCACTTCGAGGACGGTGCGACGCGCGACTCGATGATCGCGCTCATGCGGAACTGCCTGACCCACCCCAGCGCGGCCGCGATCATGCGCGACAGGGTGATGTGCGAGCGCAAGGACGCGGTCGCCGCAAAGATCACCGGTGCGGATGTGGAGCTGCGGGCCGGCCTGTTCGCCGCCTGCATGATGGGGCTGGCCATGGCCCGCTACCTCCTCGAGGTGCCGCCGGTCTGCTCAGCCCCTCGGGAGGACGTCGAGCGGCTGTTCCGGCCCGTCCTGCGCGCCCTGGTCGACCCGGGCGCCTGAGCCGTGCGCCGGCCCTCCCGCTCGACCTGAGCGGCGTGTGACGCAGTCGACAGCCCCTGAGCATCGGAATCTCCTGCCGCACGGGTATGTTGATCAGACAACGGCTCGCCTCAGGCGAGCCGGTCTCTTGCGGGCGACCCGCCCGCTGAAGTCGCTGATGTGTCGTGCTTCGTTCCGCGCCTCGAGCGCGGGTCCGCGCCGCAGCTCACGTACGCGGCCCCCGGATCGACAGCAACGGAGTTCTTCTTTCATGCCTGGCCAGACACGTTCTTCCCGTAGGTCTAACGCCCGCCGCCGACCGGTGAGCAACGGCGGCGGCCCGTCCCGGCCGGCCGCGCCGGTCCGGTCCGACCTGGAGCTC
Source organism: Actinomycetota bacterium (assembly GCA_030947185.1). GTDB lineage: Bacteria > Actinomycetota > Actinomycetes > JALYXH01 > JALYXH01 > JALYXH01. Next base: position 32 of record JALYXH010000189.1, on the reverse strand, counting down.
GCCCTCGATGCGGCTGCCGATGCGGCCGCCGC
>JALYXH010000127.1 GCA_030947185.1 Actinomycetota bacterium | reverse complement strand
GGCCGCTGGCGGTACCGAAGTGAGGATTCGCAACAACAGGGACATCGACCCGGGTGAGCTCGCGGAGCCAGACTTTCCCGAGCACCCCGTCCTGCTCGACGTGACCATGGCCGAGGGCGCAGGCCCGATTGGCGATCTTGCTAGCAAGATCACCGGGCTGACAAGACTGCGGCAGCGAGTCTACTGACGAGCCTCGCTCTGGCACCGGCCGCCAAAGTCGCTGCCGAAAGGACGGATTGGGCCTCGTCAGGAGGTGCGTGTGCCGTCTTTGCCGGCTGGCGGCTGGCTCTCTTTGCGGACCAAGCGCCACAACGCAACGGCGCCCAGCCCGAGCCCCGCCACCCCCAGAACACCACCTACGGCCAAGTCCCAGCGGTGTGGGTGGGTACTCAATGCGCGCCACAGCCCACCGACCTCGAGGAGCACGAGGGCGACGAGAAACACCTTCAACGACCTCGGCACCGGCTGAACGCTACGCCCGTTCAGGAGCTCGCGGCCGAAACCGCGATCGTCAGGAGCCGCCGCCGGCCAGCTTCTCCCGCAGCGCGTTGAGCGCCTCGTCCGAGGCGAGCGTGCCGCTGTCCTCGGTCGGCTCGGAGGTGTACTCCGACGGGCCGGTGGCTTCTGCCTCGGCCGTCTGCGCCGCCTGGATCTGCTTCTGGTGGACCTCGTAGCGGGCCTGTGCCTCGGCGTACTGCTTCTCCCACGCCGCCTGCTGGGTCTCGTAACCGGGCAGCCAGGACTGGGTCTCGGGGTCGAAGCCCTCGGGGTAGAGGTAGGCGCCCGCCTCGTCGTACTGCGCGTCCATGCCGTACTGCGCCGGGTCGAAGCCGACGGCCTCGCCGATGGTGCCCTCGTTGGCCTGCTTGAGCGACAGCGAGATCCGCCGGCGCTCGAGGTCGATGTCGATCACCTTGACCATGATGTCGTCGCCGACGTTGACGACCTGCTCGGGGATCTCCACGTGGCGCTCGGCCAGCTCGGAGATGTGCACCAGGCCCTCGATGCCCTCGTCCACCCGGACGAACGAGCCGAACGGCACCAGCTTGGTGACCTTGCCGGGCACCACCTGGCCGATCTGGTGGGTGCGGGCGAACTGACGCCAAGGGTCTTCCTGGGTCGCCTTGAGAGACAGCGAGACCCGCTCGCGGTCGAGGTCGACGTCGAGCACCTCGACGGTGACCTCCTGGCCGACCTCCACGACCTCACTCGGGTGGTCGATGTGCTTCCAGGACAGCTCGGAGACGTGCACCAGGCCGTCGACCCCGCCGAGGTCGACGAAGGCGCCGAAGTTCACGATCGAGGAGACGACGCCGGGCCGGACCTGGCCCTTCTGCAGCGTGGTGAGGAAGGACTGGCGGACCTCCGACTGGGTCTGCTCCAGCCACTGCCGGCGCGACAGGACGACGTTGTTGCGGTTCTTGTCCAGCTCGATGATCTTGGCCTCGAGCTCCTTGCCGACGTAGGGCTGGAGGTCGCGGACGCGCCGCATCTCGACCAGCGACGCGGGCAGGAAGCCACGCAGGCCGATGTCGAGGATCAGGCCGCCCTTGACCACCTCGATCACCGTGCCGGTGACGATGCCGTCCTCGTCCTTGATCTTCTCGATGGTGCCCCAGGCGCGCTCGTACTGCGCGCGCTTCTTGGACAGGATCAGCCGGCCCTCTTTGTCCTCCTTCTGGAGAACCAGGGCCTCGATCTCGTCGCCGACCTTGACGACCTCGTTGGGGTCGACGTCGTGCTTGATGGACAGCTCACGCGAGGGGATGACGCCCTCGGTCTTGTAGCCGATGTCGAGCAGTACCTCGTCCCGGTCGACCTTGACGATCGTGCCTTCGACGATGTCGCCGTCGTTGAAGTACTTGATCGTCTCGTCGATGGCGGCGAGGAAGTCCTCAGCCGATCCGATGTCGTTGATCGCGACCTGCGGGGTGCGGCTGGGCTCGCCGGCGGTGGCGTCGGGTGGCGCGATGGTGGCACTGCTCATGGAGGAGGTGGCTCCGGCTACGGTTCGTCGGGGAGCGCGGAGGACCCTGATCGTCGGCTGGCGAGGACGGGGGGACGAGGCGGGCCCTGCGGAGCGGAGGACGGGCGGAGCCTGGAACATCCGTGATTCGACTTCACTGACGAGTGCGGACCTGCTCCGGTGAGGCAGCACGGACCCACAGCGCAACAGTCAGCATACGAGATCAGCCGGTGCCCGGGCAATCGGGTCGCGGCGGAGCCGACCATACGGGGGGTGCAGGTGGGCGAGCGGGTCCCGGCGGTGACCAGGCGCGGCGTCGGGCCGCCGGAGACGACGTCGGCGAGCCGGCGCTGGTGGGACATCGACGCCGACGCCTACCAGGCCGAACACGGCGAGTTCCTGGGTGACGTCCGCTTCGTCTGGTGCCCCGAAGGCCTGGACGAGGCGGACGCCGGACTGCTGGGGCCGGTGGCCGGCCGGACCGTCCTGGAGATCGGCGCCGGTGCTGCGCAGTGCGCCCGGTGGCTGGTCACCCAGGGCGCCCGCGTCGTCGCGCTGGACCTCTCGGGCGGCCAGCTCGCGCATGCCCGCGTCCTCAACGCGAGCACAGCCGTCGCCGTACCGCTGGTGCAGGGGGATGCCGAGCACCTCCCGCTTCGCGACGCGTCGGTCGACATCGCCTGCTCGGCGTTCGGCGCGGTGCCGTTCGTCGCCGACTCTGCCCTGGTGATGCGTGAGGTCGCCAGGGTGCTGCGCCCGGGTGGGCGCTGGGTGTTCTCGGTGACCCATCCGATGCGATGGGTGTTTCCCGACGACCCCGGCCCGGCCGGCCTCACGGTCGCCATGTCCTACTTCGACCGGACGGCGTACGTCGAGCAGGACGCCGACGGCACCGCGACCTACGTCGAGCACCACCGCACACTCGGCGACCGGGTCCGCGAGCTGGTGGCAGCCGGGCTCGTGCTCGAGGACCTGGTCGAGCCCGAGTGGCCCGCCGGGCACGCACGACAGTGGGGCCAGTGGAGCCCACTACGCGGCGCGCTCATCCCCGGTACGGCGATCTTCGTCAGCTCCCGACCGCGGCCAGCCACTGCCGGACCTCCGCCGCCGAGCGCAGCCTGATGACCCGCACGTCCGCGTAGAGCGGGTCGGCCGTCATCGCCTCATACCGCGCCCGAGCCTCGGGAGCCGTCTGCCAGCTCCAGCGGATCGGGTGGCTGGCCCGCCACCAGTCCACGACACTCTCCCGGTTGCCGTTCCACAGCACCCGGCGGTCGAGTGCCCGCGCCACCGACCGGCCGAGGACCCGCACGGTCGGTAGCCAGCGCGGCAGGTCGACCCAGACGACGGTGTCGGCACGCGACCACAACAGCTCACGGCACGCCCCGTAGTTGCCGTCCACCACCCAGCGTGTGGCCTTGGTCAGCGCGGCGACGTCCTCGACGAACGAGGGCCGCGGCGCCCAGCCCGGTCCGTGAAACAGCGCGTCGAGCTCGACGTACGGGGCGCGCAGGCGCCGGGCCAGGACCCGGGCCAGCGTCGACTTGCCCGAGCCGCTCTGGCCGACCACGAGCACCCGGTCCACCCGGCTAGTGCCCGGCCTCGTCCCAGGTGCGGCCGGCTCCGACGCTGACGTCCAGCGGCACCGTCAGCGGGTAGGCCGATGCCATCTCGTCCCGGACCAGTGCCTCGACCGCCTCCCGCTCCCCGGGCGCCACCTCCAGCACCAGCTCGTCGTGCACCTGCAGCAGCAGCCGGGAGCGCAGCCCGCGCTCGGCGAGCAGCCGGTCCACGCCGAGCATGGCGACCTTGATGATGTCCGCGGCCGAGCCCTGGATCGGTGCGTTGAGCGCCATCCGCTCGGCCATCTGCCGGCGCTGCCCGTTGTCGCTGGTCAGGTCGGGCAGGTAGCGGCGGCGGCCCAGAATCGTCTCGGTGTAGCCGTCGAGTCGGGCCTGGTTGACCACCTCGTGCAGGTAGTCACGGACCCCGCCGAACCGGGTGAAGTAGGCGTTCATCTGCTCGCGCGCCTCGTCGGGGGTGATGCCGAGCTGGGTGGACAGCCCGAAAGCCGAGAGCCCGTAGGCCAGCCCGTAGGACATCGCCTTGATCCGCCGCCGCAGCTCCGGGTCGACCTGGTCGGCGGGGATGCCGAAGGCCTGCGACGCCACGAAGGTGTGCAGGTCCTCCCCCGAGGAGAACGCCGCCTTCAGGCCGGTGTCGTCGGAGAGATGGGCCATGATCCGCATCTCGATCTGGCTGTAGTCGGCTGTCAGCAGGCACTCGTAGCCCGCCCCGACCACGAACGCCTGGCGGATCTCGCGGCCCTCCGCCGTCCGGATCGGAATGTTCTGCAGGTTGGGGTCGGTGCTGGAGAGCCGGCCGGTCGCCGCGACCATCTGGTTGTACGTCGTGTGCACGCGGCCGGCGTCGTCGACCATCGGGATGAGGGAGTCGACGACCGTCTTGAGCCGGGCCACATCGCGGTGGCGGAGCAGATGGCCGAGCAGCGGGTGGTCTGACTGCACCGACAGCCAGGTCAGCGCGTCGGCGTCGGTGGTGTAGCCGGTCTTGATCTTCTTGGTCTTGGGCAGCTTGAGCTCGTCGAACAGGATCTGCTGCAGCTGCTTGGGCGAGCCCAGGTTGAACTCGCGGCCGACGCTGTCGTAGGCGTCCTGGGCGACCTGCTTGACCTCGCCCCCGAGGCGGGCCTCCAGCGCGGCCAAGTGGTCGAGGTCGGCAGCGATGCCCGTGCGCTCCATCCGGGCGAGGACGTCGACCAGCGGCAGCTCGACCTCGCGCAGCAGCCGGGTAGCGCTGCGCCGCTCGAGGTCGGCGTCGAGGGCGTGGGCGAGGTCGACCACGGCCCGGGCCCGGACGATCTCGGCGTCGGCGGCGTCGGACTCCTGCCCGCCGTCGAGGGAGAGCTGGCCGTCGGCGCTCCCCTCGGCCCGCAGCTCGCGGCGCAGGTAGCGCAGCGCCAGGTCGCCGAGGTCGAACGAGCGCTGGCCCGGCAGGGCGAGGTAGGCGGCCAGCGCCGTGTCGCTGGTGACACCGCGCAGCTCCCAGCCGCGGGCGGCGAAGGCGAGCTGGGGACCCTTGGCGTCGTGCACCGCCTTGGGCTGGGCCGGGTCCGCGAGCCAGCCGGCCAGCGCCGCGTCGTCGGCGGCGGTCAGCGCCTCGGGGTCGCAGAAAGCGCCCTCACCGTTCTCCACGGCCAGCGCGATGCCGGTGACCAGGCCGGTACCCCGGCCCCAGCTGCCGCGCACCGCCAGGCCGACCCGGCCGGTCCCGGTCGCGTGCTCGGCCAGCCACTCGGTCACCTCGTCCGGACCGAGCACCCGGCCGTCGACGTCGAAGCCCTGCTCGGCCTCCGGCTCGACCGACTGCAGCGTCGCGTAGAGCCGCTCGCGCAGGACCCGGAACTGCAGCGCATCGAAGACCTTGTGCACCTCGTCGCGGTCCCAGGCACCCAGGTGCAGGTCGTGCGGGCCGACCGGGAGGGCGACGTCGCGGGACAGCTCGGTGAGCTGCCGGTTGCGCACGACGGCGGCGAGATGGGCCCGGACGGCGTCGCCGACCTTCCCGGGGATCTCGTCGACCCGGTCGACCAGGGTGGCCAGGTCGCCGAACTGCTGGACGAGCTTGGTGGCGGTCTTCTCCCCCACCCCGGGCACGCTCGGAAGGTTGTCCGACGGGTCGCCCCGCAGCGCCGCGAAGTCGGGGTACTGCGCGGGCGTCAGGCCGTACTTCTCCACCACGCTGGCCGGGGTGAACCGGGTCATGTCGGAGATCCCACGGCGGGTCATCAGCACGGTGACCCGGTCGTCGACGAGCTGGAGCGCGTCGCGGTCGCCGGTCACGATCAGCACGTCCATGCCCTCGGCGGCAGCCTGGGTGGCGAGGGTGGCGATCACGTCGTCGGCCTCGAAGCCGGCCGCACTCACCCGGGGTACGGCGAGTGCCTCGAGCACCTCGTAGACCAGGCTCACCTGCCCGCGGAAGTCGGCAGGGGTCTCCGAGCGGGTCGCCTTGTACTCGGCGTACGCCTCGTGCCGGAAGGTCGGGCCGGACAGGTCGAAGGCCACAGCGACATGGGTCGGCGTCTCGTCGCGCAGGACGTTGATGAGCATCGAGGTGAAGCCGTAGACCGCGTTCGTGGGCTGCCCGGTCGTCGTGGAGAAGTTCTCGACCGGCAAGGCGAAGAAGGCCCGGTAGGCCAGCGAGTGGCCGTCGAGCAGCAGCAGCCGGTCCCGCCGGTCGACCTTCCGCTCAGCTCGTCCGGCCACCGGGCCATCCTAGGGCTGGGGTCGGACTGTTCCGGCTCCGCGATCGGCGGCCTCAGCCGTTGGGCAGCACCGGCGACTCCCGGGTACGGCGCCCGGCCGCGAGCTGGCGCAGCGAGCGCCTCCGGACGGTGTCCGGCGCGGCGGCCTCGCCGGCGAGGTTGCGGCGCAGCACCGAGACGGGGGCGATCCGGCGTACGGCGACGGGAGCCAGACCCAGCCGGGCGTAGAAGCGGTTGGCGTCCCGGGCGCCGCTAGCCACCGTGACCACGACGCGCTCGGCCCCGACCTCGTCGGCGTAGGCCACCGCGGAGGCGAGCAGCGCGCGCCCGGCGCCTCGCCGGCGATGCCGGTCGGGCACCACGGTGCTGCTCAGGTGGACGGCGGGCACGTCGAGCAGCGCGCCGGACGGCCCGAGCCAGAGCAACGCCATGCCGAGTGGCTGGTCCTGGTCGTCGACAGCGACGACGAGGCGGCGCTCGAGGTCTGCCAGCACGTCGGCGACCCGCTCGGGCAGCGGAGCGCGGATTCCCACCCGCAGGCTGCGCGGGTCGAGCAGCTCCTCGGCGAAGTCCATCAGCGAGGGGAGGTCGGACAGGGTCGCGGGCCGGACACGAACACTGGAACGAGTCACGGGTTCTCCGGGGAAGGAGGTCAGCCTCGGCTGCCGCCAGGCCCGGTGACCCCCGCTTGCTCGAGGCAACGGCAGCCTAGCGCCGTTGTCACCGCACCTTCGTCCGAACGTCGCGTTGTTGCAGGACGCGTTCAGACGACCACGCACCGTGCTCACGGCGTTGACTGACCAGAGCGGCCCCGATAGCGTCCCTCCCGACGGGTCCGGGTTGCCGAGTAGAGAACGTCTAGGGTCGGGGAAGGCCTGGACGGCACCAAAGGCAGCCCGGACCTCGTCTGTTCCGGACCTGTCGACGCCGACCGCGTCTTCTGCGGACCCCATCCTCGCGCCCCGACCGGCTCAGGCCGCGCCGGCGTCCTCACCGAGGTACGCCGCCCGCACCCGGTCGTCGCTCAGCAGGGAGTCCGCGGCGTCATTCATGACGATCTCGCCGGTCTCGAGCACGTAGCCCCGGCCGGCCAGCCGCAGCGCCTGCGCGGCGTTCTGCTCGACCAGCAGCACCGTCGTACCGCTGGCGTTGATCTCGGCCAGGATCTCGAAGATCTTGGCCACGATCAGGGGTGCGAGCCCCATCGACGGCTCGTCGAGAAGCAGCAGCCTCGGCTGGCCCATCAGCGCCCGGCCGATCGCCAGCATCTG
>JALYXH010000100.1 GCA_030947185.1 Actinomycetota bacterium | reverse complement strand
GTGCTGGCGGCGGCCGCGGCCGTCGGTGAGGCGCTCTCCGGCCGCTCGGTCGGCACCTACTTCCACCCGACCGGGACCCGCAGCGCGTCGCGGCTGCTCTGGCTGGCGCACGCCTCGACGCCGCTGGGCCGGCTCACCCTGGACGCCGGCGCCGTCGCGGCGGTGGTCGAGCGCCGGTCGTCGCTGCTGCCGGCGGGGGTCACTGCCGTCGAGGGCGAGTTCGCGGCCGGCGATCCGGTGGAGCTTCTCGATGAAAACGGCAACGCGGTGGCCCGCGGGCTGGTCAACTATGACGCGACGGAGCTACCCGGCCTGCTCGGCCGCTCGACTCGCGAGCTGGCGGCATCGCTGGGTCCGGCGTACGAGCGGGAGATCGTGCATCGGGACGACCTGGTCGTGCTCCGCTGAGGTAGCAGGCGGCCCCGGCCAGGGTCCGCCGCCGGCCGGGCAGGGGGCGCTCATGCGTGGCTCGGAGGCCGGCGGGAGTGGCGGTGAACGGCGGCTGTGGCACGTCGCGCTGACGATGGGTGGCCACCGCTGCGAGCCGCCGGAGGTGCTGGCGGCGATGCAGCGGCTCTCCGAGGAGCGCCCCTTCCTGCTCGCGGGGAGGTACGCCGCCGATCGGGTCGAGCTGCGCTACTGGGAGGAAGCCGACGCCTGCGAGGACGCGTGTGCGCTGGCCCTGCGCCTGTGGGGCGAGCACCGGCGCAGCGCCGGCCTGCCGGCGTGGCGGGCATTGGCCGTCGAGGTGGTCGAGCGCGACACCATGCAGGCGCGCGTCTGGGAGCGCAGGGAGCCTTCGCTCGCGGCCGCGACGGGCTGGCGACCGTTTCCCGACTAGCTACCCTTAACCCGTGAGCACTTCCGCCGACGTCGCAGCCGAGGTGACCGCTGTCGCCGCCCGGGCCAAGGCGGCGGCTGCCCGGCTGGCGCCGTACCCCAGGGGGGCGAAGGACAGCGCGCTGCTCGCCATGGCCGACGCGCTCGACGCGCGGGTCGAGGAGGTGCTCGCGGCCAACGCCGGCGACGTCGAGCGCGCAGGCGAGGACGGCCTCGCCGCTGCCCAGATCGACCGGCTCACCCTGACACCTGGCCGGATCGTGGCCATGGCGATGGGACTGCGCGAGGTGGCAGCCCTGCCCGACCCGGTCGGGGAGGTGGTCCGGGGCTCACGGCTCGCCAACGGGTTGCAGCTCCGGCAGCTGAGGGTGCCACTCGGCGTGGTCGGGGTGATCTACGAGGCCCGCCCCAACGTGACCGTCGACGCGGCCGGGCTCTGCGTGAAGAGCGGCAATGCGGTCCTGCTGCGGGGGTCGGCATCCGCGCTGCGGTCCAACCAGGCGCTGGTCCGGGTCCTGGCCGAGGCAGGGACGGCGGCCGGGCTACCCGAGGACACGGTGCAGCTGGTGCCCGGCGCGGACCACGAGTCGGTCAAGACTCTGATGCGGCTGCGGGGGCTGGTCGACGTCCTGATCCCGCGGGGCGGCGCCGGGTTGATCAACGCGGTGGTGGGCGAGTCGACAGTGCCGGTGATCGAGACCGGAGTCGGCAACTGCCACGTCTACGTCGACGCCGGCGCCGACGTCGAGATGGCGGTGGCGATCATCGTGGACGCCAAGGCATCGCGGGTGTCGGTCTGCAACTCCGCCGAGACGCTGCTCGTGCACGCAGACGCTGCCGCCGACTTCCTGCCACCGGCGCTGAGCGCACTGTCGGCTGCCGGGGTCACGGTGCACGCAGACGAGGCGGTCGCCTCCTATGCGCGAGCCGCCGGCATCGAGACGGTGCCGGCCACCGACGAGGACTGGGCCACCGAGTACCTCTCCCTCGACCTGGCGGTGGGCGTCGTCGCCTCGCTCGACGACGCGGTGGCCCACATCCGGCACTGGGGCAGCGGCCACACCGAGGCGATCGTGACCGGCTCGCAGCCGGCGGCCGACCGCTTCGTGGCCGGGCTCGACTCCGCCGCGGTGATGGTGAACGCCTCGACCCGCTTCACCGACGGGTTCGAGTTCGGGTTCGGGGCCGAGATCGGGATCTCCACGCAGAAGCTGCACGCGCGAGGGCCGCTCGGGCTCCCTGAGCTGACCTCGACGACCTACGTCGTGACCGGCCAGGGGCACGTGCGCGGCTAGGGCTCCCGGCAGCTGGTGATCGTGATCGGCCCCGTGCCGGTGACCGTCGCGGCCGGCTTGGCCCGCGCCCACTCGCGCAGACCGGCCAGCGCGCTGCTCGTCGCCCGCGCGTCGTCCATGTACAGCGCGATCCGGGAGCAGTCCCGTACGCCGTCGTGCCAGGAGACGTAGCGGTCGCCACCCCAGCCGCGGCTGTCCTGCTCGGCGGCCTGCTTGCCCAGCTCGGAGGCGAGCAGCAGGAACAGGCCCTCCTCGCCGAGCACGCCGCGGTCGACGACGGTTCCGCCGGCCGGTGGCGGGTCCACGCGCTGCGGTCCCTCGGCGGCGAGGTACTTCGCCGGCTCGGAGACCTGCTCGGAGGTGGTCGGTGGGTTGCCGAACGCCGCGTCCAGCCGCGCCTGCCCGCCATCTGCGAGCAGCGCCCTGACGAAGACGGGACCGGCCGAGTAGGGAAAGCCGAAGAGCCCTTGTAGCGCCGGGGGAGTGTCCGCACCCGCCTTGCCGTACCCCTGGCTCTGCTCCTTCGCCGCCGCTGTCCGCTCGGCCGGGGACAACGAGCGCAGGTAGGCCTCCTGCACGCGGACGGCGTCGCCCTCGGCCAGCGCGGAGAACGCGAGGCCGACCTCGGTGTCGCTGGCGTCCAGGTCCGGGCGGTCGAGCGGGAAGTACTGGTCCTGCAGAGCGTGCGTGAGCTCGTGCGCCAGGATCTCCTTGAGGAAGGGCGTGGCCTTGGTGCCGCGGACGACCAGCTCCTTGCTCCGCGGGTCGTAGAACCCGCCTACCGCGTCGCCGGTGAACGCGGCGGTCTCCGCCTGGAGACTCGTGCCCCGCGGTAGCAGGTCGAGTGCCCGCAGGGTGGTCTCGGCGTCGTCCGGCCGGGCGTTGCGGCGGCGGTCGGTCTGCTGGGCAGTGGAGCTGGTGAGCCGCTTGCGAAAGGCCGCGTCGTCGAGCAGGGTCGGAACGACCGGCTGGCGGTAGGTGAGCCCGCGGGTGCGCTCGACGAAGCGCTCCAGCTCCGGCAGGACGGAAGCGATCTCGTTGTCGACGGTCGGCGGCGCGCTTGCGGTTGCTGTCGCAGCCGATGACGCCGGGGACTCGCTCGCCGGCACCGGGTCGGCAGTGGGCGGCGCCGCTCGAGCCTGCTCGCTGTGCCGGCCGCCGCCGCGGGCGGCGACCGCGATGCCGGCCAGCACCAGCCCCACGACCAGCAGGCCGGCGAGGACGTAGGCCGTGCGCGGCCTGCCTCCTGGCCGCCACATGGCGGCTACGCCGGCCTACCGGAGCGGGTCACTGCGAGTTCACATGGCCCTCGAAGGCGACGTAGCCGGCGAACGAGGAGTAGTCGTCACCGCCGTGTCCGGCGGTGATCGCCTCCTGGACGACGGCGTACGTCGCCTCGGTCACCGGCAGGTCGACCCCCGCGTCGAGACACAGCCCGAGGTCCTTGGCCATCAGCTCCAGGGAGAAGCTGGGCGGTGCATAGTCGCCGGACTCCAGCAGCTGGCGCTTCTGCGTCACGGTGAACCCGACCGGGCCCTGGCTCAGCACGTCGAGCATGCCGGCGCGGTCGAGCCCGAGATGGTGTCCGAGCCGGAGCGCCTCGCCGACGCCACCCATCACCACACCCAGCGCCAGGTTGACGATCAGCTTGGCCGCGCTGCCGCTGCCCGCGTCCCCCATGAACCGGATCTTCTCTGGGTCGGCCCAGAGCTCCAGCAGTGGCCGGGCTGCCTCGACGTCGGCAGCGGCACCTCCGACCAGGACGCCCAGGGTGCCGTCGGCTGCCGGCTTGACCGAACCGGTGACGGGCGCGTCGAGGTAGCGCAGACCGCGTCGTGCCGACTCTTCGGCCAGCTCGGCGGCGACCGCTGGGCTGACCGTGGTGGCGTTCACGACGAGGGTGCCCTTGGCGGCCGCCCCGGCCGCGCCGCTCGGGCCGAGCAGCGCCTCCCGGGCGTCGTCCGGCCCGAAGAGCATGAGGACCAGCGCGTCTGCCCCGTCGGCCGCGGCCGCGGGAGTCTCCGCGGCTGCGGCTCCGCGGGCGAGCAGCTCGTCGGCCCGACCGGGGGTGCGGTTCCAGACCGCCAGCTCATGCCCCGCGTCGAGGACGTGGGCGGCCATCGCCCGGCCCATCCGGCCCATGCCCAGGAAGGCGACCTTCACCGCCACCGCACCCTCTCGCCGAACCGTCGGGAGACACCTGCCATGAGATGAGGCTACCCAGCAATGCCGGGGGTCCGGGCCGCGTGCATGTCAGTGTTGGATACCGTGCACAGGACCGCAGCGAGCTGCGACCCCGAGCGAGTGGAGGCAGCCGTGACTCAGTCCGACGGCGTGACCGTGCTGGGACCTCTGCGCGAGCGCTACGACGAGATCCTCACGGGCGAGGCCCTGTCCTTCCTCGCCGCGCTGCAGCGGAAGTTCGGGCAGCGGCGGAGCGGGCTGTTGGCCGCTCGCAAGGAACGGCAGGCCGCGCTCGACGCGGGGCAGGACCTCGACTTCCTTCCGGAGACCGCTGAGGTCCGCGCCGGGGACTGGCGGGTCGCGCCGCTGGGACCCGGGCTCGAGGACCGGCGCTGCGAGATCACTGGGCCGACCGACCGCAAGATGGTGATCAACGCGCTGAACTGCGGTGCGAAGGTCTTCATGGCCGACTTCGAGGACTCCAACACCCCGACCTGGGACAACCTGGTCCAGGGCCAGCTCAACCTGCGGGACGCCATCGACCGGAAGATCGACTTCACCAGCCCGGAAGGCAAGGACTACAAGCTCAACGACTCGGTGGCCACCTTGATGGTGCGCAACCGCGGGTGGCACCTGAGCGAGCGGCACGTCCTGGTCGACGACGAGCCGATGTCGGGCAGCCTGTTCGACTTCGGGCTCTACTTCTTCCACTGCGCGCAGCGTCAGATCGACCGCGGGGCCGGTCCGTACTACTACCTGCCCAAGCTGGAGAGCCACCTCGAGGCCCGGCTGTGGAACGACGTGTTCACCTTCGCCCAGCGGGAGCGCGGCATCCCACATGGCACGATCCGGGCCACCGTGCTGGTCGAGACCATCTCGGCGGCCTTCGAGATGGACGAGATCCTCTACGAGCTGCGCGACCACTCGGCCGGGATGAACGCCGGGCGCTGGGACTACATGTTCTCCATGATCAAGAAGTTCCGCTCGCGCGGGCAGGACTTCCAGCTGCCCGACCGCAGCCAGGTCACGATGACCGTGCCGTTCATGCGTGCCTACACCGAGCTGCTCGTCAAGACCTGTCACTCCAGGGAGGCCAGCGCCATCGGCGGGATGGCAGCGTTCATCCCCAGCCGCAAGGACGCCGAGGCCAACGCAGCGGCGCTGGGGAAGGTGCGCGAAGACAAGGAGCGGGAGGCTGCCGACGGGTTCGACGGCAGTTGGGTCGCCCACCCCGACCTGGTCTCCACCTGCGTCGAGGTGTTCGACGCGGTGCTGGGCGAGCGGCCCAACCAGATCGACAAGAAGCGCCCGGACGTCGAGGTGACCGCGGCCCAGCTCCTGGACGCCAAGTCGACCCCGGGTGAGGTCACCGAGGAGGGCCTGCGGCTCAACGTCAGCGTCGGCCTGCAGTACCTCGAGGCCTGGCTTCGCGGCAACGGTGCGGTCGGCATCAACAACCTCATGGAGGACGCGGCCACCGCCGAGATCTCCCGCTCCCAGCTGTGGCAGTGGGTGCACAACGGTGTAGTGACCGCCGACGGTCAGTCGATCACGAAGGCGCTGGTGCAGAAGGTGACCCAGGAGGAGCTCGAGGTGATCCGGACCAAGGTCGGCGACGAGGCCTACGAGGCGGGCCGCTTCAAGGAGGCCCAGGAGCTGTTCGAGACGGTCGCGCTGGCCGATGAGTTCGAGGAGTTCCTCACCCTGTCCGCCTACCAGCACGTCGACTAGGCAGGCGGGACGTGGACACCGCCGGTCCGGCCGTCGAGGACCTCGCTGCGCGGCTGCGCGCCGTGATGGGCGAGTCGGCCGTGCTGACCGACCGCCGCCAGCTGCGCACCTACGAGTGCGACGGCCTGGCCCAGTTCAAGGTGGTGCCGGCGATCGTCGTCCTGCCGGAGACGGCGGCGCAGGTGGCCGCGGTGGTGGCGCTGTGCGCCGAGACCGGCGTGCCCTTCGTCGCCCGCGGCTCGGGGACCGGGCTGTCCGGCGGCGCGCTGCCCCATGCCGACGGCGTCCTGGTCGTCACCTCCCGGCTGCGGTCGATTCTCGACGTCGACATCGCCAACCAGCGGGCGGTGGTCGAGCCCGGCGTGATCAACCTCTGGGTGACCCGTGAGGTGACACCCGAGGGCTACTACTACGCCCCCGACCCCAGCTCGCAGCTGGTCTGCTCGATCGGCGGCAACGTCGCGGAGAACTCCGGCGGCGCGCACTGTCTGAAGTACGGGTTCACCGTGAACCACGTGCTCGGGCTGACGATGGTGCTGCCCGACGGCGAGATCGTCGAGCTGGGCTCGCACGCAGGCGAGCTCGAGACACCGGGCTACGACCTCGTCGGTGTCGTCGTCGGCAGCGAAGGGATGACGGGGATCATCACGGAGGCGCTCGTGCGCGTGCTGCGGGGCCCGGAGCGTACGCAGACGCTGTTCGCGACGTTCCCGTCGACCGACGAAGCCGGCGACGCCGTGTCGCGCATCATCGGTTCGGGCATCGTACCGGCCGCGATCGAGATGTGCGACCAGCTCGCGGTCGAAGCGATCGTCGCCGCGACGGGCGTCGACTGGCCGCTCGACGCCGGCGCGCTGCTGCTGATGGACGTCGACGGCGTCGGCGCGGAAGTCGAAGACACGGCGGCGCGCGCGCGGGAGCACTTGCACGCCGCCGGCGCCATCGACGTGCGCGCGCCCAAAGACGAAGCGGAACGGCTGCTGGCGTGGAAAGGCCGCAAGGCCGCGTTCGCCGCGATGGGCCGTATCTCGCCGAACTATCACGTGCAGGACGGCGTCATCCCGCGCAAAGAGATCGCGAAGGTGCTCCGCGAGATCGGCTTGCTCGCGGCGGAGGAAGGCCTGCGCGTCGCAAACGTGTTTCACGCGGGCGACGGCAACTTGCACCCGCTGGTGCTGTACGACGCGCGCGTCGAGGGCCAGGAGCGCAAGGCGGAACAGGTCGCCGGAGAGATCCTGCGCATCTGCCTGCGCTACGGCGGTTCGGTGACCGGCGAGCACGGCGTGGGCTTCGACAAGCTGTGCTATCTCGGCGAGCAGTTCAGCCCGGACGATCTCGACACGATGCAGGCGATCCGCACGGCGTTCGATCCGGAACGGCGCTTCAACCCGGACAAAGTGTTCCCGACGCCGCGGCTCTGCGGCGACAAGCCCGGCGCGTACGTCGCGCACGCGACCGAGACGGCCGGCGAAGCCGGACGCGGATGACGACGATCGCCGTCGCGGGCGTGGTGCCGCGCGATGTCGTCACGCCGCTCAGCATCGGCGAGCTCGCGCTGGCCGTGCGCGAGCTGCACGACGCACGCAAATCGTTCGCGTTCGTCGGCGGCGGCACGCACCTCGAGCTGGGCAACGCGCCGCGCGCCCTCGACACCGTGATCCGCATGACCGCACTGGACGCGGTCGTCGACTACACGCCCGAAGATCAGACGATCACGGTCGAGGCGGGGATCACGCTCGCCGAGCTCGACCGCGTGCTCGAAGCCCACGGACAGATGCTGCCGCTCGACGTCGCGGATCGCGCGCGCTCGACCGTGGGCGGCCTCGTCGCCACGAACGCGTACGGCCGCCGCCGCCAACGCTACGGCACCGTGAAGGACCTCATCGTCGGCGTCGGCATCGTGCGGCCCGACGGCGTGCGCGCGCGCGGCGGCGGCAAGGTGGTGAAGAACGTTGCGGGCTTCGACCTGCCCAAGCTGATGGTCGGATCGCTTGGCACGCTGGGCGCCATCGCGACGGTGACGTTCCGGCTGTACCCGATCGCGCAGACGACGCGCGCCGCTGCGCTCACGTTCGAGCACGCGGACGATGCCGTCGCGGCGGCGCGCGCGCTGACCCATCGCCGGCTGGAACCGGAATCCGTCGCGCTGTACAACGGGACGACGCTCGTCGTGACCATCGCAGGAACGAAGCCGGGCGTCGACGCGCAGATGAGCACGCTGCTCGACGAGATCGTGCCTACGACGTCGGCGCGCGCGCGCGAGCTGAGC
>JALYXH010000093.1 GCA_030947185.1 Actinomycetota bacterium | reverse complement strand
GACGTGGTGCTCTACCTGATCGACTTCGGCCAGGAGGTGCTGCAGGCGGTTCCGGGCCGGGGCGGGCTGGCCGAGCCGGTCATCCTCGAAGAAGACGTCGCCACGACGATGGCCGGCCGGGTGTTCCTCACCGGCAAGCCGGTCTCCGCCGAACGCGCCGGAGCAGTGCGCGTCTGGGTGCCGGTCGTCGAGCAGGCGGACCGGACCGGGGTCCTCGCTCTGACCGTGCCGAGCCTTACGCCGGCGCTGATGGAGGATGCGACCAACCTCGGCATGTTCGCCGGTCTGCTCATCGCCAGCGCCGCGCGCTACACCGACCTGCTGCACGTGCGTCGGCGGGCCCGGTCGATGTCGCTGGCGGCCAACATCCAGTGGGACCTGCTCCCGCCGCTCACCCTGCAGTGCCCGTCGGCGGCAGTCTCCGGGCTGCTCCAGCCGGCGTACGAGGTGGCCGGTGACGGCTTCGACCACGCCCTCAACGGCGACCGGCTGGATCTCGCTGTCTTCGACGGCATGGGACACGGGATCTCCTCCAGCACGCTGACCGGGCTGGCCATCGGCAGCTACCGGCATGCCCGCCGTGAGGGCGCGGACGTGCGCGGCATGCACGCGGTGGTCGACGAGACCCTGACCGAGCAGTTCGGCGGCGAGTCCTTCGTCACGGGCATCATCGCCCGCCTGGACCTGCCCACCGGGCAGCTGAGCTGGTCCAACGCCGGCCACCCGCTGCCGCTGCTGCTGCGGGCCCGACGGGTCGTCGGCGAGCTGGAGTGCGAGCCCTCGATGCCCTTCGGCCTCGGCGGTGGGTGTGGGTCGATCGCGACCACTCACCTCGAGCCCGGCGACCAGGTGCTGTTCTTCACCGACGGCGTGGTGGAGGCACGCACGGCGGCCGGCGAGGAGTTCGGCGTGGCCCGGCTGGTCGACCTGCTCGAGCGCCAGGCCGCCTCCGGTTTCACCCCGGAAGAGGTGCTGCGCCGGCTGGTGCACTCGGTGCTGGAGCACCAGGGCGGAGCCCTGCGCGACGACGCCACCCTGGTGCTGATGTCTTGGGCCGGCGTACCGGTCGAGGCAGCCCCGGTGCCGGCGCCGCGAGAGCCGGGCGTCCTGATCTGAGCCCGCCGGCGCGCGCTCAGCCGACGAGCACCGTCGTCACCGTCACCACCGCGCCGAGCGTGGCGTAAGCCGCGTAGTCGTTGACCGACCCGTTGTGCAGCGCGCGCAGGCCGCGCACCACCCGCGGCTCTGAGTGCCTGAGGTACCACCAGGCCAGAGCCAGCCCGGCCAGCACGGTGCCGACCACGGTGAGCAGCTCGGCCGGTGCGAGGTAGTCGAACGGGATCCGGGGGACGGCCAGGCGGGCTCCGCCGGCCAGCACGGCCCGGCTGTACGTCGCTCCGTCGGTCAGCGAGGCGGCTGCCGGTGCTGCCACGTGGCGGAGCATGAAGCCGGGCACCAGGCCGAAGCCCACGCAGCCCGCTGCCAGCGTGCCGAAGGCGGTCAGCATGCCCGGGTGCAGCCGCGCGAGGTCGCCGTACTCCTCGGGCCGCCGCCGGAAGAAGGCGAGGTAGGCGGCCCGGGCGAGCGCGGCGATGGTGATGACCTGGGCGAGCAGCATGGTCGCGAACACGACCGGGTGGGTGGACCGCAGCGCGTCGTGGACCAGTCCCAGCGAGACGTAGCCATTCATCGGCGGGACACCGGAGATCGACAGCGCGGCGACCACGAACGCGGCAGCGACGACCGGTCGACGCCGCGCCAGCCCACCCATCTCCGAGAGCTTGGTCAGCCCGGTGGAGTGCACGATGGCGCCGGCACAGAGGAAGAGCAGGGCCTTGAACAGCGCATGGCTGAGCAGGTGGTAGGTCGTGCCGGCCAGCCCGACGGGGCTTGCCGTGCCGACGCCGACCGCCAGCACCCCCATCTGCGACACGGTGTCGTAGGCGAGCAGCCGCTTGAGGTCGTCCTGCGCCAGTGCCAGCAGCGCGCCGCCGACCGCGGAGACCAGACCGAGCACGGTGAGCAGTCCGAGGACCGGCCGCCCATGCCCGGCGTACACCTGCAGGGTCAGCCGGGCGATGGCGACGATGCCGAGGTTGACCATGAGCCCGGAGAACAGGGCGGAGACCGGCCCGGGGGCCGCCGTGTGGGCGTCGGGGAGCCACCCGTGGAAGGGCACCAGGCCGGCCTTCGTCGCGAACCCGGTCACCAGCAGCCCCAGCGCCACCAGGTCGGCCGTGCGCAGGCCGTCGCCGACCGCCGTGTGGATGTGGCCGAGGTTGAGCGCGCCGTGCCCGGAGTAGACCAGGGCGGCGCCGAGGAACACCGCGAAGCTGGCCAGGGTGGTCAGGACCAGGACCTTGAACGCCGCCTCCAGCGCGAGCGGCCGCTCGAGGAAGAACCCGGTGAGCCCGTAGCTCGACAGGGCGGCGACCTCGAACCAGACGAACATGTTGAACAAATCGGCGGTCAGCGCGGTGCCGATCAGGGCGGCAAGCAGGAGCTGGAACAGGCAGGCGTAACCACCGAGCTCGCGCTTACCGAGCCCACCCAGCTCGGAGAGCGTGTAGAGCAGGAGCAGCGCGCCCAGGACCGCGGTCACCAGGGCATAGGTGAGCCCGAACGGGTCGGCGCCGAAGGCGATGCCGAGCGGCTGGCCGTCGAACGGCCCCCAGTGCCCCATGAAGTGCGTGAGCACCCGGCCGCCGTAGACGCGGGGTGCCAGCAGCCCGAGGACCGCGGCGGTGCCGGTCATCGCGACCACCGAGACCACCAGCGGCAGCCGCTTCGACACCCGACCGAGCAGCGGCGCGGCCACTGCCCCCGTGATGGGGATCGCGACCGTCAGCGGAAGCAGCGAGGCCAGCCCGGCGTCGGTCATCCGCGCATCCCGCGCACCCGGTCGGCGTCGAGGGTGCGGTAGTGCTGGGCGATGCGGACCACGACGGTGAGGAACACCGCGGTGACGGCGACGCCGATGACGATGGCGGTGAGGCAGAAGTTCTGCAGCACCGGGTCGGCCACGTTGCCCTTGGCCAGGTCTGCCGGCGACTGGCCGCCTGGCCCGCTGACCAGCACCGGAGCTGTCGAGCCCTTGCGGTAGGCCATCGAGATCAGCAGCAGGTAGGTCGAGGACTCCATCAGCGACAGCCCCATCACCATCTTGATCAGGTTGCGACGGGTGAGCAGCGTGTAGAGGCCGAGGCAGAAAAGCCCGGCTGCCGCCAGGTAGTTGGGCAGGATCACCGCTCGTCACCGGCGGCAGGCCGGTCCTCCGACCACTCGTGCCGCATGCCCATCACCGCGAAGATCGCCAGGGTCACCCCAGTGCCCACCTCGACGAACTCGCTGACGTTGAACAACTGCAGCACCCCGCCACTGCGGATCGTCTGCTCGGGAGCCAGGTGGACCCAGTTGGCGGAGAAGGAGCCCTTCAGCAACAGCCCGAGCAACTCGGTGAGCACGATCGCCAGCGCGCCGCCGAGCTCGAGCGCCTCGAACAGTCCGGGTCGCACCGCCCGGGCGATCCGCCGGTAGCCGAAGGCGGCGTACAGCAGCAGGATGACGCCCGCGACCACAGCCCCGGCCGGGAAGCCGCCACCGGGCGTGTAACCCCAGGCGACCAGGTAGCAGCCGGCCACCGCGAGGACGGGTCCGGCGATGCGGGCGGCGACCCGGACCACGACCGTCATGCCCTCGGCCAGCTCGGGTGCCGGGGTGCCGACAGGCACGTCGTCCGGCGTCCGCGGCCGGTCCGCATCGACCTCGGCACCGCCGACCCGTACGCCGCCAGCCTGCTCCCCCTCCTCGTCCTCGGCTGCGCGCACCTGCACCTGGGTGCCCGACGGCGCCGGCGCAGCGCCGGCCTCGGCCTTCTCGGCCCGCGCCGCGCTCTCCTCGCCGATGAACCCGCGACGCTGCTCCCGGCGCCGCGTGAGCACGATCACGCTGACCACCGCGGCGAGCAGCAGGAACGTCTCGCCGAAGGTGTCGAACCCGCGGGTGCCGTAGACGACCTCGCTGACCGGCTCAGTGGTGTGCCACTCCGGCAGCGCGACATCGAGGGCGTAGCGCGCGATCCGCGGCAGCGCGGCGGTCTCCCGCGGCAGGTCGAGCATGGCCGCCAGCAGCACCGCGGCCAACCCGGCGACGAGCACCAGCCCGACCGCGCGCCGGTGGGTCGGCTCCTCGTCGTGCGCCTCCGCCGGCGGCTCGTCGTGTCCGGTCACAGGTGCTGGCCGCCCCTGCGCTCGTCGGGCTCACCGAGGTCCCCGGTGTCCAGGACGTCGGACCGGGTCTTGCCGATGGTCACCAGGTAGAGGATCGGCAGCGCGATCGCGCCGACGACGACCTCGGAGTGCGCGTCGTCGGGAGCGCCCAGGACGACGAACAGCACCGACAGCAGCGTCCCGAGGGCGGACAGGGCCATCAC
>JALYXH010000087.1 GCA_030947185.1 Actinomycetota bacterium | reverse complement strand
TGACCTTGATGTTGTAGCGCACGTCGTTCGAGAACGGGTAGAAGTTCGGACCGCCGGCTGGCAGCTGGAACGGGATGAAGTTGGCGATCAGGGTGACGGTGTCCGGCTTGTCCGGGCTGGTGAAGGCATAGACGTCGGTGTTGTCGACCTGCGGGTCGCCGGCTGTGATCGGCGCTTCCCGGTGGCTCGACGCGTTACCGACGCCCGGCCCCAGCAGGGCGGCTGAGCCGTCCAGTGCTGTGGCGGAGGCTGCGAACGCCGCGATGGCGCGCCGCCGTCCGCCGGAGGGACGAGAAAGGGACATGGTGTACGGCTCCTTTTCCAACCGTGTGCGGCCCTGGGGGCCGCGAGAATGTTGCGTGCGGAGCTCCTGCACACTCGGCAGGAACCTCGGTACGGCGACCGAGCCCTCCGTTCCGGCCCCGAGAAGAGCGCACCGCCTCGCTGCGGTGATCATGGTCGGGTGCTCAGATGGGTCTTCGGCTGCGAAGCCGCGTCGGTTCGCTTTGGCACCGTTTCAACCGAAGTTGGACGGATCGCCGTCGGTTCTCGGCGGCAGTAGGGTCGGGCGCATGACCGACGCCGCGGCCACCATCAAGCGCCTGTACGCCGCGTTGGAGGCCGGGGACGGTGAGGCGATGGCCGCGTGCTACTCCGCCGAGGCCACCTTCGAGGACCCGGCCTTCGGACGCCTCGAAGGCGATCAGGTCGGCGCGATGTGGCGGATGCTGACCAGCCGGAGCTCCGGCGTCCGGGTCGACCTCCGCGAGCACGAGGCGACTGGCACCACGGGCAGCGCGCACTGGGTGGCGTCCTACCGGTTCGGGCCCAAGCAGCGACCCGTGGTCAACGACGTGCACGCGTCGTACCGCTTCGGCCCCGACGGGCTGATCACCGAGCACGTCGACCGCTTCGACCTGGCCCGCTGGGGGTCGCAGGCGATGGGACCGGTGCAGGGGCTGCTCGGCCGCACTGCCCTGCTCAGCCTGCTGGTCCGGCGTACCACGGCCAGGCAGCTCGCCGCCCATGACGGAACCCGACGATGACGTCGACCGCCGGCAGCGAACTCATGCCGGCAGCGTTTCTCGGCCACGGCAACCCGATGAACGCCCTCGAGGACAACCGCTACACCGCGGCGTGGCGGGCCTTCGGCGCGGCGGTGCCGCGGCCCCGGGCGATCCTGGTTGTGTCGGCCCACTGGTACATCGGGGCCACGGCCGTGACCGCGATGCCCCGACCACGGACCATCCACGACTTCTACGGCTTCCCGCGCCAGCTGTTCGACGTCGAGTACCCGGCGCCGGGACTGCCGGAGCTGGCCGCCGAGGTCAGCGACGTGGTGTCCCCGACCTGGGTCGGCGCCGACATCGACGCCTGGGGCATCGACCACGGCACCTGGTCGGTGCTGGTGCACGCCTTCCCCGACGCGGACATCCCCGTCGTCCAGCTGAGCATCAACGCCGAGAAGGACTTCGACTACCACCTCGAGCTGGGCGCCCGGTTGGCGCCGTTGCGCGAGCGCGGCGTCCTCGTCGTCGGCAGCGGGAACATCGTGCACAACCTCGCCGGCATGGACCGCTCGCGGCCCGACGACGGCTTCGAGTGGGCTCAGCGCTTCGACAGCGACGCCAAGGAGCGGATGCTCACCGATCCGACCGAGGCCGCCCGCCTCGACGGGCACCGCGACTTCGGGTACGCCGTGCCGACGCCCGACCACTTCCTGCCGCTGCTGTACCTGGCCGGTCTGGCAGGGGTGGCCGACGCCCGAACCGACGTGCTGGTGGACGGCTACGCCTACGGGTCGCTGTCCATGACGGCGTACACCCTCGGGCTGGGGTCCAGTCCGTCGACGAACGGGGGCGCCGGGGCTGCCGAGTTCCCGGCGGCGACCCCCTCGGACGGCTCCAACACCTGACCGTCCTCCCGCGCGTCAGGCGGTTGTGTCGAGGGCCGCGGCTCGCTCGGCGAGGAAGTCGTCGATGACCCGCGCGGCAGCCGCCGGGCTCTGCAACAGGAGCAGGTGTCCACCGGGCAGCACCTGCAGTCGCGCGCCGGGGATCGACCGGGCCAGGATGCGGGCGTTGCGCAGCGGCGCGAGCCGGTCACCCTCGCCGGCCAGGGACCAAGGTGGGCGCCCGCAGGTCGCGGAGCCAGGGCCGGCTGGACCAGCCCTGGATCGCGTAGAGCTGGTGGGCGTAGCCGCGAAGCTTCGGCGGTCGCTCCTGTCTGGCGCCGACGTGGCCCTCGCCGGCAGCCACCGGTACGCCGTAGACGAGCGGGGCCACCAGCCGCAGGTAGGCCCGTGAGTGGTAGCGCAACGGCGTCGCCATCGCAGCGACCACCCACGGCGACGGCGGCTGGCCGCCGACTCCCGGGATCGTCGCGGCCAACACGAGCGAGCGCACCCGGTGCGGCGCCTGGTGAGCCCGCTGCTGGGCCAGCACGCCGCCCCACGAGTAGCCGAGGACGTCAGCGGTCTCGATGTCGAGCCGGTCCAGCAGCCCGGCCACCAGGTGCGCCAGCGCCGGCATCCGGAGCCGGCGGCGCAGCGGCGGCGACTCCCCAGTGCCCGGGAAGTCGAACATCACCAGCCGGCGCCCGGGCAGCCGGAGCGCCAGCTCCTGCCACATCTCGATGTTGGCGCCTACCCCGTTGACCAGCAGCAACGGCGGCCCCGCCCCGATGGTCCCCACCCGCAGGACCTGGTTCTCGACGCGCAGCAGCCGGCTGTCCGGCGGCCAGGGAGCGGACGAGGGACGGATCCCGGTCAGCTCGGCTCTCCCGCAGCCAGCCCGGCATGCTCCTGTCTGAGCTGGCGCTTGAGGATCTTGCCGCTGGGGTTCTTGGGCAGCTCGTCGACGAGTACGACGTACTTCGGCCGCTTGAAACCGGCCAGTGCCTGCCGACAGTGGGCGCTCACGGCCTCGACGGTCAGCCCCGAGCCCGGCTTGGGCACCACGACGGCGGCCACGGCTTCGACCCAGCGGGGGTGGTCGACGGCGAACACCGCGACCTCGGCGACGGCGTCCATCCCGTAGATCGTCTCCTCGACCTCGCGGCTCGCCACGTTCTCGCCACCGGTCTTGATCATGTCCTTCTTGCGGTCGACCACGCTGAGCCGGCCCTCGTCGTCGAGGACCCCGAGATCGCCGGAGTGGAACCAGCCGTGGCGGAACGCCTCGGCGGTCTTCTCCTCGTCGTTGTAGTAGCCCAAGGTCGCGTGTGGGCTGCGGTGGACGATCTCCCCCACCTCACCCGGCGGCAGCGGGTTGTCGTCGTCGTCCACGACACGGGTCTCGACATTGATGACGGCCCGGCCGGCCGAGCCGGCCTGGGCCAGCTGCTCCTCCGGCGGCAGCAGGGTGGCCAGCGGCGCCATCTCGGTCTGCCCGTAGAAGTTCCACAGCCGTACGTCGGGCAGCCGGCGCTGCATCTCCCGCAGGATCTCGACCGGCATGGGCGAGGCCCCGTAGTAGCCCTTGCGCAGCGAGGACAGGTCGCTGGTGTCGAACTCGGGCGAGCGCAGCAGTGAGATCCAGACCGTCGGC
Source organism: Actinomycetota bacterium (assembly GCA_030947185.1). Classification (GTDB taxonomy): domain Bacteria; phylum Actinomycetota; class Actinomycetes; order JALYXH01; family JALYXH01; genus JALYXH01. The sequence continues at coordinate 1,521 of JALYXH010000087.1, read as the reverse complement.
GGGGCGAAGAGCTTGGTGACGCCCTCGGCGGCGATCGTGCGCAACAGGGCGGCGGGGTCCGGGCCGCGCAGGATCACGCTGGTCGCGCCGAGGTAGACGTCGGGACCGAAGAAGCAGTCGAGCTGGGCGCAGTGGTAGAGCGGCAGCGAGTGCACCTCGACGTCGTCGGCGCTCATCCCGCCCTCGATGACACAGCTGACGTACTGCCACATCAGCGACCGGCTCGACAGCAGCGCCCCTTTCGGCCGCGACTCGGTGCCGCTGGTGTACATCAGCCGGAGCGGGTCGTCGTCGGCGACGAGGACGTCAGGCGCCGACCGGTCGGGATGAGCGGACCAGTCGGCGACGTCCTCCCAGTCAGCCGCGCCGCCACTGCCGATGAGCGCGATCCGGCCGCGCACCCGCAAGTTGGCTCCGGACTGCTCGACCGCCCGCTGTGCCACGTCGGCCAGTGCGTCCTCGGTGACCATGCCGACCGCCCCGGAGTGACCGAGAATGAAGGCGATCTCGTCGGCACCCAGCATGAAGTTGACCGGCACCAGCACGACGCCGAGTCGGGCGGTGGCGAAGGCGAGAGTGGCGTACTGCCAGCAGTTGTGGGACAGAAGAGCGAGCTTGTCGCCCTTGCCGATGCCTCGCTCGGTCAGCGCGTTGGCCACCCGGTTGATGGCGTCGTCGAACTCGGCGAAGGTCAGCCGGACGTCGCCGTCGACGATGGCTGTCTTGTCCGGAAGGCGGGCGGCTGTTCGCCGGGGCAGGTCACCCAGCGCGTGCTGGCGGGCTCGCGTGACCTGGTCGGCGGACCCCCCGCCCGCAGTGTCTGCGGGATTTTCCAACAGCTGCGTCATCGCGCTCCTCGTGCGCCGGCCGAGAGTTGGGGCAGAGGGTACGCCGGGCCGGCTGGGTCTGGTGGGTTCCCTGGACCGCGCGTACAGTGGAGAGGACTAGGTCACAGTCGGTCGGTACGGGAAAAGCCGCCCACGCCGCGCTCCCAGGGCAGCAGCCCAGTAACCGGCACGCAGCGCGAGCGCATCCTTTCGAGTGCCGCCTCATGACCACGCCAAAGCAGCTGCCGGTGTTTCGCCCGGCCCGGGTCATCGACGACTTCGCTGTCGCCGTCGATGCCGTCGATCTCACGAGCGGCGACGTGCAGGTGCATGTTGTCGGTGAGCTCGACGCCTTGACCGCGCCGGCGCTCAGAGCCGCGCTTACCGAACTGTGCGGTTCGGGCGACCAGCCGGTGGAGGCTCCGCACGGCGGCACCGTCGTGCTCGACCTCTCCCGCTTGAGCTTCATGGACACCGCCGGGCTGCGGGCACTGGTCGAGAACCACATCGCGCTGGCTTCGCGCGGCTGGCGGGTCTGCCCCAGCGCGGCGCAGCCTCAGGTCGCAGTGCTGCTGGGAGTCGCCGACCGCGCCAACTGGCTTCCTGAGGACTTCCTGTGCACGGGCGGGCTCGCAACGCCTGCCGCGTGAGAGGTACGGACGGATCTGCGTGACACCCTGGCCGCGGCATGACG
>JALYXH010000076.1 GCA_030947185.1 Actinomycetota bacterium | reverse complement strand
CCGGTAGGCCGACCGCGGACAGGAGCCTCACGTGACCACCAGTCCGGCGTCCGCCCGGCTCGCCCTCGAGGCGGTCGACCCGGCGCTCGACGAGGCGGTGCGCGGCGGGCTCGAGTCGGTCGAGGCGATGCTGCGGGAGTCGGTGAAGAGCAACTACCCGTTCGTCACCGAGACTTCCCGGCACCTCGTCGATGCCGGCGGCAAGCGGTTCCGTCCGCTGCTCGTCCTGCTGGCCAGCCACGTCGGCGACCCGTCCGCGCCCGGCGTCGTACCCGCCGCGGTGGCCATCGAGCTGACCCACCTGTCCACGCTCTATCACGACGACGTGATGGACGAGGCGGCCCTGCGCAGGGGAGCGCAGAGCGCCAACGCGCGCTGGGACAACACGGTGGCCATCCTGACCGGCGACTTCCTGTTCGCGCGCGCTTCGGAGATCACCGCCGACCTCGGCACCGAGGCGACCAGGATCCTCGCCCGCACCATTGCCGTGCTCTGCGAAGGCCAGATTCGCGAGACCGTCGGGCCCGGCGACGACGTCGACCCGGTCGACCACTACCTGCAGGTGGTGGCCGAGAAGACCGGTTCGCTGATCGCGACCTCCGGCCGGCTGGGCGCGCTGCTCGCCGGCGCCGACGCCGCGACGGTCGACGTCATGACCCGGTACGGCGAGATCATCGGCATCGCCTTCCAGCTCTCCGACGACCTGCTCGACGTGGCGAGCACCTCTGCCGAGTCCGGCAAGACACCCGGCACCGACCTGCGCGAGGGGGTGCGCACGCTGCCACTGCTCTACGCCCTGCGCTCGGCCGGGACCGACCCTGCTGCCGCTCGCCTTGCCGAGCTGGCCGACGCCGGGCTGACCGACGACGAGCACGTCGACGAGGCGCTCACCCTGCTGCGGGCCCACCCCGGCATGGCGCAGGCCCGGGCCACCCTCGCGACGTACGCCGACCGGGCGCGCGCCGTCGTCGCCGCCCTGCCCGCTTCGCCGGCGGCAGCCGCTCTCGACGCGCTCGCGGACTACGTGGTGGCCCGCTCCGGCTGACCCCGGCGAGACCCGGCGTTGGTCCCGCAGCGGGCGGCAGACTCCGCTGCATGACGGAGAACGCGCCGCCACCCCAGGTCTGGCCCACCCTGCGCGCCCGCGACGCCCGCGCCCTGCTCCGCGGACGGCGTCTACCAGCGGGCCACCGCGGCCGGCGCGGAGGTGATCGCGGAGCTGCATGAGACCGACTACGGCTCGCGTGACTTCGCCGTACGCGACCCCGAGGGCAACCGCTGGTCCTTCGGGACCTACCGCGGCGAGCCCCTGCGGGCCCGAGCTAGCGGATCGTCCAGGTGTCGCCGCTGTGCAACAGCTCGTCGATGTCGGCCGGACCCCCGCCACTCTGGGCGGTCGCCATCTGCTCGCTCATCAGGTCGTCGTACACCGGTCGCTGCACGTCGCGGAACACCCCGATCGGGGTCGGGCCGCCGCCGTCGGGGCCGCCGCCGAGCCGGGAGAGCAGGAAGGCGTACGCCGCGTCGTCGGCGTGCTCGTCGTGCACGAGCAGGTCCCCCTCCTGGCCCGGTACGACGTCCACCACCTCCAGTGAGCCGATGCCGGCGACCTTGACCCCCTTGGTCCCGCCCGCGAAGCGGATCGGCTGGCCGTGCTCGAGGCGCACCTGCTGGTCGTCACGGGTGGCCGCGTCGGTCAGCAGGTCGAAGGCGCCGTCGTTGAAGATGTTGCAGTTCTGGTAGATCTCGACGAACGCCGTACCCCGGTGCTGGGCCGCCTTGCGCAGCACCGACTGCAGGTGCTGCCGGTCGGAGTCGATGGTGCGGGCCACGAAGGACGCCTCCGCGCCCACGGCCAGCGAGATCGGGTTGAACGGGAAGTCCAGCGACCCCATCGGGGTGGACTTCGTGATCTTGCCGAGCTCCGAGGTCGGTGAGTACTGGCCCTTGGTGAGCCCGTAGATCCTGTTGTTGAACAGCAGGATCTTGAGGTTGACGTTGCGGCGCAGCGCGTGGATCAGGTGGTTACCGCCGATCGACAGGCCGTCGCCGTCACCGGTGATCACCCACACCGACAGGTCCGGCCGCGAGGTCGCCAGCCCGGTCGCGATCGCCGGCGCCCGGCCGTGGATCGAGTGCATGCCGTAGGTGTTCATGTAGTAGGGGAACCGCGACGAGCAGCCGATCCCGGACACGAAGACGATGTTCTCCCGGCGCAGCCCGAGCTCGGGCAGGAACCCCTGGACCGCGGCTAGTACGGCGTAGTCGCCGCAGCCCGGGCACCAGCGGACCTCCTGGTCGGTCTTGAAGTCCTTCGCGCTCTGCTTCGCCTCGGCCTTCGGGACGAGGTCGAGCGCGCCGAGCGGCGCGTGCGGGCCGTTGACGTGGGCTGTGCTCACGAGGACGTCACTTCCTCCAGGTCGTTGGCGAGCACGTTCGAAAGGACGTCGGCCAGCTCCTCGGCCTTGAACGGCAGGCCGCGCACCCGGTTGTAGCCGATCGAGTCGACCAGGAACTGCGCCCGGATCAGCGTGGACAGCTGGCCGAGGTTCATCTCCGGGATGACCACCCGCTCGTAGCGGGCCAGGACCTCGCCGAGGTTGGCCGGGAACGGGTTGAGATGGCGTAGGTGCGCCTGCGCCACCGCCTTGCCGTCGGTGCGGACCCGCCGGCAGGCGGCGCCGATCGGCCCGTACGTCGACCCCCAGCCGAGCACGAGCAGCCGGGCGTCGCCGGAGGGGTCGTCGACCTCGAGCGGCGGGATCGAGCGGGCGATGCCGGCCACCTTGGCCGCCCGCAGCCGGACCATCGTGTCGTGGTTGTCGGGGTCGTAGGAGATGTTGCCCGAGCCGTCGGCCTTCTCGATGCCGCCGACCCGGTGCTCGAGTCCCGGCGTACCGGGGACCGCCCACGGGCGGGCCAGCGTGTCGGGGTCGCGCAGGTAAGGCCAGAAGTCGGCGCTGCCGTCAGGCGCCGTGTGGTTGGGCTCGGTGGCGAACTGCACGTCGAAGACCGGCAGCTCGTCGGTCTCCGGTAGCCGCCACGGCTCCGAGCCGTTGGCGAGGTAACCGTCGGAGAGCAGGAACACCGGGGTGCGGTACGTCGTCGCGATCCGGACCGCCTCCAGCGCGGCGCCGAAGCAGTCCGCGGGGCTCTGCGGCGCGACGATCGGCACCGGTGCCTCGCCGTTGCGGCCGTACATCGCCTGCAGCAGGTCGGCCTGCTCGGTCTTCGTAGGCAGCCCGGTGGACGGACCGCCACGCTGGATGCCGCAGATCACCAGCGGCAGCTCCAGCGACACGGCCAGCCCGATGGTCTCCGACTTCAGCGCGACACCGGGTCCGCTGGTGGTGGTCACGCCGATCGAGCCGCCGAAGGAGGCGCCGAGGGCCGCGCCGATGGCGGCGATCTCGTCCTCGGCCTGGAACGTCCGTACGCCGAACCGCTTGAGCTTGGACAGCTCGTGCAGGATGTCCGAGGCCGGGGTGATCGGGTAGGAGCCGAGGAACAGCGGCAGCCCACTCAACCGGGACGCAGCCACCAGGCCATAGGCCAGCGCTACGTTGCCGGAGATGTTGCGGTAGCGACCGGGGGCCATCCGGGCCGGCTTCACCTCGTAGCTCACCGAGAAGGACTCGGTCGTCTCGCCGAAGGCGTAGCCGGTGCGGAAGGCAGCCACGTTGGCCTTGGCGATCTCCGGCCGCTTGGCGAACTTGCTGGCCAGGAACTCGACGGTGCTCTCGGTCGGCCGGTTGTAGAGCCAGCAGAGCAGGCCGAGGGCGAACATGTTCTTGGCCCGCTCCGCCTCCTTCTTGTTGACGTCGAAGTCAGCCACCGACTTCACCGTCATCGACGTCAGAGCCACCTCGTGCACGTGGAAGGCGTCCAGGCTGTCGTCCTCGAGCGGGCTGGCGGCGTACCCCGCCTTGTCGAGGTTGCGCCGGGTGAAGGCGTCGGTGTTGACGATGATGTCGGCGCCCTTGCGCAGATCGCCGATGTTGGCGCGCAGGGCTGCCGGGTTCATCGCCACCAGCACGTTGGGCGAGTCGCCCGGGGTGAGGATGTCGTGGTCGGAGAAGTGCAGCTGGAAGCCGGAGACGCCGGCCAGCGTGCCGGCCGGTGCACGGATCTCGGCGGGGAAGTCCGGCAGCGTCGACAGGTCGTTGCCGAAAGCGGCCGTCTCCGAGGTGAATCGTTCGCCGGTGAGCTGCATGCCGTCGCCGGAGTCGCCCGCGAAACGGATGATGACGCGGTCGATCTCCCGAACCTGTTTGGTCATACGTCGTCCCTGCTGCTACGTGGGTGCCGGCGGCTGGGAGGTCGGCTGCAGCGGCCTTGCCACGGACTGCTGGGATGCGACCCAGCCGGTCGGGCTCCCGCCATGGTGCGTGCGCCTCCGCCGAAAGAAAATCGAGCTCGATCGTACGTCGTCCCGAGCCGCCCCACCTACCGGTGACGCGCGGCGGCGCCCGGACCATCTGGCGCCTGCCGTGCCATCCTGACCAGATGGAAGCCACCTCGGACGCGCTCGGTCGCGCACTCGTCGACGAGGCGACCAAGAAGTCCGGTGTGGTGTGGGTCTCGGTCGGACGGCCGGACCCGGCCGCGCCCGGCCGGGCTCGGCCCGCCTGGCACCTGTGGCATGAGGGAGCGGCGTACCTCGTCCTCGACGGGCAGGAGCAGTCGGTGCCCGGTCTGGCCGACGCCGAGCGGGCGACCGTGACGGTCCGCAGCAAGGACAACGGCGGCCGGCTCGTCGGCTGGCAGGCCGACGTCAGCCGGGTTCGTCCGGACGGCGAGCTGTGGGCCGCGGTCGCCCCGATGCTGCACGCCAAACGGCTCAACGCCTCCGACGGCGAGGCACAGCTGGCCCGCTGGGCCACGGAGAGCACCATCGTTCGACTGGTCCCCGACGGGCACTACATCGAGTCGCCCGGCGCCATGTCCGCCAGCTCGCACGCGACAGCTCCGGTGGCCACCGCAGCCACGACACCGGTCCCTGTCCCCTTCACACTGGCCGGCTGGCGGCGCCGCCGCCGCGCGGCGCGGCACTGAGGCGGCCGCCCGACTCCCGCCACCGGCTCCGGCCCGGCCATACGATGCTCCGCGCCGGGCAGCGGTCCGGGAAGGGATGGCCGTGCACTCCTACCTCGGGGCCTACGCAAGCGTCGGCATCCTGCTGCTCATCGGCGTCGCCTTCGTCACCGTCGCGTTCTCGGCCAACCGGCTGCTGCGACCGGACGACCCGCGGCCGGAGAAGCTGACCACCTACGAGTGCGGCGTCGACCCGGTCGGCGAGGGCTGGGCGCAGACCCAGGTCCGCTACTACGTCTTCGCCTTCCTCTACGTCATCTTCGCGGTCGAGGCGGTCTTCCTCTTCCCCTGGGCCACGGTGTTCAGCAAGCGCGGTTTCGGCACAGCGTCGCTGGTCGAGATGCTGGTCTTCATCGCCTTCCTGGCCGTCGGGCTGCTCTACGCCTGGCGCAAGAAGGTGCTCGAGTGGGTGTGATCCCGGTCCAGATAACCTCGGGCCCCGGCCGCGAGCCGGACTTCGGGCGTGAGGTCCCGGCGCCGGTGAAGTTCATCCTCAACTGGGGCCGGCGCTATAGCCTCTGGGTCTTCAACTTCGGCCTGGCCTGCTGTGCCATCGAGTTCATCGCCACCTCGATGAGTCAGCACGACTTCATCCGCCTCGGCGTCATCCCGTTCGCGCCGGGTCCGCGCCAGGCCGACCTGATGGTCGTGTCGGGCACGGTCACCGACAAGATGGCCCCTGCCGTACGCCGGCTCTACGAGCAGATGCCCGAGCCCAAGTACGTGATCTCCTTCGGCGCCTGCTCCAACTGCGGCGGCCCCTACTGGGACAGCTACTCGGTGACCAAGGGGGTCGACCAGATCATCCCGGTGGACGTCTACGTGCCGGGGTGCCCGCCGCGCCCGGAGGGCCTGCTGCACGGGATCCTGCGCCTGCAGGACAAGATCGCTAACGAGCCGGTGGCGCTGCGGCCCGGGCTGTCCCGGCCCCGGACTCGATGAGCCGGTCCCGGTGAGCCCGGCGGAAGTGGGCGAGCGGTTGCTCGCCGTCCTCGGCTCGCCGGAGGGCTCGTCGTACGACGTGTCCTACGGCGCGGTCACCGTCGACGTACCGCGCGGGTCCTGGCTGGCCGGGCTCGAGGCCGCGCGGACCGACGACCAGCTCGAGCTGGCGTTCTTCGACTGGCTCTCAGCTGTCGACGAGCTGGCCGAGGGCTACTCGGTGGTCGTCCACCTCTACTCGCCGACCCGTCACCACCATCTCCTCCTGCGCACGAAGGTCCCCCTCGACGACGCCCGGCTGCCGAGCGCGACCGGTGTGTTCGCCGGTGCGGGCTGGCACGAGCGGGAGACGTGGGAGATGTTCGGCATCGACTTCGCCGACCACCCGGGGCTGGTCCCGCTCCTGCTGCCGGACGGGTTCGAGGGGCACCCGCTGCGCAAGGAGTTCGTGCTGGCCTCGCGGGTGGCCAAGCCGTGGCCAGGGGCGAAAGAGCCGGGCGAGGGACCCGAGTCAGCGCCGGCCCGGCGGCCGATGCGGCCACCCGGCGTCCCCGACCCGGACGAGTGGGGGCCGCAGGCCGGCCGGAGCGACGCCCTCGAGAGCGGGGACTGAGCCGTGCCGCTCGCGGTGTTCGTCGGGCTCAAGCTGGCCGGCTGTCTTGCCGTGTTCCTGGTGCTGCCGCTGCTGGTCGGCCAGATGGAGCACAAGGCGATGGCGCACATGCAGTCGCGGCTCGGCCCGATGTACGCCGGGGGGTTCCACGGCTGGGCGCAGCTGATCGCCGACGGCGTGAAGTTCGTCCAGAAGGAGGACGTCGTCCCGGCGGCCGCCGACCGGCTGGTGTTCCGGCTGGCGCCGGCTGTCGCTCTGATCCCCTACCTGGTCGTGCTGGTGGTCATCCCGGTCGGTCCGGGGGGCCAGGTGGGACAGGCACTCGACATGGGCCTGTTCGTGGCACTGGCGGTGGTCGGCGTCGGGGTGCTGGGGATGCTGATGGCAGCCTGGGCCAGCGCCAACAAGTACTCGCTGCTGGGAGGCGTGCGCGGCGCCGCCCAGCTGCTTGCCTACGAGCTGCCGCTGGTGCTCGCCGCGGCGTCGGTGGCGATGGCCGCCGGCACGCTGTCGCTGTCGGGCATCGTCGAGGCGTGGCGCTGGTGGTGGCTGCCCTGGCAGGCGGTGGGCGGGGTGGTCTTCTTCGTCGCCGGGCTGGCCGAGCTGCGCCGGCCGCCGTTCGACATGCCGCTGGCCGACTCCGAGGTCGTCTTCGGCTACCTCACCGAGTACACCGGGCTGCGGTTCGCGCTGTTCCTGCTCGCCGAGTACGCCGGGATCGTGGTGCTCGCCGCGCTGACCACCGTGCTGTTCCTGGGTGGTTGGAAGGGGCCGTTCCTCGACGTACAGCTGGGGTGGCTCTGGACGCTGCTCAAGGTGCTGGCGCTGTCGTTCGTGGTGATCTGGCTGCGGGCGACCTACCCGCGCCTGCGCGAGGACCAGCTGCAGAAGCTGGCGTGGGCGGGGCTCGTCCCGCTGGCTCTGGCCCAGGTGGCGCTGACCGGGGTGATCGCGATCGCGAGGGGGCCGCGGTGAGCGGGTCGGACGGCCACGGCGCGTCGGGCGGCCGGCACGGCGGCGGCCTGGCGCGCGGGCTGGCCGTGACCCTGCGGGCGATGACGAAGCGCTCGACCACCGCGCAGTACCCCGACGTGAAGCCGGCGCTGCCGCCGCGCAGCCGCGGGGTGATCGGGCTCTTCGAGGAGAACTGCACGGTCTGCATGCTGTGTGCCCGGGAGTGCCCCGACTGGTGCATCTACATCGACTCGCACAAGGAGACGATCCCGGCCCGCACCGAGGGCGGCCGCGAGCGCACCCGCAACGTGCTGGACCGGTTCGCGATCGACTTCGCGCTGTGCATGTACTGCGGGATCTGCATCGAGGTCTGCCCGTTCGACGCGCTGTTCTGGTCGCCGGAGTTCGAGTACGCCGAGTACGACATCGCCGACCTGACCCACGAGCGGGACCGGCTGCGCGAGTGGATGTGGACGGTGCCGGCCCCGGCGGCGCTCGACCCGGCAGGCGAGCCGGCCAAGGAGCTGGCGGCTGCCGAGAAGGCCCTGACACCAGGGGCGGTCCCGGAGCGGCCGGTACGCCGGGTGCCCGGCCCGTGAGCCTGCTGGCCGGTCCGCTGCCGGTCGACCACCCCGCGCCGGGGTTCGCCGCCACCACCGGGGCGGAGGTCGTCCTCGTGCTGCTCGGCCTGCTCGCGGTGGCCTGCGCGCTGCTGGTGGTGACGACGCGCAACGTGGTGCACGCCGCGCTCTGGCTGGTCGTCACCCTCGGCGCGCTGGCCGGCTGCTACCTGGTCCTGGCCGCCGACTTCGTCGCGTGGGTGCAGGTGCTGATCTACGTCGGGGCCGTCGTCGTCCTTCTGCTCTTCGGGGTGATGCTCACCCGCGCGCCGGTCGGGGTGATGCCCCGCGAGGAGCTCGACAGCGGAAACCGGACAGCCGCCCTGGGGGTCGCGGTGCTGACCGGCGGGCTGCTGGTCGCCCTGGTCGTGGACGCGTTCCGCTCCTCCTACGTCGACCTGCGCGGGGCTCCCTCGGCGGGCGCGCAGGTGGCGGGGTCGGCGATCTTCCGCTACTACGTGCTGCCGTTCGAGGTGGTCTCCGTGCTGCTGCTCGCGGCGCTGGTGGGGGCGGTCGTGCTGTCCAGGCGGGACGTCGGTGCGGACCTCGACGGGGCCGGCTGATGCACCTCGTCTACCCGCTCGTGCTCGCCGGCCTGCTGTTCGCCATCGGCCTCTATGGCGTGCTCGCCCGGCGCAACGCGGTCCTCGTCCTGATGTCGGTCGAGCTGATGCTCAACGCGGTCAACCTCAACCTGGTCGCCTTCAACGCCTGGCTGCGCGACGTGCTGCAGGCCGGGCAGGTGTTCGCCCTGTTCGTCATCGTCATCGCGGCGGCCGAGGTCGGCCTCGGCCTGGCGATCGTGCTGCTGGTCTTCCGCAACCGGGAGACGGTCGCCATCGACGAGCCGCGCGAGCTGCGCGACCGGCAGGCGGTGCCACAGCGGTGAGCACGGTCGCCTGGCTGATCCCCACCCTGCCGGCCGTGGCTGCAGTCGTGGGCCTGCTGGTCGGGCGCCGGCTGCCCGGAGGACCGGCGCTCCTGGCCGTCGGCACGACGGCCGCGACCACCGTGCTGTCGATCGTGCTGGCAGCGCAAGTGCTGCCGCACCCGAGCCGGACGGTCGGAGCGAGCACCCTGCTGACGCCGACCGGGGGGGTCCGGATCGCCGTCGGCGCCGGCGTCGACGGGCTCGCGGCGCTGGTCGCCGTGATGGTCTGCGTCGTCGCGCTGCTGGTCCAGGTCTACTCGACGGCCTACCTGCGCGGCGACGCCCGCTACTCGTCGTACGCCGCTCTCGTCTCGCTCTTCACCGCGGCGATGCTGCTGGTCGTGGTCTCGGTCGACCTGCTGGAGCTCCTGGTCGGCTGGGAGGTGATGGGGGTCTGCTCCTACTTCCTGATCGGCCACTACCGGGAGCAGCCGGCGGCCGGCGCCGCCGCCATCAAGGCGTTCCTCACCACCCGGGTCGGTGACGTCGGGTTCCTGTTCGGCATCTTCACCCTCGGCATGGCCGCGCACTCGTTCGCGATCGGGGACGTGCTGGCGGCGCGCTACTCGCACACCACCGTCACCGTCGGGACGCTGCTGCTGGTCTGCGGCGTGGTCGGCAAGAGCGCGCAGTTCCCGCTGCACACCTGGCTGCCCGACGCGATGGCCGGTCCGACGCCGATCAGCGCGCTGATCCACGCGGCCACGATGGTGGCGGCAGGGGTGTACGTCGTGGCCCGGCTCTACCCGGTCTTCCTGCAGGCGCCGGCGACCCTCGACGTACTCGGGGTGATCGCCGCCATCACGATGGTGCTCGGCGCGCTGGTGGCCCTGGTCACCGACGACCTGAAGAAGGTGCTGGCCTGGTCGACGGTCAGCCAGCTCGCCTACATGACCGGCGCGCTCGCGGTCGGCGGCTACGCAGCCGGCGTCTTCCACCTGCTGACCCACGCCGGCTTCAAGGCGCTGCTGTTCCTCGGCGCCGGGTCGGTGCTCACGGCCGTCGGGACCAACCTGATGAGCGAGATGGGGGGCCTGCGGCGCGCGCTGCCGGTGACCTTCGCGACGACGACGGTCGGACTCGCGGCCCTGATCGGGCTGCCGCCGTTCTCCGGGTTCTTCTCCAAGGACACCGTGCTCGCTGCGGCCCTGCACTCCGTATCTGCCCGGGACGTGAACGACGTCGACGTGTCGCGTTGGGTAGCCGAGCTGGTGCTGGCGGCCGGGCTCGTCACGGTGCTGCTCACCGCGGCGTACGCCACGCGGCTGTGGCTGCGCACGTTCTTCGGCCGGCAGCGCCGCGCAGCCGACCCGCACGAGTCGCCACTGGCGATGACCGCGCCGCTGGTCCTGCTGGCGACCGTCACCCTCCTGCTCGGGTCGATCGGGGCGAGTGCGCGACACGGTTTGGCCAGCTGGGTCGGCTCCGGACGGCAGGGGCCTCGTTTCGCCTGGTTCGCCTACGCTCCGCTGGGCACCGTCATCCGGGCCCGCGGCTCCGGGCTGGGTCTGGATGCACCGCTCGCGGCCGGCACCACCCTTCTGGCGCTGGTCGGGATCCTGGGCGTGGTCCTGGTTTGGCGACGGGCGCCGGACGCCGACCCGGTCCGGGTGCTCGGTCGGCTGGCTGTCCCGCTCCGGCGCGGCTTCTACCTCGACGACCTCTACGCCCTGGTCTTCGTGCGCCCGGTCCGCGGCGTGCTGGCCCGGGCCGCGGTGGCGGTGGACGACGGGGTTCTCGACCGGACGGTGAACGCCTCCGGCTCGGCCACCCGGCTGCTCGGCAGCGGCCTGCGCCGGCTGCAGAGCGGCAACGTCCAGGCCTACGCCACCGGCATGTTCATCGGGATCTTGCTGCTTGCGGCCGGGGTGCTGGCGGTGGCTCGGTGAGCAGCCTGCTCCCGCTGCTGCTCGGCGTACCGCTGCTCGGTTGCGTCGTGCTGGCGCTCCTGCCGGGGCTGGGCCGGCGGGGGGCGCTGGGCGTCGGCATCGGGGCGACCGGTCTCACCTTCGGGTTGAGCCTCGCCCTGCTGGCCAGGTTCGACTACGGCGGCGCCGGCTCGCCGCAGCAGGTCGTCGACACGGCGTGGATCGCCTCGGTCGGGGCGCGCTTCCACCTCGGCGTCGACGGCATCTCGCTACCGCTCGTGGTGCTCACCGCCCTGCTCACCTTCGCCTGTGCGGTCTACACGCTTCGGTCGGCGACAGCGCAGCCGCGCGCGCTGATGGCGCTGGTGCTGCTGCTCGAGGTCGGCATGCTCGGCACGTTCGTGGCCCTCGACCTGCTGCTGTTCTTCGTGTTCTTCGAGGTCGTGCTGGTCCCCATGTACTTCCTGATCGCCGTCTGGGGCGGCGAGCGGCGGGCCTACGCCGCCACCAAGTTCTTCCTCTACACGCTGCTCGGCTCGGTGTTCCTGCTGCTGGGCGTCCTCGCACTGCATGCGCGCACCGGCACCTTCGACATGGTGGTGCTGACCAGCCGGCACGGGGCGGGGCTGTCGGCCGGCTTCCAGGACCTCTGCTTCGCCGGGCTGTTCCTCGCCTTCGCGATCAAGTCTCCACTGTGGCCCCTGCACACCTGGCTGCCGGACGCCCACACCGAGGCACCGACCATCGGCTCGGTGCTGCTGGCCGGCGTACTGCTGAAGATGGGCACCTACGGCTTCATCCGGATCGCGCTGCCGGACCTGCCGCGCGG
>JALYXH010000065.1 GCA_030947185.1 Actinomycetota bacterium | reverse complement strand
GGGGCGCCGTTCGCATGTCGCGACCCACCCTTTCCGGGCGCCGCCGGCGCCCGTAGGTTGCAGGGAAGCCGATCCGCGACTTCCTGAACTGCGGGCGGCACCGACGCCGACGAGGAGAGCCAGTGAGCGACGAGCCCAGCGAGGGCATGGCCGGCCTGTCCAGCCTGCTGCACGAGAATCGCCGGTTCGAGCCGCCGCCGGAGCTGGCGGCCGAGGCCAACGCACAGGCCGAGCTGTACGACGAGGCCGGGCGCGACCGGCTCGCCTTCTGGGAGTCCCAGGCCGACCGGCTCGACTGGGCCAGCAGGTGGGACACCGTCCTGGAGTGGGAACCACCGTTCGCCAAGTGGTTCCTCGGCGGCACGCTGAACGCCTCGGTCAACTGCCTGGACCGTCATCTCGAGGCCGGCAACGGCGACCGGGTCGCCTTCCACTGGGTCGGCGAGCCCGAGGACGACACCCGCACGCTCACCTACGCCGACCTGCACCGGGAGGTCTGCAAGGCGGCCAACGCGCTGACCGAGCTCGGCGTCGAGGCCGGCGACCGGGTGATGATCTACCTTCCGATGATCCCCGAGGCGATCATCTCGGTGCTCGCCTGCGCCCGGATCGGCGCCCCCCACTGCGTCGTGTTCGGCGGGTTCTCCGCCGACGCCCTGTCCAGCCGCACCCTCAACGCCGACGCCAAGATCGTGATCACCGCCGACGGCGGCTACCGCCGCGGCGAGCCGAGCGCGCTGAAGCCGGCCGTCGACGAGGCGATGGCGAAGTGCCCCGACGTCGCCCACGTCCTCGTCGTCCGCCGGACCGGTCAGGACGTGGAGTGGACCGAGGGCCGCGACACGTGGTGGCACGACGTCGTCGGCGGCCAGCCGGAGACTCACGAGCCCGACTCGTTCGACGCCGAGCATCCGCTGTTCATCCTCTACACCAGCGGCACGACGGCGGCGCCCAAGGGCATCCTGCACACGACGGGTGGCTACCTCACCCACGTCAGCGCGACCCACCACTACGTCTTCGACCTCAAGCCCGAGACCGACGTCTACTGGTGCGCCGCCGACATCGGGTGGGTCACCGGCCACAGCTACATCGTCTACGGGCCACTGGCCAACGGCGCCACCTCGGTGATGTTCGAGGGCACGCCCGACAAGGAGCGCTGGTGGAAGATCGTTGCCGAGTACGGCGTGTCGATCCTCTACACCGCCCCCACCACGATCCGCACCTTCATGAAGTGGGGCGAGGAGTGGCCGGCCAAGCACGACCTGTCCTCGCTGCGGGTGCTGGGCTCGGTCGGTGAGCCGATCAACCCCGAGGCCTGGATGTGGTACCGCAAGGTGATCGGCGGTGACCGGTGCCCGGTCGTCGACACGTGGTGGCAGACCGAGACCGGCGGCATCATGATCACGCCGCTGCCCGGCGTCACGGCGCCGAAGCCGGGCGCCGCCATGCGCGCGTTCCCCGGCATCGGCGTCGACGTCGTCGACAACGACGGCAAGTCCGTGCCCGACGGTGGTGGTGGCTTCCTGGTCCTCACCGACCCCTGGCCCGGGATGCTCCGCGGCATCTGGGGGGACGAGAAGCGCTACCAGGACACCTACTGGTCCCGGTTCGCCCCGGACGTCTACTTCGCCGGTGACGGCGCGAAGAAGGACGAAGACGGCGACCTCTGGCTGCTCGGCCGGGTCGACGACGTGATGAACGTCTCCGGCCACCGCATCTCCACCACCGAGGTCGAGCACGCCATCGTCAACCACCCGTCGGTGGCCGAGGCCGCGGTCGTCGGCGCTGCCGACCCGACCACCGGTCAGGCCATCGTCGCCTTCGTCACCGTCAAGGGGTCGGTGGCCGAGGACGAGTCGAGCGGGGAGAAGTTCGTCCAGGAGCTCCGGGACCATGTGGCCCGCGAGATCGGCAAGATCGCCAAGCCGCGTCAGATCTTCGTCACACCCGAGCTTCCGAAGACCCGGTCCGGCAAGATCATGCGCCGGCTGCTCCGGGACGTGGCAGAGCAGCGCGAGCTCGGTGACGTGACCACGCTGGCCGACCCGACGGTGGTCAACGCGATCGGCGCCAAGATGAAGGACGCACCGAAAAGCGAGGACTGAGCCGGCGGCGGCTCAGCACGCGCCGCCACCGACGCTGCGGGTCGCGCTCGTCGTGGAACCAGCGGGCGACCACCACGTCGGTGGAGGAGTGCGCCACGCACCGTCGCCAAGGTTCGCCGTGTCGCCGTCGGGGCGAGCGGGTAGGCGCTGGTGGCAGGTGCCTGTCCACGAACAGAACTGGAGCATCCGGTGAGCGAGCCCTCGTCCCGCCTCGACGGCAGGGAACCCAGCCTCGGCGAGCTGGTGGCCACGGCCAGCCGCGACCTGTCGGCACTGGTGCACAAGGAGGTCGAGCTCGCCAAGGCCGAGATCTCCGGCACCGTCAAGAAGGTCGGGCTCGGGGCCGGCTTCCTCGGGGGCGCCGGCTTCCTCGGCCTGTTCGCCATGATCATGCTGTCGATCGCGGCGGCGTACGGCGTGCACGCGCTCGGCCTGCCCCTCGGCATCGGCTTCCTGGTCGTCGGCGTGGTCTACCTGCTGCTGGCCGGCGTACTCGCCCTGATGGGCAAGAAGAAGGTCAGCAAGCTGGAGCCGCCGGCGCGCACCATCGAGACCGTCAAGGACGACATCGCATGGGCGAAGCACCCCACCCGCAACCCGGCAGGGACGGTGTCGGCGAAGGCGGGCGCGGGTCGCCCGGCGTGACAGTCTGAGCCGTATGCCCGCCAGCCCCGACGACATCTCGGTGCTCGTGGAGGGCCCCTGGTCGCACCGCGACGTCAGCGCCAACGGCGTCCGGCTGCACGTGGCCGAGGCGGGCAGCGGGCCGCTCGTGCTGCTGCTGCACGGCTTCCCGCAGTTCTGGTGGACCTGGCGGCACCAGCTCGTGGCCCTCGCCGACGCCGGATTCCACGCCGTGGCGCCCGACCTGCGCGGCTACGGCGCGAGCGACAAGACCCCACGCGGGTACGACGCCGCCACGCTGGCCGCTGACGTCGCTGGCCTGATCCGCGCCCTCGGGGAGCGCGACGCGGTCCTGGTCGGGCACGACTGGGGCGCGCTGCTGGCGTGGTCGGTGGCGAGCCTGCAGCCGGCCGCCGTCCGCCGGCTCGTCGTGCTCGACATGGCGCATCCGCTACGGATGCGCCAGGCGCTGCTGAGTGACCGGGCCCAGCTGCGCGCCAGCTGGTACCTCGCCCCGTTCCAGGTGCCGCGGTACGGCGAGCGGCTGGTGGCACGCGACGACGCGGCCTTCGTCGGACGGCTGCTGCACGAGTGGTCGGGTCCGGGCTGGCCGGACGGGCCGATCGAGAGGCGTTACCGCAGTGCCGCCCAGATCCCCGGCGTCGCCCACAGCGCTCTGGAGTACTACCGCTGGGCGGTCCGCTCACTGCCCCGGCCGGACGGCGTCCGCTTCGCCCGGCAGCTGCGGCGACCGGTCGATGCGCCCACGCTGCAGCTGCACGGCTCCCTGGACACCTGCGTGCTGCCCTCCACCGCGCTCGGCTCACAGCGCTATGTCCGGGGCGACTACCAGTGGCGGCTGCTGGACGGGGTGGGTCACTTCCCGCACGAGGAGGCCCCCGACCGGGTCAGCCCGGAGCTGGTCGACTGGGCCCGGCGGTCATGAGGCGGTCGCCATGACCGGCGGCGACGGGCGGCGGCCACCCCGCCGGGTCGAGCGAGACCGGGACCCCACCGGCCGGGCCCGCAACGCCCGCCCTCGGGACGCGAGCGGGCGGCCGCTCGCTCGCGGGGCCGCCGGGGTCGAGCAGCTCCCGGAGGGTTTGACGATCGATCCCGTTGCCGGCGTCCGGTACGCCGAGCGCCTGGTCGCCGAGGGGCGGCCATTCGCCGCGCACGAGGTGCTCGAGGCGCTGTGGAAGGCCGCGCCCGCGCCGGAGCGGGAGCTCTGGCGCGGACTCGCCCAGGTGGCGGTCGGCCTGACCCACGCCC
>JALYXH010000051.1 GCA_030947185.1 Actinomycetota bacterium | reverse complement strand
GCGCCCGGGTCTACGCCGAGCTGGCCGGTGCCGGCCTGAGCTCCGACGCCCACCACGTCACCGCGCCCGACCCCACCGGCGCCGGGGCGGCCAGGGCGATCACCCTGGCGCTGCGCGATGCCGGGCTCGAGCCCGGCGACATCCGGCACGTCAACGCGCACGCCACCTCGACCCCCGTCGGCGACGTCGCAGAAGCGGCGGCCATCCGGCTGGCGCTCGGGTCGGCGGCCGACGGGATAGCGGTGACCGCCACCAAGTCCCAGACCGGCCACCTGCTCGGCGCGGCCGGCGCGGTCGAGGCGGTGATCGCGATCCTCACCATGACCGGCGGACTCGCCCCCGCCATCCGCAACCTCGATGACCCCGACGACGACGTGGACCTCGACCTGGTGCGTATCGACCCGCGGCCCCTGGCGGCCGGGGCGGCACTGTCCAACTCGTTCGGCTTCGGTGGCCACAACGTGGCGCTGGCCTTCACGAGCGCGCCGTGACGCTGGTCGAGGCGCAGCCCGGCCTACCGGACTCGGCGGATCCCAGATCGCCGCTCGGCCGGGTCGAGGCCCTGCTGGACCCAGGCACCTTCACGGCGTACGGCGAGCCGGACCGGTCCGGCGTGCTGGCCGGCGCCGGCACCATCGACGGCTCGACAGTCGTGGTCTTCGCCAGCGACGCCACCGTCCAAGGCGGCGCGCTGGGCGACGCCGGCTGCACGCGCATCTCCCATGCCATCGACAGCGCGGTCCGCCTCGGCGCTCCGGTCGTGGGCATCTGGCACTCCGGCGGCGCCCGGCTGCAAGAGGGAGTGGCCTCGCTGGACGCGGTCGGGCGGGTGTTCGCCGCGATGGTGCGCGCTTCGGGCAAGGTGCCGCAGATCTCGGTAGTGCTCGGTCCGGCGGCCGGCGGCGCGGCCTACGGGCCGGCACTCACCGACGTCGTCGTGCTCGGGCCGGCCGGGCGGGTCTTCGTCACCGGACCGGACGTCGTCCGCAGCGTCACCGGCGAGGACGTCGACTCGCTGCGCCTCGGCGGCCCAGAGCCGCACGGCCGGCGTAGCGGCGTCGTTCACATCGTTGCCGATACCGACGCCGAGGCACTGGACCGGACCCGTGCGGTCGCGGCGCTTCTGTCGCGGCAGGGCGCCTTGCGCACGACGCTGCCCGCCGACGAGGGGCTGCGCGGGCTGCTGCCGGAGACGGCCAAGCGCGCCTACGACGTCCACCCGCTCGTCGACCGGCTGCTCGACGACGGCTCGGTCGAGCTCAGCCCCCGGTGGGCCCCCAACATCGTGACCGCGCTCGGCCGCCTCGGCGGCCGCACGGTGGGCGTGGTCGCCAACAACCCGATGCGCCTGGGTGGCTGCCTCGACTCGGCCTCGGCCGAGAAGGCCGCGCGCTTCGTCCGGATGTGCGACGCGTTCGGCGTACCGCTCGTCGTGGTGGTCGACGTGCCGGGCTACCTGCCCGGGGTCGGGCAGGAGTGGGACGGCGTCGTACGCCGGGGGGCCAAGCTGCTGCACGCGTTCGCCGAGGCGGTGGTGCCGCGGGTGACGCTGGTGACGCACAAGGCCTACGGCGGCGCGTACATCGCAATGAACTCGCGCTCGCTCGGAGCGACCGCCGTCTACGCGTGGCCGGACGCGGAGGTAGCAGTCATGGGCGCCGAGGCGGCAGTGAAGATCCTGCACCGGCGCAAGCTGGCGGGGGTGGCGCCCGAGGCACTGACCGTCCTGACCGCCGAGCTCGCGGTGGAGCACGCCCGGCTCGCCGGTGGGCTGGACCGGGCCCTCGAGCTCGACGTCGTCGATGCCGTCATCGCCCCGGAGGACAGCCGGCGGGTGATCGCCGAAGCGATCGCGGCGGCTCCCCAGCGACGCGGGTCGCACGGCAACATCCCGCTGTAAGCGCTCCGGCTCAGGCCCGCCGGCGACGGCGCCGCTCGATCAGGACGCCGCCGACAAGGGCTGCCACGAGAAGGGACAGCCCGACCAGCCCGGCGGTCGGTGCCCGATGCGCCGGGCGGACCGGCGCGGTGAGGTAGCCGATGTCCGAGGCGTAGGCCAGGTCGGCGTCACCGACTCCCGCGAGCGCCTTCACCAGCTGTCCCCAGGCCTGGGCCGACGGGTTGTCAATGCCTTTGCAGTCGCGGGCCGGCGGACCGGCGCAGGCGGCGGTCTCGGTCAGGACGCCGAGCAGCCGGACCGGTGCGTCGGGGTGCGCCTGCTGGGCGGTCCTGGCCAGGAGCGCCCACTCCTTGGCACTGCCACCCGCCGTCGCGTAGATCTGCGGCAGCACGCCGGCCCGCCCGCGCCCGGTCGCCACGGCGGCGACGTCGTCGACGCTCCATGGCAGCGGCGGTGGCCCGAAGGGCGGGCAGGTGCAGCTGCCGAAGTCGACGTAGGGCCGGGAGGTCCCGGCGAGGTACCCGTCGACCCAGGCCAGCGTCGGCGCCGGGCCGTTGTACTCGAGCTCGGCGTCGAGCCCGCCGCGTACCTCGGCACCGAGCCCGGCCGCGTGCAGATCCCTGTCGACGGCCTCGACCAGGCGGCCCCACGAGACTCCGTGCGGACGACCGGTCGCGGTGCCGTAGTTCGTCGTGCCGATGACGACAACGAGGTCGGGCCGGCGTACGGAGGCCACGCCGGTCCAGCCGCGGACGTAGTCCACCACCGCCGCGCGCACCTCCCGCGGGGAGGCGCGGACCCTGGTGTCGGGCAGCGTGACCGAGCCGTCGTCAGCGGCCGGCGAACCGGCGGCCAGCACGACCAGAGCGCTCCGCAGGTCCGCGGCGACGCCGGCGATCGCATCGGCCCGACCCGCCTCGCGCAGGACCTGGGAGTCGAGGGTGTTGAGGTAGTGCGAGCGGCTCGCCCCGGGTGCCGGCCCCGGCTCGGCGGCCGCGACGGCGGGTCCCGCGCCGGTCCTGACCGGTCCGATCGCGGCCCCGAGCGCGAGCCCAGGACCGAGCGCACCGACGAGAACGGCTCGCAGGCACCAGGCGGGCACCCCCCGACGGAGTCGGGGCGGCGGGGACATCACCGCAGCGTGACACAGCGGGTGCCGACCGATCCGTCGTACGCCGGGCTGGCGCCTCTTCCCGCAGGTCGCTGCCCCTACGGACGGCCGAAAGCGGCGACAGCGGGGCCACAACCTGCGGAAACGAACCGACGGACGGCCCGCTCAGACCACCTGGTGCAGCCAGGTCACCGGCGCACCCTCGCCCGCCTGCCGGAACGGCTCGAGCTCGGCGTCCCAGGGTCCGCCGAGCAGCCGGTCGAGTCCGTGGGCCAGCAGCACGCCGTCGCCGGACTGCGCGAGCAGCGTGCGCAACCGGTCCTCCCCCACCAGCGCGTCACCGTTGGCACTGGTCGTGGTCCGGAACAGCCCGAGTGTCGGCGTGACGCTGTAGCGCTCGCCGTCACAGCCAGCGCTCGGCTCCTCGCTGACCTCGAAACGGAGCAGCGGCCACCGCCGTAGCGCACTCACCAGGCGGGCCGCCGTACCGGGCCGGCCATGCCAGCCGGACTCCGCGCGCAACGACCCGGGCTCGGCCGGCTGAGCCGTCCAGGACAGGCTCACCCGCACGCCGAGCTCGGCCGCGGCCGCCCACTCGACATGCGGGCACAGCGCGGGCGGACTGGAGTGGACGTAGATCACGCCACGAGCGCTCACCGGTACCTCCGTCGGACGAGGGGCGCCTTCCCCGACGACCTCTCCGCGGACCGGTAGCTCCCGATCATGCCCGACGCCAAGCCGACGCGCCAGCGACGCTCCGGCGTCCCGACGGCTCAGTGCAGCTTGCGCACCAGCCCCTCCTGCATCACCGAGATCACCAGATCGCCATTCCTCGTGAAGATCCGGCCATGAGCCAGCCCCCGGCCGCCCGACGCCGAGGGGCTGTCCTGGTCGTAGAGCAGCCACTCGTCGGCCCGGAACGGACGGTGGAACCACATGGCGTGGTCGAGGCTGGCGCCCTTGACGTTGCCTCCCTGCCAGGCCATTCCGTGCCGCCGCAGGACCGAGTCGAGCAAGGTCATGTCCGAGGCGTACGTCGCGGCGCAGACGTGCAGCAGCGGGTCGTCCGGCAGCGCACCGTCGGTGCGCAGCCACACCTGCTGACGTGGCTCGGCCGGACCTCCCTGCAGGGCGACGATCGGCGGGTCCCCGACGTAGCGCAGGTCGATCGGACGGGGCCGGGCCCACCACCCTGCCAGCGGCTGCGCCTGGCCGGCGAATCGCTCGGCCACGGTGGGCAGGGTCTCCGGCGCCGGTGCCGACGGCATGGGGATCTGATGGGCCACCCCCGGCTCCAGCACCTGGAACGACGCGGACAGGTTGAAGATCACCCGGCCACGCTGCACGGCCACCACCCGCCGCGTCGTGAACGAGCGGCCGTCACGGATGCGGTCGACCTCGTAGACGATGGGCACCGAGGGGTCGCCCGGGCGCAGGAAGTAGGCGTGCAGGGAGTGCACGTGCCGCTCGGCCGGCACGGTCCGCCCGGCCGCCACCAGGGCCTGACCGGCCACCTGGCCGCCGAAGACACGCTGCAGGTCCTCGTCGGGGCTGCTGCCGCGAAAGATGTTCACCTCGATCTGCTCGAGGTCGAGGATGTCCACCAGCCGCTGCAACGGCGTGCGCGCGGACTCCTCCTCCAGCGGTCCGCTCATCTCCCGCTCCCGCTCTCCGTGGCCGGCACCGATGGGGCCAGCCGCGCCAGCTGGCGGGACTGCGCGACCAGCCGGTCCTCCGGGTCCCAGATCTCGGCATCCTCCTCGAGGTAACCCCCCGCGACGTTGCGCGTCGACACCACCATCCGCAGCCAGCCCGGCGCCGGTACGCCGCGGACGTGCACGGTCATCTCGATGGTCGGCACCCACCCCATCAGCCCGAGGTTGAACGCGGTCGGGGGGAAGACATCACCGATCAAGAGCAGCGCCAGGGAGTCAACAGGCCGGTTGTCGGCGAAGCGCAGCCACCCCCTAGTCACGGCCTCACCCGACGGCTTGCCGAGCGCCCAGCCGGCGCTCGGCGGGTCGAGCCGCAGGTCGAAGCGCTCGATGATGTTGACGGTCGTGCCGCCGGGAAAGCGTGGGGTCGCGCCTACGCAGTCCTCGGG
>JALYXH010000039.1 GCA_030947185.1 Actinomycetota bacterium | reverse complement strand
GGAGTAGACCATCCGGATGTCGGTGCCCCGGGCGTTGGCCTCGAGGAACGACCCCCGCCCACCGGGCACCCGCATCATGTCGCCGAAGCCGGTCAGGATGACGCCTTCGCGCTCGGCGATCGCGATGCCGTCGTCGACCCGCCCCATCGGGATGACGCAGACCGGGCAGCCGGGTCCGTGGACCAGCTCGATCTGCTCCGGCAGGTGGTCCTGCACGCCGTAGCGGTAGATCGTATGGGTATGCCCGCCGCACACCTCCATGATCTTGTAGTGCCGGCCCGGCTCGCACAACGCGGTGATCTCCCGCCCGAGCACCTCGGCCAGGTCGGCGTCGCGGAACTCGTCGACGAACTTCACGTCACTGCCTCCGTCGTGCGGACTCGCTCAATGGCGACGCCGGCATGCACCAGCACCCGGTCGCCGGGGACGACATCGCCGACGAGCTCCGTGGCGACCACCTCGCAGCGGCCCTGGTCGTCGCGGCAGAGCGCGTCGATGCCGTCCGTGCTGGCCACGGTCAGTACGACGGCGATGTCGCCGCAGGTGATGCAGCCCGGCTCAGCGCTGCAGCTGACCGACTCAGTCATTCGATGCTCGACTCGGCGACGGCCTGCAGCTCGTCAGTGAACGACTGACCCATCATCTCCAGCATCGACAGGGCTTCTGCGGCTTCCTTCTCGTCCACCTTGGACATCGCGAAGCCAACGTGGATGAGGATGTAGTCGCCGATCTGCAGCGGGGTGTCCTCCATCAGGCCAATGTTGATCTTGCGCTTGACGCCGACGACGTCAACGAGAGCGAGCTGGTCGTTGTTGCCCTCGAGGAACTCGACGAGCTGACCGGGGATGGCGAGACACACGGCTAGTGATCTCCAACGTGGGAGTGGGCGGGAACGAGCTCGGGGGGCTGATCCGCTTGGGGCTGGACGGCAGCGTCGACGTACCGCAGCCACTCCAGGACGACGTCGTCGCCGCCGTCGACGGCGACGTCGAGGGCACCGCACGCCGGGCAGGCCGGAGACGGGTCGTCGGACTCGAAGTCGTTGCGGCAGTCCATGCAGTGACCGGAGACCGGTACGACGACGAGGCTGGTCTCGGCCTGCGCCGCCGGCCCGTTCATCGCCGCGATCGAGAATGACTGTTGGAAGGCGTCGGCCACGACCCGGTGCACGGCGCCGATGCGGACGCCGATGGCCGCGACGGGCCGACCGGCGGCGCGTCGCTCGACGGCCTCGAGGACGCCCTCGCAGTAGCTCAGCTCGTGCACGGCTACATCGACCGCATGCGCAGGTAGCGCCTGAGGTCCGGGATCGACCGGACGCCGACGAACAGGCCAAGCAGGACCAGCAGTCCGACGAAGGAGGTGAAGATGATTCCGACGGTCCTCATGGCAGATCCTCTCTGGAGCGTGCGGTCGAGCCTGCGGTGGAGGAGGCGCGGGTGCGCCACAGCGGGTCTGCTAGCAGCTCCTCAACGAGGGCGACGGCGCCGTCGACCGATGCGGAGACGGCCGGCGTGAGCCCCATGCCGTCGCTGACGTCCTGCGGCTGGCAGCCGACGACGTAGGTAGGTGGCAGCGTGCCGCCGAGCTGCCCCAGGCTGGCCAGGACGGCGACGGGAGCCATGCCGTGGGCATCGAAGTCGCCGGCCCCGAGGTCGTCTTCACCGACCTCCAGAACGGACAGCTCACCGGGGCTCCCCTTGCCGGGCAGCGCATCCACAACGATCAGCGCGTCGTAGCCGTCGAGGAGGTCGTAGGCCAGGTGCATGCCGCGGATCCCGTAGTCGACGACCTTCACGTCTGGCGGCAACGTCTTGCCGGCGAGCCGCCGGGCGACCTCGCTACCGAACCCGTCGTCGGTGAGGAACAGGTTGCCGATGCCGGCGATGAGGACACCGTTGCTCATGGCGCGTCCACCCGGGCCGTGAGGTTGGCTGTCGGCAGCGGTTCTACCTCGTCGGGCGAGAAGTAGTAGAAGCGGCCGGTGGCGCCGTAGAGATCGGCGCCTGGGTCGTCTTCGAGGGCCACCGCGACGTGGGTGTTGCCGTCGACGTCGAAGTAGACGCGGGCGACCACGGCCGTCAGTCCGGCCAGGAAGATGTCCTGCGCGTCGGCCCGACGGGAGGGACGTAGGAGGACCCGGCTGCCCTTGGACACGGCGGTCCCGTTGACCATGACGGCGTCGGTTTCCGGCTCGGCTCGCGCGTCCTGGTCGACGTCCCACCACGGCACATCGTCGCTGTCCGCGGACAGCTCGCTGCACGTCGGGACGTCCTCACGCCGTGCTCCGTGCAGTAGGCCGAGCGAGCGGTCGGTCATCGTGTCGCAGCGTTCGAGGATCGCGGCCGCGCGAGGGTCGGTCCCGCGGGCGTCTGCCTTCTCCTCCTCGGTCATCGTCATGATCCGCAGCGTGAGGATCTCGTCGATCTCCGTCGCGTCGAAAAGGTCCCCGACGCTCTCCGGTGCGATGGTCGGGTGGTCCCCGAGGATGATCGGCGACACCAGGATGGCGTCGGCGCCGTTGTCGTCGGCGATCAGCACCGGCCAGCAGCGCTGTTGTGCGCACGCCTTCGTGTCGGTGTCGGACCAGTCCGGACCCTCGAGCAGCGACACGAAGCGGGTGCCCTGCGCTGTCACGAGCAGGTGCGTGCCGACGAACGAGTAGCGAGCGGCGACGTCCCGGTCTGTCCAGCCCTCGACGGCGCCCGGCGCCCAGGCGGTGTCGTTGGTGACCGTGAGCTTCACCACACAAAGCCGCTCGTCCTGTCCCGGTCGGCTGGTCATCGTGACGCGGCCATGGACGCGCCAACGGGTGCGTACGAGCCGCCCGACGAGCTCGCCGTCCTCGTACAGGGGCTCGATCTCCTCGCCTGCCGGCACGCCGACGAGCAGCTCGCGGGCCTCGTCGGCCTTGAGACCGAGCAGTGGGATCTCGCGGGAGACCGCCTCGTGGAAGGGAATCCAGCGGGTCGTGCCGACGGTGAGCTCGGCCACCGGCAGCCAGGCGTCGCCGTCGCGGCGCTCGACGACGCGGGACTGGACCTGGAGGAAGCGCAGGAGCAGGTCGAGGGTCGCGCCGGCCCGCTGCTCGACGATGACCTCGGAGGACATCGCCGGCGGCTCACCGACCCCGGCCTCAGCAGCACCGGCCGGGCCGAGGATGCCGAACTGCCAGCGAACCTGGTTCTTCGACGACGAGGCGCGGTAGGGGTAGAGCAGGTAACCCTCGTAGAGGACCGCGTCCGCGACCTGCCGGGCGGCGGTGAGCGTCACGACACCACCGCATCCGCAGGAAGCAGCTCGGCGAGGGTCTGCTCCCAGCTGGTCAGCCCGCGATCGGTGCGGAAGCGGGACAGCGCGTCGATCGTTTCGCGGTCGATGCGGATCCAGCCGCCGCCGGGGAAATAGAGGTCCATCAGCCGGCGCCAGCCGCTGACCGGTAGGCGGCACTGCGCCTCGAGCGACCACGACAGCTGCTCGACGGAGAACCCCGACGTGCCGCGGGTGAACACGGTGCCGCTGAAGAGTA
The DNA here is from genome assembly GCA_030947185.1 of Actinomycetota bacterium. Taxonomy (GTDB): domain Bacteria; phylum Actinomycetota; class Actinomycetes; order JALYXH01; family JALYXH01; genus JALYXH01. Next base: position 9,679 of record JALYXH010000039.1, on the reverse strand, counting down.
GGACCAGCGGTACGTCGCCTCCGCGCAGGGCGTGGAGGTACTTGTGGGCACTGACGTCGAAGTCGTAGCTGCAGGCCACCGGCAGGTCGACCGCGGTGCTGCCCTCGAACCCCTGCACCATCGTGGTCGCATGCGTCCAGAGGAAGGGCTTGAGCGTGCTGTCGTAGCGCTCGGACGTGCCGAACAGGTCGCGCAGCCCGGCCTGCTCCTCCCCGTCATACGGCCGGCGCTGCGGCTCGATGCGCAGCTGGCAGCGCAGCGCGATGGCGTGCACCACTTCGCCGCTCGTCTCGGAGATGCGAAGCCGGAACAGCAGGTGCGGCGAGGCCGCGTGCTCCTGCGGGCGGACGTCGAGGACCTCGACGTCGAGGACGGTCATGACGCGGGCCGGCTCTTCGCGCGCACCCCGTCGAAGAACTCGCTCATGCGCAGGCGCACGTCCTGCCCGCCGTCGAAGCCGCGCCACAGCATCCTCAGGTGGCCGACCAGCTCGTAGCAGACGTCGATCGGGACGAGGAAGGCCTCGACCTGCTGCCGCTCCGTGTGCACCAGCAGGGCCTCGACGTCGGTGCGCAGCGTGGCCAGGCCGGGTGCGGCGGCGACCACCCGCTCCCAGGCGTCGAGAGACAGCTCCGACTCGGTGGCGCCGGCCGGTCCGGGGTAGAAGGCGACGACCCGTTCGAGTGCGGAGTTGAGGAACAGGAAAGCGGTGCCGACCGGCAGCTCGAGCTCCTCCCAGACCGGGGCGGGCAGGTCGGAGAAGGAAAGGTATCGGTCGGGAACTGCCCGGTGGGACAGCGCCGCGTCGTCGTGGGTGAACAGCAGGTAGCAGGCCCGGCAGGTGCACAGCAGCGAGCGGGTGCCGACGTTGACGACGTGCTGGTGGGCGTTGGCGACCGGGGCACCGCACATCTCGCAGCGCTCGTACGGCGAGGGCTCAGGTCGGTTGGCACGGATGCGAGCCAGCACCGACAGCGCGTTCGGGGCTGCGCTCATCTGGAGTGATCTCATGCAGGAACCGGTGCGCGTACGGCGATCTCGACGATGCCATCCCGCTCTAGCAGCGGCAGTGGCTCGAGGTGCCGGTCGGGCTGCTCGAGGTCCGTACCGGCGCGGCGTACGTCGAAGTGCGCCGAGCACTGCCGGCAGGTGAGCACCGCACTGCCGGGTAGTGCCGGCGAGCGCTGTAGGCCGGCACCTTCGAACGAAGCTCCGCAGCCGGGGCAGGCGTCGCGGTAGGCGTAGACCCCGGACGTCAGACGGCAGAGCAGAACGTCTAGGCCTTCCACGGTGACGCGGTGCAGCCGACCGACCGCGAGCTCCTCGACGGTGGCGGCGGCAGCCCAGGTCACGCCACCGGCGGGCTCGGCCGCGCGCACTCGCGAGGTCAGCTGCTCGACGGGGATCACGGTGCCGTGGCTGCTACCGCTCTTCGCGGCTTCCTCCACCTCGATGCCGACGATCTCCGGGGCGGCGGCATGGATCGCGTCCTCGACCGCCAGCTCCAGCGTCACCGCGGACGAGGCGCAGCCGTCGCAGCTGCCGAGAAGCTGAAGACGAACGACGCCCTCTTCGGTAACGGCCAGCAACTTGACGTCGCCGCCGTGCGAGCCGAGGTAGGGACGCACGTCGTCGAGCGCCCTCTCTATGCGGTCCTCCACGCCGTACGGGTGCAGCCCGTGCACCAGAAGCAGACCGGCAACGAGGTCGTCACCCGCCAGCGCGGCGAGCAGGTCGTCGCTGAGGGCGCCCGCGTCGTACGCCAGCTCCATCACCCGCTCGAGGCCGGCGCCGTACAGCTCGACGACGGTGCGGACGAGCTCCTCTGCGCGTTCGCGCGCGACCGGACCGGCGGCGGCGCTTGCTTCGAGCAAGAGCTCGATGCGCTCGCCGGCCGCTGTTGGATCAGCGGTCTGGGCGCTCACTCCTCGCCCGAGACAGCCGCCGTGGGGGAGTGCACCTTCTTGAGGGTCTTGCCCTCACCGAGGTACATGTGGACACCGCACGGAAGGCATGGGTCGAAGCTGCGCACCGTCCGCATGATGTCGATGCCCTTGAAGTTCTCGCGATTGTTCTCCTCGAACAGCGGCTGGTCCTGGACCGCGTCCTCGTACGGCCCGGGTGTCCCGTAGACGTCCCGGGGGTTGGCGTTCCACGGGGTCGGCGGATAGGGGTGGTAGTTGGCGATCTTGCCGTCCCTGATGACCAAGTGATGGCTGAGCACGCCGCGCACCGCCTCGGTGAAGCCGCAGCCGACACCCTCGTCCGGCACCTCGAAGGTCTCCCAGGTCTTGGTGCGGCCGGCCCGGATCTCTTCGAGCGCCTTCTCGCAGAAGTGCAGTGCGCAGGCGGCGGCATAGGCCTGGAAGTAGCTGCGGGCGCGGTTGCGCTCGAGGGTGTTGCTCCACTGGGGGACCTTCCACTCCAGCGTGACAGGGCCCTTGAGCGCGGTCTTCGGCAGGTTGATCTGCACGCTGGTGCCCGTGGCTTTGACGTAGCCGATGTCGACGAGGCCGGCGAGGGCTGTCGACCACAGCCGGGCCAGCGGGCCGCCGCCGGTGTCCAGAGCGAGATGGTCCTTGCCGTCGTGCCACCGCGGGGACATGACCCAGCTGTACTTGTCGTCGAGGTCGCGCTTCTGCGGCCTGGGGTTCGTGTGTTGGTTCCATGGGTGTCGACGATCGACCGGGTTGCCCAGCGGGTCGTTCTTGACGAACATCTCCTGGTCTGCCCAGTCGTCGTAGTACGAGCTGCCGAGCAGGATGCGGATGCCGAGGTTGATGTCGACCAGGCTGGTCGTGACGAGCTTGTTGTCGACGACGACGCCCGGCGTCACGAACATCTTGCGACCCCAGTTCTCCATGTCCTTGTAGGCGAAGTTGCAGTGCTCCGGGTCCTGGAAGGAGCCCCAGCACCCGAGCAGCGTGCGACGTAGGCCGACCTTCTCGTAGCCCGGTAGCGCGTCATAGAAGAAGTCGAACAGGTCGTCGTGCATCGGCACGACCTTCTTCATGAACTCCACATAGCGCATGAGTCGGATCTGGTAGTCGGTCATGAGCTGGATGGTCGCGACCGTGCCGACGCCGCCGGGGTAGAGCGTCGACGGGTGAACGTGGCGACCTTCCATCAGGCAGAACATCTCCCGCGTCCAGCGGCTCACTTGCAGCGCCTCGCGGTAGAACTCGCCGGTGAACGGGTTGAGCGCCCGCATGATGTCGGCGACCGTCTTGTAGCCGTGCGCCGCCTCGTTCGCGCAGCGGGTGTTCTCCGCCTTCGCGAGCACGCCGGGGTTGGTCTCTTTGACCATGCGCTCGCAGTAGTCCACGCCGACCAGGTTCTCCTGGAAGATGTTGTGGTCGAACATGTACTCGGCGGCTTCACCGAGGTTGACGATCCACTCACCGAGCGCCGGGGGCTTCACGCCGTACGCCATGTTCTGGGCGTAGCAGGAGCAGGTCGCGTGGTTGTCGCCACAAATGCCGCAGATTCGGCTGGTGATGAAGTGCGCGTCGCGCGGGTCCTTGCCCTTCATGAAGATGCTGTAGCCACGGAAGATCGACGACGTGCTGTGGCACTCGGCTACGGTCATGTTCGCGAAGTCGATTTTCGTGTAGATCCCGAGGCTGCCGACGATGCGGGTGATCGGGTCCCAGGCCATCTCGACGAGGCCCTTGTCGCTGGAGTCGGTCTTGCCGGTTCTCGGCAGTGTCGCCGTCATGTGCGATCCGTCCCTCAGGGTGGTAGGTCCGCGGCCACGAGGGTGCGGCGCGCGGGGGCCCGGAGCGGGCCCAGTGGGCCGACCGGTTACCAGGTGCGCTTTGCCCCGCTGAGCAGTTCGCGGCTCGGCCGGCGCCATTTCGGTTCCTTGTCCAGTGTCGCCGTCGTCTTCGTGCGCAGCGCTCGAATCGTGCGGCCGTACGCGCCGACCGCCGTCGTCGACAGCTTGCCGCCGGGCGGCTCGTCCATGAATGGCATGAACTTGTCCGGGAAGCCGGGCATGGTGCAGCCGATGCAGATGCCCCCGACGTTGGGACACCCCCCAACGCCGTTGATCCAGCCGCGCTTGGGCACGTTGCACTTCACGACCGGGCCCCAGCAGCCGAGCTTGACGATGCATTTCGGCGAGCCGTACTCCGTAGCGAAGTCCGCCTGCTCGTAGTAGCCGGCGCGGTCACAGCCTTCGTGCACGGTCTTGCCGAACAGCCAGGTCGGTCGCAGCGCCTCGTCCAACGGGATCATCGGCGCCTGCCCGGTGGCTTGGTAGAGCAGGTACGTGATCGTCTCGGAAAGGTTGTCTCCCTGCACCGGACAGCCCGGAACACAGACGATCGGCAGGCCTGCCTTGCTCTTCCAGTCCCACCCCAGGTAGTCCGGCACGCCCATCGCACCCGTTGGGTTCCCGGCCATCGCGTGGATACCGCCGTAAGTCGCGCACGTGCCGACGGCGAGTACGGCGAGGGCCTTGGGAGTGAGGCGGTCCAGCCATTCGCTGGTGGTCACGGGCTGGCCGGTCATCGGGTTATTGCCGAAGCCCGACCAGTAACCGTCACCGGCCAGGGCTTCGTTCGGGATCGACCCCTCGACGACGAGTACGAACGGGTCCAGCTCCCCGCGGTCGGCTTTCCAGAACCACTCCAGGAAGTCGTCCGCGCCGCCTGCGGGTCCGCACTCGAAATCGATGAGCGGCCAGTGCACGGCCACCTTGGGCAGTCCGGGAAGCGCACCCAGGGCGATTTCCTCGATGCTCGGCTGAGTCGCGCCGGTGAGTGCGACGGAGTCCCCGTCGCAGCTCAGACCCGCATTGATCCAGAGCACGTGGACCAAGGTGTCTTCGGCGGCTATGCCTTCGGCGGAGAGCATTGTGCCTCCAGTTCGGGACATGCACTCTGAAGCCCCGTCACGCCCACGAAGTGCCAGCTTGTACTGGTCTGCGCGACGCAGCGCCTGTGGTATCGCTTCAGGAAAGCGAGTGTCAATGTGTGTCCCGCGCACGTACCGGTCCAAGGACGGCGGCCATCAGTCGGATGAGATCTGACGCTGGGAGAGCAGGGCGGCCAGCCGTCATCCGGACCCGCACGCACGTCTCGGGCCTGGTTCAGGGCGTCGGCTTCCGGCCGTTCGTGTGGCGTGAGGCGACCAGTCGCGGGCTGGCGGGCTGGGTCGGCAACGACGCCGCCGGTGTCGTGATCGAGGCTGAGGGTGCGCCGGAGGCCGTGTCCTCGCTGCTAGCCGTCCTCAGAAGGCCGCCGGCGCTCGCGCGCGTCGACGTGGTGAGGAGCGAGGCCCGACCCCCGCTTGGCTACGTCGGCTTCGAGGTGCGCGCCAGTGACACCACTGGCGCGCGGGTGGCGTTGGTGTCGCCGGACAGCGCTACCTGCACTGACTGTCTCGCGGAGCTGCACGACCCGACCGATCGGCGCTTCGGCTACCCGTTCATCAACTGCACGAACTGTGGGCCGCGCTTCACCATCGTGAATTCGGTGCCTTACGACCGGGCCAGGACGACTATGGCAGCTTTTCCGATGTGTGCGGCATGCACGAAGGAGTACAACGACCCCGGAAACCGGCGATACCACGCCGAGCCGGTCTGCTGCCCCGAATGCGGGCCGACGCTACGACTGGTGGACAGTACCGGCGCCCAGCCAGGAGATCCCATTGCCGGCGCCGTAATGCACCTGCGCGCCGGCGATGTGGTCGCCGTCAAGGGACTCGGCGGCTACCACCTGGTTGTCGATGCGACGCAGGAGTCGGCGGTCCAACGGCTGCGCAGCAGGAAGCACCGCGAGGAACGGCCGTTCGCGCTTATGGTCCTCGACGTCCCGTCCGCGCGCGCGCTCTGCGCGGTTGGCCACCACGAACAGGTGCTGCTCGAGGACGGCGCCAGCCCTATCGTGCTACTGGCGCGCCGCCCCGGCACAGGTGTCGCAGCCTCCGTCGCGCCAGGTTCGCCAAACCTCGGCCTCATGCTGGCGTACACGCCTCTGCACGCCCTGCTGCTCGAGGGCCATGGCGGCCCGCTCGTGGTGACCAGTGGTAACGCGTCCGACGAGCCGATCGCTTTCGTGGATGCGGACGCCCGCAAGCGCTTGAGCGAGATCGCCGACGCCTTCCTCGTCCACGACCGGGCCATCCGTACCCGCGTCGACGACTCGGTGGTCAAGGTCGTCCGCGGCCGGGTGCTGCCGATTCGTCGTTCGCGCGGCTACGTGCCGCATCCCGTCCGGCTGGCGCACGACTGCGCCACCTCGGTGCTGGCGTGCGGGGCCGCGCTGAAGAACACCTTCTGCCTCACTCGCGGCGCGCAGGCCTTCGTTTCCCACCACGTCGGCGACCTCCAGGACTACGCGACGTTCTCGTCGTACGTCGACGGCATCTCGCACCTGCGGCAGCTGCTCGACGTCGATCCCGAGGTCGTCGCGCATGATCTGCATCCGGACTACCCGTCGACTCGCTACGCCGCGGAGCTCGATGGCGTGGAGCTGATCGGGGTCCAGCACCACCACGCCCACATCGCATCCTGCCTCGCCGACAATGCAAGGACCGGCCCCGTGATCGGCGTCGCCTTCGACGGCGTCGGCCTCGGCACCGACGGCACCGCGTGGGGCGGCGAGTTCCTCATCGCCGACCTCACCGGGTTCAGCAGGGCAACGCATCTTGCCCCGGTCGCGATGCCTGGAGGCGATGCGGCGACCAGGGAGCCGTGGCGAATGGCGGCGGCGCATCTGGATGCGGCCTACGACGGCGACATTCCCGCAGGGTTGGCCGTCTCGCGCCGACAGGCCAGACGATGGGAACAGGTGCTCTCGGTTGCGAGGGCAGGGGTCAACGCGCCATTGACGTCGAGCGCCGGCAGGCTGTTCGACGCCGTCTCGGCGCTGCTCGGAGTCCGGGATGTCGTCACGTACGAGGGCCAGGCAGCTATCGAGCTGGAGCACGTCGCCGACCGCGCCGAGCGTGGCGAGTACTTGGTCCCCGTACTCGAGGGCGGGGTTGATGTCGGGACCCTCGTCCGCGCGATCGCGGACGACCTCGAGCGCGGCCTGTCGGTCCCCACGCTCGCGGCTCGTTTCCACAACAGCCTCGCTGCGGTGGTGCTCGACGTTTGCTCCCGACTGCGCGACAAGCACCAGCTGACGACCGTCGCGCTGTCGGGCGGAGTGTTCCAGAACGCCCTACTGGTAGCGCGTTGCCTGGAACGCTTGGAGAACGGTGGCTTCACCGTCCTGACCCACCGGAATGTCCCGCCGAACGACGGCGGCGTCAGCCTGGGACAGGCAGCGGTGGCAACGGCGCAGCTGCGAGCACGCGAGTAGTCGCTTCCCACAGGACGTGGTACAGCGTCGTCTGTACCTCCTGGACGCGGTGCACCGACGACGATGGCACGGCAAACAAGTGCTGCAGGGCGGGGAGCTCTGCCATTCGGCCGCCCCCATAGCCGGCCAGCCCAACGGTGACCATGCCGATCCGCTTGGCCTCATCGATCCCGGCCAGTACGTTCGGCGAACCGCCGCTGGTCGATAGCGCGATCGCTATGTCGCCGGGACGCCCGAATGCCTTCACCTGTCTGGCGAAGACGACCTCGAAGCTGACATCGTTCGAGAGCGCTGTGAGCACGGCGACATCGTTGGTCAACCCGAGCGCCGGTAGCGGCCGCGCAGGCGGGGCCGGGTCGAGGAAGGTGTGCACGACGTCCTGAGCGTCGGTGCTGCTGCCGCCATTGCCGAAGGCCAGCAGCGTTGCGCCGGTCGAGAAGGCCGTGCCGAGTCGCTCCGCGCACGCGGCAACCGCCGGCGTGACCTCCGCGCCCACCTGACGGCGCAGGGCGACGATCTCGGTGACCTTCTGGCGCGCGGATTCGGCCGCACTCTTGAGGACGTCTCCGGACGCGGTGCCCCCCCCGTAAAGGAACGGGTAGAGCCCCTCGACACCCGTCGTGACCTGTCCCTCGGCGAGGTCCGGTGAGTCGAAGAAGACATGCACCAGCTCCCAGAGCAGGTGGTAGGCCGTGACGTGCCCTTCTTTGACGATGTGCGGATCTTCGCTGCGCACAACGAGGCAGTGGTCCGCTTGGCCGTCGGCCAGAATGCCACCGCCGTCCCCGCCGAGCAGCGCGACGCAGAGCATCCCGACGTCGCGGGCGGCCTGCAGTCCGGCGCTGACATTGGCGCAGTGGCCGTCGCCGGACAGACCAAGAGCAATGTCGTCTGGCCGGCCAAGGACGTGCACCTGGTGCGCGTAGACGTCGTCGAGCCCACGCCGACCAGCCACTCCCATCAAGGTGGCCGCGTCAGAGACCAGCGACAGGGCCGGCAGCGCCCGCTTGCCGACGATCACAGGGTGTACGAACTCCACGGCTACGTGCTGCGCGTCCGTCGTGCCGGCTCCGTTGCCGAAGACGAGCAGTCGGCCGCCACGGCTGAAGCGTGCTGCCATGTCGCGGCAGGCCATTGCCAGGGTTGTTGTGTCCTCAGCGAGGGCCAGCACCGGGGCGACCCGCCGTTCGAACGCCGCAGCTACCGATCGTTCGAGTCCGCTGCCCATGCCGACCGCCTCCCTCGAACGCTCGCAGGCTACAGCGCATAAGCGCGACCGGGCCCGGCTGGAACCGGAAGAGTCTCAGCCGCGCGTCCGGAGACGCTGGGCACCGGCTTGCCATCCCACCGGTAGGCTAGCGGCGCCGTTCGAAGCTCGGCCGCGTCACCGGCTGATGAACCTGCTCGCCATGCTGGGTCTGGCCGGGATCGTGGCGCTCGAGAAGCTGGCGCCACGGGGGCAGCTGGTAGCCCGGCTGACCGGCCTCGCCGCTCTCGCGCTGGCTGTCGCGGTCGTCTTCGTGCCGGCGCTTGCACCCGGGCTGCACGCGCCTGTCATGACTGGCAGCGGGTAGGCGCCGGGCGACTGCTCAGCGGGCGCTCGGTTTCGCAGCGACCGGCCGGTGGGCCGCGTGCTGCTGCAGCCAACCCTCCAGTCGCTCGGCCGGGAACGGCTTGGCGAGGAGGTACCCCTGCACAACGTCGCAGCCCAGGGCGATAAGCGTCTGGAGCACCTCCTCGGTCTCGACGCCCTCGGCCACCACGTCCAGACCGAGGTTGTGCCCGAGCTCGATCACCGATCTCACGATGGCTGCATCACTGGGGTTGGTGAGCATGTTCATGACGAACAGCTTGTCGATCTTGAGCTCGCTCAGGGGCAGGTGGCGGAGCTGGCCGAGGCTGGTGTAGCCCTGGCCGAAGTCGTCGAGGCTGAGCCGCAGCCCGGCGGTCTCCAGGCGCCGGAGCACGTCGGCCGCCCGCTCGGCGTCCGTCACGAGAGCAGTTTCGGTGATCTCCAGGAGCAGCCGCTGCGGTGGCAGGCCGGCCCGGTCGAGTGCTTCAAGGACGCGGTCCGGGAAGTCGTGATGCTGCAGGCTGCGCGCGGAGACGTTGACAGCCATCACCAGCGCGGGCGCGACAGCGGCCCACCCGTTGAGCTGGGCCAGCGCCGTGTCCAGCACCCAGCCGGTCAGCGGGTCGATGAGCCCGGTCTGCTCGGCGATGGGCAGGAAGATGTCGGGCGCCAGCAGGCCGCGTTCGGGGTGCTGCCAGCGAACAAGGGCCTCGACGGCATGAACGCCCATGTCCGCAAGGCTCGCCTTCGGCTGGTAGTGAAGCACCAGCTCGTCGCGCTCGATGGCCCGCCG
>JALYXH010000009.1 GCA_030947185.1 Actinomycetota bacterium | reverse complement strand
GGACGTGGTCGAGGCGGCGGCCAAGGCGCTGACGGGGGGCGAGCCGGCCTGCCTGCTGCTCGGCGGCGCGGCACTGGGGGAGGCGGGGCTCCGGACCGCGGGACGGATCGCCGCCGCAACCGGGTGTGCGCTGATGGTCGAGACGTTCCCGGCCCGGCTCGAGCGCGGCGGCGGGCTGCCCTCGCCCACACGACTGCCTTACTTCCCCGAGCAGGCCGTCCAGGCACTCGCGCCCTATCGTCAGCTGGTTCTCGCCGGAGCCGCCGACCCGGTCGCCTTCTTCGGCTACCGAGGAATGGCGAGCTCGACGGTCCCGCCGTCGACGCAGGCCTGCGTCCTCGCCTCTCCCGACGCCGATGCCCTGGCCGCCCTGGCCGCCCTGGCCGACCGCGTGGGTGCCCGGCAGGAAGGCCCGCCGGCTTCGGCGGGCGACCGGCCGGAGCTGCCACCGGCGTCACCGCTCGACCCGGTGACCATCGGGGCGGTGCTCGCGGCCCTGCAGCCCGACGGCGCCATCATCGTGGACGAGGCCAACACCACCGGCCTGCCCTACAACGGCATCGCCGACAGCGCCCCCCGGCACAGCTATCTCTCCCTGACCGGCGGGGCGATCGGGCAGGGGCCGCCGGTGGCCACCGGAGCTTCGCTGGCCTGCCCGGACCGGCCGGTGATCGACTTCCAGGCCGACGGCAGCTTCCTCTACACCATGCAGGCGCTGTGGACGCAGGCCCGCGAGGGCCTGGACGTGACCACCCTGGTCTGCGCCAACCGGGTCTACCGGATCCTGCAGGCCGAGCTGTGGCGGGCCGGCGTCAGCGAGCCCGGACCGGTGGCCCGCGGGCTGACCGACCTGGGCAGCCCTACCATCGACTTCGCCGCCATCTCCCGCGGCCTCGGTGTGCCGGCCAGTACGGCGGCCACCACGACCGAGCTGGCCGAGCAGCTGCAGCGCGCTCTGGGCGAACCAGGGCCGCACCTGGTCGAGATGGTGATGTGAGAGCGATCTGTCAGCCGAGCGTCGGGTCGGGCGCCAGCCGGACGACCAGCTTGCCGAGATGGGTTCCGCCGCGCAGCACGTCGAGCAGCGCCTGCGGGGCCGCCTCGATGCCCTCGACCACGGTCTCCCGGGCCACCAGCCGGCCCTCGCGCAGGTGCCCCCCGACGTCGCGTACGAAGTCGGCAGCCCGGTCGGCGTGGTCCGAGACGATGAACCCGCGCATGGTGAGCTTCTTGCCCACGACGAAGAACAGGTTGTCCGGCCCCGGCGTCGGCTCGTTGTACTGGGAGATCATCCCGCACTCGGCCAGCCGCCCGAACGGGTTCATCGCTGCCAGTGCCGCCTGCAGGTGCTCCCCGCCGACGTTGTCGAAGTAGACGTCGACCCCCTCCGGGGCGGCGGCGAGCAGGGCCTCGGTCAGCCCGCCCTCGCGGTAGTCGATCGCGGCGTCGAAGCCGAGCTCGTCGAGCAGGAAGGCCACCTTCTCGGGGCCGCCCGCGCTGCCGACCACCCGGCAGCCGTGCAGCCTGGCCAGCTGGCCGACGATGCTGCCGACCGCCCCGGACGCGGCCGAGACGAAGACCGTCTCGCCCGGTTGCGCCTTGCCGATCTCGAACAACCCGACGTACGCCGTCATCCCCGGCATCCCGAGCACGCCGAGGTACGCCGACAGCGGCCCGGCCGACGGGTCGACCGGCTCGCAGTGCCGCGCGGGCAGCACGGCGAACTCCCGCCAGCCCAGGCCGGTCCGCACGAAGGAGCCCTCGGTGACCTCGGGTGCCCGGGAGGTGACCACCTGGCCGACCGCCCCGCCGTACATCGCCTTGCCGACCTCGTACGGCGGGGCGTAGGACTTGGCGGCGTTCATCCGCCCGCGCATGTAGGGGTCGACGGACATGTAGATGTTGCGGACCAGCACCTCGCCGTCGGCCGCCTCCGGCACCGGCACCTCGGCCAGCTCGAAGGTCTCCAGCGTCGGCCAGCCCTGCGGCCGGGCCGCTAACCGGACTTCTCGGTTGGTCGCCACGACGACCCCTTCCTGTCTGGGGCATCCTGGCATCCCGCGGTAACCTGGCACCGAACGACGTTCTGTTCCGGCGTGCAGGCGCACGCTTCGAGGCGAAGAGGGGCACGTCCGTGACCACCACGACCCACGTCAGCGAGAAGCAGGCCCGCCAGGTTGCCGAGGCCGCCCGCGAGACCGAGTGGAAGCTCCCGAGCTTCGGCAAGGAGCTCTACCTCGGCAACTTCCGCCTCGACCTGATCGCCCCGCACCCACGGCCGACAGCCGAGGACAAGCGCCGCGGCGAGGCCTTCATCGCCAAGCTGGAGTCGTTCCTGCTCGAGGAGGTCGACCCGCTCCAGATCGAGCGGGACGCCAAGATCTCCGAGCAGACGATCAAGGGTCTGGCCGAGATCGGCGCGTTCGGCATGAAGATCGACGAGGAGTACGGCGGACTCGGCCTCTCGACCGTCTACTACACCCGCGCGCTGGCCGTCGCCGGCTCCTGGCACTCGGCGATCAGCACGCTGCTCTCGGCGCACCAGTCGATCGGCGTCCCGCAGCCGCTGAAGATGTTCGGCACGCCGGAGCAGAAGAAGGCCTACCTGCCACGGCTCGCCGCCGGCGAGGTCAGCGCGTTCCTGCTGACCGAGCCCGATGTCGGCAGCGACCCGGCCCGCCTGGGCACCATCGCCACCCCCTCCGCCGACGGCTCCAGCTACACCCTCGAGGGCCTCAAGCTCTGGACCACCAACGGCGTGATCGCCGACATCCTGGTGGTGATGGCGGCGGTGCCGAAGTCGGAGGGCCACCGAGGCGGCATCACCGCGTTCATCGTCGAGGCGCACGACCCGGGCATCACCGTCGAGCACCGCAACCAGTTCATGGGCCTACGCGGAATCGAGAACGGCGTCACCCGCTTCAGCAACGTCTCGGTGCCGGCGGCCAACGTGATCGGCCGCGAGGGCATGGGCCTCAAGATCGCCCTGGCCACCCTCAACACCGGCCGGCTCTCGCTGCCCGCGATCTGCGCGGCCAACGCGAAGTACGCGCTGAAGATCGCCCGTGAGTGGTCCAACGAACGGGTGCAGTGGGGCGTCCCGGTCGGCCAGCACGAGGCGGTCGGTCAGAAGATCGCCTTCCTGGCCGCGCAGGCGTTCGGCCTCGAGGCAGTCGTCGAGCTGTCCAGCGCGCTGGCCGACGAGGAGCGCAACGACATCCGGATCGAGGCGGCGATCGCCAAGCTCTACGGCTCCGAGATGGGCTGGAAGGTCTGCGACGACCTTGTCCAGATCCGCGGCGGACGCGGCTTCGAGACCGCCGCGTCACTGCAGGCCCGCGGCGAGCGGCCGATCCCGGCCGAGCAGATGCTGCGCGACATGCGGATCAACCGGATCTTCGAGGGCTCCTCGGAGATCATGAAGCTGCTGATCGCCCGCGAGGCCGTCGACCAGCACCTGTCGGTGGCCGGCGACATCATCGAAGACGTCCCGCTCAAGGACAAGGCGAAGACCGCCGTGCAGGCCGGCAAGTTCTACGCCAAGTGGCTGCCGCAGCTGGCCGTCGGCAAGGGTCAGAACCCCCAGTCCTACGACGAGTACGGCGTGCTGGCCCAGCACCTGCGATACGTCGAGCGGTCCAGCCGAAAGCTGGCTCGCTCGACCTTCTACGGCATGTCGCGCTGGCAGGGCAAGCTCGAGAAGAAGCAGGCGTTCCTGGGCCGGATCGTCGATATCGGCGCCGAGCTGTTCGCCGTCAGTGCTGCCGTGGTCCGCGCGCAGATGATCGCCCAGGACCAGCCGCAGAACGCCACGACCGCGTACGAGCTGGCCGACCTGTTCGCCCGGCAGGCCCGCCGCCGCGCCGACGCCTTGTTCTACGCGCTGTGGCGCAACGACGACGCGGAGGACTACGCGTTCTCCCAGCAGGTCCTCGCCGGTCGCTACACCTGGGTCGAGGACGGCGTGCTCGACCCGTCCGAGTTCGGGGTCAGCCAGCCGATGGTGACCGGACCGGAGCAGGGCAGCCCCACCAAGGGCGAGACGGCCGGGGACGGTCAGCGCGCGCTCGTGCAGTAACCCGCCGACAATGGGGGAGTGAGCCTCCCCCCCGGATTCGCACCGGCCACCGACGCCCTGACGGCGCCTGACGGCTCCGACGCGCCGTACGACGCCCTGCTGCTGGTCTCCTTCGGCGGTCCCGAGGGGCCGGCCGACGTGCTGCCGTTCCTGCAGAACGTGACCCGTGGCCGCGGCATCCCGCCGGAGCGGCTGGCCGAGGTGGGCCAGCACTACGACCGGTTCGGGGGGGTCAGCCCGATCAACGCCCAGAACCGGGCACTGATCGCGGCGATCGAGAAGGAGCTGGCCGACGCCGGCGTCGACCTGCCGGTCTACTGGGGCAACCGCAACTGGGCGCCGTACCTGCCCGATGCCCTGCAGCAGATGACGGATGACGGACGACGCCGGGCGCTGGCGTTCTTCACCACGGCCTACAGCTCCTACTCGGGCTGCCGGCAGTACCGGGAGGACATCGAGCGGGCCCGGGCCGAGGTCGGCGCGGCCGCGCCGGCGGTGGAGAAGGTGCGGCATTACTTCAACCACCCAGGCTTCGTCGAGCCGATGGTCCGCAACACCCTGGCGGCGCTGGACGAGCTACCCCCGGAGGGGCGCGACAGGGCGCATCTCGCCTTCGTGGCGCACAGCATCCCCATGGCCGCTGCGTCGAGCTCGATGTACCAGTCACAGCTGGTGGAGACGGCCGGCCTGGTGGCCGAGCGGCTGCCCGGCGTGCACCCCTGGCAGCTGGTCTTCTCCAGCCGCAGCGGGCCGCCCTCGCAGCCCTGGCTGGAACCCGACGTCGTCGACCATCTCGACGTGCTGCACACGCACGGGGTGCGCGACGTGGTGCTCGTCCCGATCGGGTTCGTCTCCGACCACATCGAGGTGCTCTTCGACCTCGACACGGAGGCACGCGAGCGTGCCGACGAGCTCGGCCTGCGGCTGGCCCGGGCGGCCACCGTGGGCACCGACCCGCAGTTCGTCGCCATGGTGGGTGAGCTCGTGGTCGAGCGCATGGGCGGAGCCGCCGACCGGCCGTTCCTCGGCTTCCGGGGCCCCAGTCACGACGTCTGCCCGCTGACCTGCTGCCCGGGCATGCTCCGGCGCTGACGTCGTCCGCCTAAGGTCGTAGCCGGCGACGAGGAGGCGGGCACATTGGGTCGAGCCGGCGGCACGACGGTGAAGGAAGCGGCCAGGCAGGCGGTGACGTCGGCGCAGGACGAGCTCGTCGCGCTCAGCCACCGCATCCATGCCCACCCCGAGCTGGGCTTCGAGGAGCACCGCGCCGCGGCCTGGGTCGGCGAGGCCCTGACGGCCGGCGGGTTCTCGGTCGAGGCCGGGGTCGCCGACCTGCCCACCGCTCTCGTCGCCACCGCAGGCAGCGGCCCGCTCACCGTCGGGGTGTGCGCGGAGTACGACGCGCTGCCCACTGTGGGCCATGCCTGCGGGCACAACGTGATCGCAGCCGCTGCGGTCGCAGCGGGCCGGGCGCTGGCCGCGGTCGCCGACGACGTAGGCCTGACTGTGAAGGTGTTCGGCACCCCGGCCGAGGAGGGCGGCGGCGGCAAGATCCTGATGCTCGAGCGCGGGGTCTTCGTGGGCGTCGACGCGGCGATGATGATCCACCCGGCGCCGCAGGAGCGCGCCGACCCGCCCACGCTGGCCGTGGCCCACCTCAACGCGGAGTACGTCGGACGGCCCGCGCACGCCTCGGCCTTCCCTGAGGACGGGATCAACGCCGCGGACGCGCTGACCATCGCCCAGGTCGCCATCGGCCTGCTTCGCCAGCACATTCGCGGCAGCGACCGCATCCACGGGATCGTGACGGCCGGTGGGGACGCCCCCAACATCGTCCCGGCCTACACCCGGGGCGCGTTCTACGTCCGATCGGCCACCCTGGCGGCGCTGGCCGAGCTGGAGCCCCGGGTCCGGGCCTGCTTCGAGGCAGGCGCGTTGGCCACCGGTGCGTCTCTCACCGTGAGCAACGACTCGCCGCCGTACTCGGAGTTCGCCCACAACCCGCTCCTGCTCGAGCTCTATCGAGCCAACGCCGAGGCTCTCGGCCGGGTGTTCCCGGTGCCGACAGCGCGCGACGAACGGATGGCGGGCTCCACCGACATGGCCAACGTCTCGCTCGCGGTCCCGACGATCCAGCCGATGATGTCGATCGAGTCAGGCACCGCCGGCAACCACCAGCCGGAGTTCGCCGCGTACTGCGTCCGGCCGGCTGCCGATCGGGCGCTGCTCGACGGCGGCGTCGCCATGGCCTGGACGGCGATCGAACTGGCCACCCGACCGGGTGCCCGCGACCAGCTGTCGGCCTAGTACCAGTTGTAGCTGTTCGAGTGCTCGTAGGCCGCGCACGGAGAGCCGTACCGGCCGGCGATGTACTTCAGTCCCCACCGGATCTGGGTGGCCGGGTTGTCCTCCCAGTCATCGCCCTCGCTGGCCATCTTGGAGCCGGGCAGCGACTGCGGGATGCCGTAGGCGTCGGAGTGCGGGTTGGCGTTGTGCGTCTGCCAGTTGCTCTCCCGCTCCCAGAGGCTGTTGAGGCAGCTCCACTGGTCGGACCAGCCGCGGTCGGCCAGCATCTGCCGGGCGATCGAGCGGGGGTCGGTGGGCCGGTCCCGTGGCGCCGGTGGCGCCGGTGGGGCGGCGGCCGGCTCGGGCGCGGTGTACCGGACACCCAGCACGGCCGTGGGCGGCAGTGGCTGCCGTAGGTCTCCCCGCGAGGCGCGCAGCTCCTCGCGGGTGTTCTCCATGGCGTCGGCGGGACTCGTCGCCGCCGGACGACCAGTCGGCCCGGAGGCGTCGGCTGGGCGGGAGTCGGCCACGAACGAGCCGGAGGCGGCAGCACCGAACACCAGACCCCCGGTCGTCACTGCGGCCGCAACGGCCGTTACCCCCCGCATAATGGTGCGCTTCACGTCAAAACTCCTCGATCACGCCGCACCGGCAGTCCGCGAGGCTCCATCGGGGGTGGATGGCCACGTCGGTCTTGCTGGTACGTCGGAACACCTGGGTCAAAGGCTCCCGATTCCGGCCGTGCCGGAGGTGTTCGCACGGTGGCGCCGCCCCGGGTCCGGGCCGGCGTAATGCAGTCGAACCTACCCGTTGTCTGTGCAATTGCAAACTTTAGCAAGCACAAAAGTGCCTACTAACGTCGGGTGGGCCGGGTGTGACGAACGAGTTTGGTGAGTCACCGTCAACCCGACCTGTAGCCGAGCGGCTCGACCGGCGTCCGCTCGAGACCCGATGTTCGGCCCGGCCGAGCCCGGGCAGGTCTGCTGTATGCGGCTGGCGACCTGGAACGTCAACTCGGTCCGGGCCCGGCTGCCTCGGCTGCTGGAGTGGTTGGACGCCGCCCGGCCGGACGTCTGCTGCCTGCAGGAGACGAAGTCCACCGACGCCGCCTTCCCGACGGGGGCGTTCGGTGAGCGCGGCTACGACGTCGCCCACCTGGGCACCGGGCGGTGGAACGGTGTCGCGGTGCTGTCCCGGCTCGGGCTCACCGGCGTACGCCGGGGGCTCGCCGGCGACCCCCGAGCCGCCGCACCGGAGGCTCGGGTGCTGGCGGCCACGTGCGGGGAGGTGCGCGTCTACTCGGTGTACGTGCCCAACGGGCGTGCGCTGGACAGTCCCGAGTACCCGTACAAGCTGGCCTGGCTGGACGCCCTGCGAGCCGACGTGGCGGCCGACCTGGCCGCCGGTCTCCAGGTTGCCGTCTGCGGCGACGTCAACGTGGCGCCGACCGACGACGACGTCTGGGATGCCGCCCGGTTCGTCGGCTCCACCCATGTCAGTGCGCCCGAGCGCGCGGCCCTGGCCGCAGTGGCGGCGCTCGGGCTGCGCGACGTGGTCCGCGAGCACCAGCCGGCGCCCGGCCCGTTCACCTTCTGGGACTACCGGGCCGGGGACTTCCACAACCGGCGCGGGATGCGCATCGACCTCGTGCTGGTCAGCCCGCCGCTGGCCGACCGGGTGCACACGGCGTACGTCGACCGGGAGGCACGTAAGGGCAGGGGTGCCTCGGACCACGCTCCCGTCGTGGTGGACCTCGCGCCGTGAGCCCGACCCGCCCCGAGCTGGTGGGCAGCTTCGGCATGGTCGCCTCGACGCACTGGCTGGCCTCGGGCGCGGGGATGGCCGTGCTCGAGCGCGGCGGTAACGCTGCCGACGCGGCGGTCGCCGCCGGGTTCGTGCTGCAGGTGGTGGAGCCGCACCTGAACGGCCCGGGCGGGGAGGCGCCGATCCTGCTCTACGACCCGGGCGAGGAGACGGTGCACGTTCTCGCCGGCCAGGGCCCGGTGCCGGCAGCTGCCTCGATCGACGGCTACCGCGACGACCTCGGCCTGGACCTCGTCCCCGGCACCGGCCTGCTCGCGGCGACGGTCCCGGGCGCCTTCGCCGCCTGGACGACTCTGCTGGAGCGCTGGGGCACCTGGTCGCTCGCTGATGTCCTCGAGTTCGCCATCGGGTACGCCGAGAGCGGCTACCCCTTGCTCCCGACCACCGCGCGGACCGTGGCGACCGTGGAGACCCTGTTCCGGGAGCACTGGCCGACCTCGGCGGCGGTCTACCTTGCGGGCGGCCTGCCCGGCCCCGGGCAGCGCTTCCACAACCCGGCGCTGGCGGCGACGTACCGCCGGCTGGCCGGGGCGGAACGCTCCGCCCGGGGGCCGCGGGAGCAGCGCATCGGGGCGGCCCGCGACGCCTTCTACAGCGGGTTCGTCGCGGAGGCGGTCGCGCGCTTCTGTGCGGACAGCGAGGTGATGGACACCTCCGGCCGCCGCCACCGCGGGCTGCTCACGGGGGAGGACCTGGCCTCCTGGTCGCTGCCGGTCGAGGCACCGGTGACGCTCGACTACGCCGGTTACACCGTCTGCAAGACCGGGCCGTGGGGACAAGGACCCGTGCTGCTCCAGCAGCTGGCCCTGCTGGCCGGCTTCGACCTCGCCTCGGTGCCGCTGCTCTCGGCCGACTGGGTCCACACCGTCGTCGAGTGCGCCAAGCTGGCCTTCGCCGACCGCGAGGCGTGGTACGGCGACCCGGCCGAGGACGTGCCGCTGGCGGCGCTGCTCGACCCGGCGTACGCCGAGGAGCGCCGGTCTCTGGTGGCGGAGGCCGCGTCGTACGAGCTGCGTCCCGGCGCCCCGGGCGGGCGGCCGCCGCAGCTGCCTCGCTACGGGTTGGCCGACGGAGACCCGGTCGCAGTGTCCGCCGGTGGGGCCGGCGAACCGACCGTGCTCGGCAGCGGGGAGACCCGAGGCGACACCTGTCACGTCGACGTGGTCGACGCCGCCGGCATGATGATCTCTGCCACGCCCAGCGGGGGCTGGCTGCAGAGCTCTCCGGTCATCCCCGACCTCGGCTTCTGCCTGGGCACCCGCGCCCAGATGTGCTGGCTGCAGCCAGGGCTTGCCTCGTCGCTGGTCGGGGGCCGGCGGCCGCGCACGACGCTCTCGCCCACCCTGGCGCTCCGGGACGGCGCGCCTTGGCTGGCCTTCGGTACTCCGGGCGGCGACCAGCAGGACCAGTGGCAGCTGGCGTTCTTCCTTGGCCATGTGCACGGCGGGCTCGACCTGCAGCAGGCGGTGGACGCCCCGATGTTCCACACCACAGCCTTCCCGAGCTCGTTCTACCCACGAACCGCAGCCCCGGGCGTCGTGGTGGTCGAGGAGCGGCTCGGCTCCAACGTTGTCGACGACCTGCGCCGGCGTGGACACCAGGTCGAGGTGGCCGGCCCCTGGTCGCAGGGGCGGCTGTCCGCGGTGGCCCGCGACGGAGGGTGGCTGAAGGCAGCCGCCAACCCACGGGGGGACCAGGGCTACGCGGTCGGGCGCTGAGGCCCCGACTGGAGATCGGGTGCTGCGGGTCTCAGTCGCCCGGCCGTCAGTCGCCCGGCCGTCAGTCGCACGGAGCCAGGTCCACGCAGCTGGCACAGCGCAGCTGGAGCCCGCTGTGCTCCCAAGCCAAATCCGGTATCCGGAACAGGGGTCCGGTGCGCCCGCACAGTGCAGCGGCGTACGCCTCGTCGTCGAGCGCGTGCACCTCGGTGAGGGGGATCAGTCGCCCTTTGGGACGAAGCCCGTCAGGCCCGTCGCCGGCCCGCTGCTCGCGCACCCGGGCCGCGCCGACATGGTGCATGGGCGACAGCCTACGGCGGGGTTGTCGCCGGCGATGCCGCCATTCGGGTGGCACGGGCGTCAGCCTGAGCGCCCCGACCGGCCGTCGCTGCGACGACACCAAAGAGAATCAGCCCGACGCCGACCAGCTGGCCGGTGGACGGGGACTCGCCGAGCAGCAGGGCGCCCAGTCCCACGCTCGCGACCGGCTGCAGCAGCAGCAGCACCGAGGTCACGGCGGCCGGCAGCCGAGGCAGCGAGACCGAGATGAGCAGCCAGCCGACCACCTGGGAGCTCAGCGCCAACAGCAGCAGCCAGCCGTGAGCCGGCCAGGACGGCACGAGATTGACACCGCCGCTGACCAGCCCCAAGGCCGCCGCGACAACCACGGTGACCGCTGTGGCGTCGAAGAGCGGCCCGGCCGGCCGCCGCAGGTCGCCGCCGCTCTGGCGCAGGACCAGGAGGAAGCCGGCATAGGCGACCGAGGTGGCGACGCCGAGGACGACGCCGAGGGCCGGGTGCTCCCCGTAGGTGGCGCCGCCGAGAGCGCCGCTGATCAGCGTCACCCCCGCCAGGACCAGCGGGATGGCCAGGAGCAGGCGGCGCGAGAGCCGTTCGCCGAGCAGGACCCAGGCGACGATGCCGACCACCACCACCTGCAGGTTGCCGAGCACGGTGCCCAGGCCGGCCCCCACCGCGGCGATGGCGTGATGCCAGATGACGAGGTCGAGGGCGAAGAAGACGCCGGCTCCGGCGGCTACGAGCCGGGCCCGGCGCGGACGCGGACCGAGCCGACGGTCCTCTGAACGCATCAGGAGGCCGAGGACCGGCAACGCGTAGAGGCATCTGAACACCGCGGCAGTGGCCGGCTCCACGGCGGCGAGCCGCACCAGCACTGCCGAGAACGCGATGCAGGCGGCACCGGCGACCCCCGCCAGCACCGGACGCGGACCGAGCAGGGCGAGCAGGGGCGGATCACCTGCCACCCGCCTGGTCTCGGTGCGGCCGCGAGGGGAGGCCGCGCCTGCGGTCGACAACGCCATGTGGCGAGTCTCTCATCCGCTCCTGCCGGCTCGACCTGCAGCGGAGCCCGGGATCCGAGTACGTTGGCGCCATCCGGAGCAGGGTGCTCCTCGATCAGGCATCAGGACCTCAGGGGGGCGCCGGTGGTCACGCGGGCGATCGGCTGGGCGATCGGCGTGGTGGTGGCGGCGGCGCTGCTCGGCACGGCGGTGCTGGTCTTCGGCGGCGGCGACAGCTCCTCGACCGCCAACCGGGCGGCTGCAGATCCCGCTGACTCCGGCCCGCCACTGGCCGGCGCCAACGCCAACCCGCTGCCGTCCTACACGTCGGCGGGTCGGGCTACCGGCCCGGTGCCGGCACCGACGTTCGCGCCGGTGACGCCGCCGCCGGTCTACGTGCCCGTGGCGTCCGGCGCCGTACCGGTTCTCAACGCGCCGGCACGCGGCACGACACCGACGCTGGACCTGCCGGGCTACGACCCCGGTGCTGACAACTCCCTCGAGGCGCGGGTCCGGCGCAACTGCACCGACCCGCCGTCGCCGCCGAACCCGGGCTACCGCATGTGCTACGACACCGAGCGCAACAAGGAGACACCCGCACCTGTCCCCGGGGGCTGACCGGTCTACTCAGGCCACCACGCGGCCACGCAGCAAGATGCGCATCGGGTGGGCCAGCACTTCGAGGTCCAGCCGAGGGTCGGCCGGGTAGACGACGAGGTCGGCCGGGTCCCCCTCGGACAGTCCGGCACCGGCCCCCAGCCAGTCCCGGGCCGACCAGCTGGCAGCGCCCAGAGCCGCCTCGGACGGCAGCCCGGCAGCGTGCAGGGCCCGGATCTCGTCCACGAGCCGACCGTGCCGGAGGCTGCCGCCGGCATCGGTCCCGGCGTAGACCGCAACCCCCGCATCGAAGGCCGCCAGCAGCCGCTGCCGGGACGTCGCGAACAGGGCGCGCATGTGCGCGGCGTACGTCGGGAAGCGGCCGGCGTCGTCGGCGATGCCCGGGAAGTTGTCGATGTTGATCAGGGTGGGCACGAGCGCGGTGCCCTGGTCGACCATCGTCGCCAGCAGGTCCTCGGTGACGCCGGTGCCGTGCTCGATGCAGTCCACGCCGGCAGCCAGGACATCGGGCAGCGCCATCTCGCTGAAGCTGTGGACCGCCACCCGGGCGCCGCCCGCGTGCGCCCGTGCCACCGCTGCCTGCAGCGCGTCGGGTGGCCAGCACGGCGCGAGATCGCCGGTGTCGCGGTCGATCCAGTCCACGACGATCTTGACCCAGCCGTCGCCGGCGCTGGCCTGCTCCTCGGCTGCTGCCGGTAGCTCGTCGGGGGTCACCTCGAGCCCCAGCCCGCGGATGTAGCGGCGGGGCCGGGCCAGATGCCGCCCCGCGCGGATCACCCGGGGCAGATCGGCCCGGGTGTCGAGCCAGCGCGTGTCCACGGGCGAGCCACAGTCGCGGGCCAGCAGCATGCCGCTGCCGCGCGCCGCCAGTGCCTGGCGCTCCGTCTCGGCCCGGTCGACGCCGCCTTCGGGCCCGAGCCCGAGATGGCAGTGGGCGTCAACCAGGCCTGGGACGACCCAGCCCTCGGCAACGGTCTGGGCCGAGCGCACCGGCTCGCTGACCAGGTGACCGTCGACGATGTAGAGATCGCGTTGCCCGCCCTCGGGCAGGACCACGCCGCGCACGTGCAGGGCCGGCGAGAACCCCGGGCTGGCCTCCATGGCCGGTGGACGCTACGGCATCGGGCTGCGCGACTGCCGGGCGGACAGTCACAGCAACCGTCCAGTCCGCACCCAACTCGCGTGCAGGTTCGCTGTCGAGACTGCTCCCATGGCAGACGACGACATCTCCCGCGAGAACGACACCGAGCCCCGGCCGTACGGCGCAGGCCATACCTGGTGGACACCAGCGCCGCCCGGCAACCCGCCGGTTGCCACGACAGGGCGCCCGGTCGGCGTGCTGGTCGTAGCCGCGCTGATCGCCGGCGCTCTGAGCGGTGGTGCGGTCGCGGCCGTGGCTGTGGATGGAGCATCCTCCCGGGGCACCGTCGCCACGGCCGGCTCGGTGACGCGCAGCACGGGCACCGTGGCTGCGGCCAGCCTGCAGACAGCCGGCGCCGAGACCGCCGCGAGGACAGTGGGCCCGAGCGTGGTCACGATCGAGGTGGCCGGGCGGGTGCAGAGCGGCTCTGGCCGGACGCAGACGCAGAGTGACACCGGCTCCGGCGTCGTGATTCGCACCGACGGCTACGTGCTGACCAACAACCACGTGGTGGCGGCCGCGGCGGGGGGCGCCGGTACGGTGAGCGTGACCTTCAGCGACGGCAGGTCGGTACCGGCCACGATCGTCGGCACCGACCCGACCAGCGACCTGGCGGTGGTCCGGGTGAAGGATGCGAGCGGGCTGACCGCCGCGGTGTTCGCTGACTCCGAGCAGCTCCAGGTCGGTCAGTCCGTCCTTGCCGTCGGCGCGCCGCTCGGGCTGAGCAACACCGTCACCGAAGGCATCGTGTCGACCCTGCACCGGCCCGTGGCCACCGGTGAGTCCGGGGCGCCCGCGCAGTCGGTTATCGACGCCGTCCAGACCGACGCGGCGATCAACCCGGGCAACTCCGGCGGTGCCCTGGTCGACCTGGCCGGGCGGGTGGTCGGGATCAACAGCGCGATCGCCAGCGTCGGTGCCTCGGCAGCAGGCGGCCAGAGCGGCAGCATCGGAGTCGGCTTTGCCATCCCGTCCGACTCGGCCGCCAAGGTGGCCGACCAGCTGATCGCGACCGGGCATGCCGTCCATTCACAGATGGGCGTCAGCGTCACCGGTGCCGGCGGGGGATCGGGGTCCCGCGTCGGTGCCACGCTCGGCCAGGTGATGGCGGGTGGGCCGGCGGCGAAGGCCGGTCTGCAGGTGGGTGACGTGGTGACCAAGGTGGGCAGCCGCGCAGTGACCGACGCTGACGCCCTGATCGTGGCCGTGCGGGCGCACGACCCCGGCGAGACCGTGAGCGTGACCTACCAGCGCAGCGGCAGCTCGCGAACGGCGTCGGTGGTCCTGGGCGCGAGCACGCCGAGCTGACCCGGGCTTCAGTCCGGCAACGCTCGCAATGGACGCACGGTCAACTCGGGCCGAACGTCGGCCGATGGCTTCAGGGAATGCGCGGGTACGGCGACTAGCATCCTCCGGCAGACGGGGCAGGTGACGACCCGCCCGGCTGCTCGAGGGGGGCGCACGCATGGTCGGCTCCGCGTCGACGCCTCGATGAGCGAGCAGGTGGCCACCCTCGAGCTGCCCCCGACGGCCCGCTCGTCGGGTGTGGGCCGCCGTTTCGTGACCGAGGCACTCATCGACTGGGGCCTGCTCGGACTGCTCGATGCGGCAGCGCTTCTGACCAGCGAGGTCGTCACGAACGCGGTCCTGCATGCGCGGACGGCGGTCACCATCACTGTCCTGCGCGAGGGATCGGACAGCGTGACCGTGCGGGTCAGCGATGGGTCGCGCTTGCGCCCGCAGCTGCGGGCGCACTCCCGCGAGGCCACGACCGGTCGTGGCGTCCACTTGCTGGACCAGCTCGCGTCTTCGTGGGGGGTCAGCGTCGACGAAGGCGGCAAGACCGTCACGTTCACCCTGAGTGGCGGTGTCGACCCCTGGTCGGCGTACACCGACGCGGGCTGGGAGGTGGACCTGTGAGCGAGAAGCCGGCGTCGCCCCTCGGGCGCTACGACCGGTCGGCCGGCGACGACGAGCTCCACGAGGTTCGCTTGCTGAACCTGCCGGTGCGGCTGCTCGCGGCCGGGCGCGAGCACCACGACGAGCTCGTCCACGAGTTCTCCCTCCTGGCGATTGCGGACGAGGAGCAGCGAGGCTCCGTGCCGACCCGCCTGCTGGAGCTGGTCGAGGCTCTGGGCGCGCGCTACGCCGCCGCCGAGCGCCCCGATGAGCTCGTCGACGAAGCGCTGTCCCGCGGCGAGCAGGTGATCGACCTGACCTATCGGGTGCCTGCACACGTCGTCGATGCGGTCGACACGCTGGACCGTCTCATGGCTGAGGCCGACGCGTTCTGCCGCGAGGAGCGCCTGCTCACACCTCCGCGGCCCCCCCTGATCGAGCAGTTCTCCAGCTGGTACCTCGACGAGTTCCGGCGGCAGGTCGCGGGCGCACCGCCCCGTGCCTGGGACGGACCGCTCGATCTCCGGTGACCGTCGCGGGCGCTAGCTCGCGGGCCGGGGAACCAGCGGTCGTTCGGCCCGCAGCCGGGTCACCAGGGTGATCACGGCATCGTCCACCGAGCCGCTGTCGTCGACCGAGGCACCTGGCTCGTCCTCGCCCAGCGGCTCCAGCGTCGACAGCTGACTGGCCAGCAGCGAGGGCGGCATGTAGTGCCCGCGACGGGAGCTGAGCCGGTCGGCGATCGTCTCCGCGCTCGCTGTGACGTGGGCGAACCAGATCGAGGGATGGCCCGCCCGCAGCCGGTCCCGGTAGCCGCGCTTGAGTGCTGAGCAGGTGATGACGGCACTGAGCCCGTGCCGCTCCTGGGCGCCCACCCAGTCCGCGACCGCCTGCAGCCACGGCTGGCGGTCCGCGTCGTCCAGCGGCCGGCCGGAGCGCATCTTCTCGATGTTGGCCGGGGGGTGGAAGTCGTCGCCCTCGGCGAAGGGCCATCCCAGCCGGGACGACAAAGCCTGCGCCACGGTGGTCTTTCCCGACCCGGACACGCCCATCACCACCACTGTCGTGCTCGAGGGAAGCGCCCGCCCGGCACCCGCAGAGGTCGTCATCCGGCGAAGTATGGCGGGGAACAGGGTGGTGGTCGGTCGGTCCGGCGCCGTTCGGACGCCCCCGGCCGCCAACTATGCTGCCGCCGCTGGGTGAGTGACCCGCAACCGTCCCGAAGGATCGTGATGTCCGAGCTGTCGTACGAACAACCCGCCGGCGAGCCCCCGACGCTGTCACGGGAGCAGTCCAGCCCGCTTCAGTCCCTCGTCCTCGAGGTCATGTCCGGAGCCAACAACTACATCGGCTGGCTGGCCTCGCTGGCCGAGCCGTATCTCGGGGACCAGCCGCTCGAGATCGGCGCGGGCATGGGCGACTATGCCGAGGTCTGGGCCGGGCGCGACCGCGTGATCACGGTCTCGGAGGCCGACGCCGGTCGACTCGCCGTGCTGCGCGAGCGCTTCGCCGGCCGTCCCGACGTCCTGGTCCGCGAGCTCGAGGTCCCGATCACCGACCAGGCCGAGCACAGCGCCGTCGTCGCCTACAACGTGCTCGAGCACATCGAGGACGACGTGGCCGCGCTGCGCAGCTTCGCCGGGCTGGTGCGGCCGGGAGGACACGTCATCCTCATCGTGCCCGCTTTCATGATCGCCATGAGTGCCTTCGACCGGGAGATCGGTCACCACCGGCGCTACCGAGCCAAGCCGCTCGCCGCCGCTATCCGGGCGGCCGGCCTTCAGCCCGTCGTCACGCGCTACGTGAACCCGGTCGGTCTGGTCGGATGGATCGTCCTCATGCGCCTTCTTGGAAAGCGCACCGACGACACACCGGTGGCGTTCTTCGACCGCTACGTCGTCCCTGTCCTGCGCCGCATCGAGACGCGCGTGCGCCCGCCCTTCGGCCAGTCCGTGTTTGCGGTCGCCCGCGTCCCTGGCTGAGTGGGGGCTGCCGTTCAGCGCGCCGTCCGCGGACGTGGCTGCAGGCGTACCCGGGCGAGGATCCACAGGGACTCGACGCCGTCCCGCCAGCTGATCTTCTTGCCCTCCTGGTGGCTACGAGCCTTGTAGCCGATCGGCACCTCGTACGGCCGGATCCCTCGGGCCAGCAGCCGGGCCGTGAGCTCGGTGTCGAGACCGAAGCCGTTCTGGCGCAGCGGGAGCTCCCGGAACAGCGGCAGCGGCATGAGCTTGAGGCAGGTGTGCAGGTCACTGATCCAGGAGTTGAACAGGGCGTTGGCGGCGAAAGTCGTCAGCTTGTTGCCCAGGACGAACCAGAACGAGTGCGCGGTGGAGCTGCCGAAGCGGCGCGCTCCGAAGACCACAACGGCGTCGTCGTGCAGCACGGCATGCAGGAGATGCCCTATGTCGTCCGGCGAGTACTCGAGGTCGGCGTCGAAGATGATCATGTAGTCGCCGGACGCCCTGCCTGCCGCCGTCTTGACAGCGGCGCCCTTCCCTCGATTCTCCGGATGGCGGGTGACGATGAGCCGGGGGTCGTCTAGAGCTCGCAGGATCTCCCAGGTGTTGTCCCGGCTGCCGTCGTCGACCACGACGAGCTCGATGTCGCATGGGTAGGGGGTACCGAGGACCTGCTTGATCGCCAGGTCGATGCGCGCCGCCTCGTCGTAGGCGGCCATGAGAATTGAGAGCTTCATGTCGGGCCGGGCCGGGCAGATGCGAGCACGCAATGACTCCTGGGCAGTGGGTCTGGACGACGGAGCAGTGGCCGGCGGACTCTGTCGCGTCCGTGACCGCGCCTCCTGGAGCAGGGGTGGGCACGGACAGCCCGTCGGTCCCTCGGACGCTTCCGCGACAGGCTAACGGTCCGACGGGGGTTGTCTCCAGCTGCCGCGGCACCAGCGTGTCCGGACGGCAGCAGGTCCACCCTCTACGTTGGATCGATGACGGACGCCGATCTGCACTTCTACTTCGACCCGGTCTGCCCGTTCGCGTGGATCGCGAGCAAATGGGTGCGCATGGTCGCTGCGCAGCGCGACTACACGGTTGACTGGCGCTTCATCTCGCTGCGTCTGGTCAACGCCGACATCGACTACGCGAGCCACTTCCCGCCGGAGTACGAGGCCGGGCACACCGCCGGCCTCCGACTGCTGCGGGTGGCCGCGAGGGCGAGGGAAGAGCATGGGCGCGCGGCCGTCGGACCGCTCTACGCGGCCTTCGGAGCGGGCATCTTCGAGATGCCGCCAGACGTCGGGGCGCTACCCGGCAGGCTCGAGGGCGGCGGCGGTCGGTTTCTCGAGTCGGCCCTTGCCGAGGCCGGCCTGCCGGCCGACGTCGGAGCTGCCCTCGACGACCCTGGCTGGGACGAGCCGCTACGGGCCGAGACAGCAGACGCACTGGCGCTGACCGGCAAGGACGTCGGTACGCCGATCCTGCACTTCCGTCCGCCGGACGGACTCGCGTTCTTCGGCCCCGTCATCAGCAGGCTCCCTGACGAGGTCGACGCGGTCCGCCTCTGGGATCACGTGATCGGCCTCGCGGCCTTCCCCGGCTTCGCCGAGCTCAAGCGCAGCCTTCGCGAGCAGCCACAGCTGCCTGCCCTCGGAGGCTCCACGGACGAGCCCGGACGCCAGGAGGACTGGCACGCGGGCAGCCGCCGGCTCAAGAA
>JALYXH010000206.1 GCA_030947185.1 Actinomycetota bacterium | reverse complement strand
CGGCATACGAGCAGGATTGCGCACATGGCCAACCGACTTGCCGACGCCACGTCGCCCTACTTGCTCCAGCACAAGGACAACCCGGTCGACTGGTGGCAGTGGTCGCCGGAGGCCTTCGCCGAGGCGGTCCGGCGCGGGGTGCCGGTGCTGCTCTCGGTCGGATACGCGGCCTGCCACTGGTGTCACGTGATGGCGCACGAGTCGTTCGAGGACCCCTCCACCGCCGCGCTGATGAACGAGCACTTCGTCTGCATCAAGGTCGACCGCGAGGAGCGGCCCGACGTCGACGCCGTCTACATGGAAGCCACCCAGGCGATGACCGGCCAGGGCGGCTGGCCGATGACCGCCTTCCTCACTCCGGCCGGCGAGCCGTTCTACTGCGGCACCTACTTCCCGCCGCAGCCCCGCCACGGGATGCCGTCGTTCCCGCAGCTGCTGACGGGTGTAGCCGGCGCCTGGCGCGAGCGACGCAGTGAGGTGGAGGCGGCCGGCGCCGACGTCGTACGCCGGCTCGCCGAGCGCGCACCGGCACCGGCCGCCGGGGACCCGCCCGCAGTCGAGGTCCTGGACGCAGCGGTCGCGGCACTGGCCGGGTCGTACGACGCCGAACGCGGTGGCTTCGGTGGGGCGCCGAAGTTCCCGCCCTCGATGGTCCTGGAGTTCCTGCTCCGGGCCTGGGCCCGCGGCGGCCCTGCGGCCGAGCCGGCGCTGGCGATGGCGGAGGGCACGGCCGAGCGGATGGCTCGCGGCGGCATCTACGACCAGCTCGGCGGGGGCTTCGCGCGCTACTCCGTGGACGCCTCCTGGGTGGTGCCGCACTTCGAGAAGATGCTCTACGACAACGCGCTGCTGCTGCGCGTCTACGCCCACTGGTGGCGGGCCACCCGCTCGCCGCTGGCCCGCCGGGTCGCGCTGGAGACCGCCGAGTGGATGCTGCGCGATCTGCGCACCGAGCAGGGTGGCTTCGCCTCGGCGTACGACGCGGACAGCGAGGGCGAAGAGGGCCGCTTCTACGTCTGGACGCCCGAACAGCTCACGGCAGTGCTCGGCCCGGACGACGGAGCCTTTGCGGCCGAGCTCTACGCCGTGGGTCCCGGCGGCACCTTCGAGCACGGCTCGTCCGTGCTGCAGCGGCCGGCCGACCCGGCCGACCCGGACCGGGCCGAGTCCGTGCGGACGCGGCTGTTGGCTCACCGCGGGGCCGAGCGGGTCTGGCCAGGGCGCGACGACAAGGTGGTGGCGGCCTGGAACGGCCTCGCGATCGCCGCCCTGGCCGAGACCGGCGTCCTGCTCGACCGGCCGGACCTGGTGGTCGCGGCTGAGCGGGCCGGTGACCTGCTGGTCCGGGTGCACCTGGTCGACGGCCGGCTCCGGCGTACGTCGAGGGACGGGGTGGTCGGCGAGCACGCCGGTGTGCTCGAGGACTACGGCGACGTGGCGGAGGGGTTCCTCGCCCTCTACGCCGTGACGGGCAACCCGCACTGGTTGCGGCTCGCCGGGAGTCTGCTGGAGGTGGTGCTGACGCACTTTCCCGATGGCAGCGGCGGGTTCTACGACACGGCCGACGACGCCGAGACACTGGTCCGGCGGCCCCAGGACCCCACCGACAACGCGACACCGGCCGGTTCGTCGGCGGCGGCCGGTGCACTGCTGTCCTACGCGGCCTACACCGGCTCGCAACGGCATCGGGACGCCGCCGAGTCGGCACTGGGCGCGGTCGAGCCGCTGGCGGCTCGGCACGCGCGCTTCGTCGGCTGGTCGCTGGCGGTGGCAGAGGCGGTCGCCGCCGGCCCGGCCGAGATCGCGATCATCGGCGTTCCTGGTTCAGCGGACCGGCTGGCGCTGGAGCGGGCAGCCTGGCTGGCCACCTCGCCCGGCGCTGTCGTGGCCCTCGGTGACCCCGGCGCAAGCCCGGAGGTCGTCCCCCTGCTGGCTGACCGCCCGCTGACGGGTGGCCGGGCAACGGCGTACGTGTGCCGGCACTTCGTCTGTGCGGCGCCGGTGAGCGCTCGGGACGAGCTGGCTGCTCTGGTGGGCGCCCGGTTGGAATAACAAGGACCATGGCTTGCTTCTCTTGCTCTGTAAGTGTGTAATCATCGCACTCGACCAGAGGAGCACGACATGAGAACCGACAACAGAGACAGGTTCGCCCGCCGCGGTGGCGGACCGTGGGGCGGCGGCGGCGGCCGGCGCGGCCACGGCCGGCC
>JALYXH010000179.1 GCA_030947185.1 Actinomycetota bacterium | reverse complement strand
CCCTTGCGTCGCGGCCAGGCTCGACAAGCGCAGCGTGCCGGGTGGAACGTGCGGGGCTCGAGCCTGATCTAGGCGATCTGCACCGAGCCGTCCGGTCCCAGCGCCCAGCCGGGGTTGTGCGCGACCTCCCACGGGTGGCCGTCCGGGTCGACGAACACCCCGGAGTAGCCGCCCCAGAAGGTCGTTCCCGGCTCCCGCCCGATCCGGGCCCCGGCCGCCCTGGCCTGCTCGATGACGGCGTCGACGTCGGCGGGTGATCGCACGTTGTGGGCCAGGGTCACCCCGCCCCAGCCACCGCTGTCGGTCACGGCTGAGTCCTCGGCCAGCTGGTCGCGGCCCCAGAGGCCGACGACGAGGCCGCCGGCCTGGAAGAAGAAGACGTCGTCGTGCTCGTCGGGCACCGGCTCCCACCCGAGCGCGCGATAGAACGCGACCGCCCTGGCGATGTCCGTGACGCCCAGCGTGATGACGCTGACCCGCTGCTCCATCGAGTCAGCCGCCGGACAGGACGTCGTCCGCGTCGACGATCGTGTAGGCGTAGCCCTGCTCGGCCAGGAAGCGCTGCCGGTGGGCGGCGTACTCCTGGTCCTTGGTGTCGCGGGCGACCACGGAGTAGAAGTGCGCGGGCCGGCCGTCGGCCTTGGGACGCAGGATCCGGCCCAGCCGCTGCGCCTCCTCCTGGCGTGACCCGAACGTGCCGGACACCTGGATGGCGACGCCCGCCTCGGGCAGGTCGATGGAGAAGTTGGCCACCTTGGACACCACCAGCGTGTTGAGCTCGCCGGTGCGGAACAGCTCGTAGAGCCGCTCCCGCTCCGCGTTCTTGGTCGAGCCCTGGATGATCGGTGCGGCCAGCAGCTCACCCAGCTCGTCGAGCTGGTCGAGGTAGGCGCCGATCACCAGCACCCGGTCGCCGTGGTGGCGCTCGACCAGCCGGCGTACGACGGCCAGCTTCGTGTGCGCCGTGGCACCCACCCGGTACTGGTCCTCGGGCTCGGCGACGGCGTAGTCCATCCGCTCCGCGTCGGTGAGGGTGACCCGGACCTCGGTGCAGTCGGCCGGCGCGATGTAGCCCTGCGCCTCGATGTCGCGCCAGGGGGCGTCGTAGCGCTTGGGACCGATGAGGGAGAAGACGTCGCCCTCGCGGCCGTCCTCGCGGACCAGCGTCGCGGTCAGCCCGAGCCGTCGGCGGGACTGGATGTCGGCGGTCATCCGGAAGACGGGCGCCGGCAGCAGGTGCACCTCGTCGTAGACGATCAGACCCCAGTCCTTGGCGTCGAAGACGTCGAGGTGGGTGAACTCGCCCTTCCGGCGGGTCGCCATGATCTGGTAGGTCGCGATGGTGACCGGCCGGATCTCCTTGCGCTCGCCGGAGTACTCCCCGATCTCCTCCTCGGTCAGCGACGTCCGCTTGATCAGCTCGGACTTCCACTGGCGGCCGGAGACCGTGTTGGTCACCAGGATCAGCGTCGTCGCCGAGGCCTGCGCCATGGCAGCCGCGCCCACGATGGTCTTGCCGGCCCCGCACGGCAGGACGACGACCCCGGACCCGCCGGCCCAGAAGCCGTCCACCGCCTGCTGCTGGTAGCTGCGCAGAGACCAGCCGTCCTCGTGCAGCGTGATCGGGTGCGCCTCGCCGTCGACGTAGCCGGCCAGGTCCTCGGCCGGCCAGCCCAGCTTGAGCAGCATCTGCTTGAGCCGGCCGCGCTCGGAAGGGTGCACCAGCACCAGGTCCTCGCCGACGACGGCGCCCAGCAGCGGGGCCACCTTCTTCGACCGCAGGATCTCGGTGAGCACGGCGTGGTCCAGGGAGCGCAGCACCAGCCCGTGGGCCGGGTCGTTGACCAGCTGCAGCCGCCCGTAGCGGGCCATCGTCTCCGCCACGTCGACGAGCAAGGCATGCGGGACGTCGTAGCGCGAGAAGCGGACGAGGGCGTCGACGACCTGCTCCGCGTCGTGCCCCGCGGCTCGCGCGTTCCACAGCCCCAGCGGCGTCAGCCGGTAGGTGTGCACGTGCTCGGGCGAGCGCTCGAGCTCGGCGAACGGTGCGATCGCCATCCGGGCCTCGGTGGACTGCGGGTGGTCGACCTCGAGCAGCAGCGTCTTGTCCGACTGGACGATCAGTGGTCCATCCGGCACGCGGCGGCTCCCGTTTCCTGGTTCGTGTGGGCAGTAGGTCGAGCGCGTCCTACCGTGTCCAGTGTGGACCCGGCTGCCGACGTCGTCGTCATCGGTGCCGGTCCGGCCGGCCTGGCCGCCGCCGCCCGGCTGACCGGGGCCGGTATCGCCACCGTGGTCCTGGAACGCTCCGCCGTCGGAGCGAGCTGGCGGGCCCGCCACGACCGGTTGCGGCTCAACTCACTGCGCTGGCTGTCGCGGCTGCCCGGGCTGGCGATGCCGCGCTCTGCCGGTCGATGGGTCCCTCGCGACGACCTGGTCCGCTACCTGGAGCGGTACGCCGACCGCGCCGGCATCACCGTGCGCACCGGGGTGAGCGCGGAGCGCGTCGACCACGACGACGGCGGGTGCTGGGTGGTGCGCACGTCGGCCGGCGACGTGCGAGCGCGGCAGGTGGTCGTCGCCACCGGCAACGAGAAGCAGCCGGTGCTGCCTGCCTGGCCGGGCCAGCAGACATTCGCCGGCCGGCTGCTGCATGCCAGGGACTACGGCCGGGCCGAGAGCTACGACGGCGAGGACGTGCTGGTCGTCGGACCGGGCATCTCCGGGACCGAGGTCGCCGGCGACCTGGCCGCGCGCGGAACCGGTCGGGTCTGGCTGTCCGTGCGGACCCCGCCCACCTTGGTCGCCCGCGAGCTCGGCCACGTGCCGCTGCAGCCGATCGCCGTCGGCGGCCGCTACCTGCCCGCCGCCGTGCAGGACCGCATCCTTCGGCTGGTCTCCCGGGCCACCGTCGGCGACCTGCGCTCCCTCGGGCTGCCCGACCCGGACGAGGGTGGCTACTCCCACTTCCGGCGCACCGGCGTCGGGCCGTCCATCGACCTCGGCTTCGCCGCCCAGCTTCGGGCCGGCCGGGTGCAGCTGGTCGCTCCGATCAGCCGGATCGAGGGGTCGGAGGTCGTGCTCGCCGACGGCCGCCGGCTGTCCCCGGCGACCGTGATCGCTGCCACCGGCTACCGCCCCGACCTGGGCCCCCTCGTCGGGCATCTGGGCGTCCTGGATGCGCGGGGTCGCCCTTGCGCCGTGGGCGGGCGGGCCGCCGCCCCCGGCCTGCGCTTCATGGGCTTCTCGCCGCAGCTCACCGGTGACCTCCGCGAGTTCCGCCTGCAGTCGCGCTCGCTTCTGCGGGCCGTCCGGCGCGAGCTGGCGGCTACCGATAGTCGGGCTAGCGCCCCGTCACGTCTCCGAGCGGCCCGACCCCGGTGACCCGGTGCAGGGCGAACGTCAGGGTGTGCTCGCGGCGCTGGTCGAAGGCAGTGAGGTAGCCGCCGTCGACCGAGACCGGCTCGACGATCCGGTCGGTGGCGGTGCCCTCGGCGTTGACGTATCCCAGCCAGACCGCCCGGTGCTCCCGGGCCGCCTCCTGCAGCAGGGCGAGCGTGGTCGTCGGCGCGACCGGCGGCTCGCCCGCGAGGCGGCGCGTGAC
>JALYXH010000146.1 GCA_030947185.1 Actinomycetota bacterium | reverse complement strand
CCGCCGTGACGCGCTGGCGGTGGGTGAGGTCTACGAGCTGTTCCCGCGGCTGGCCGAGCGCCGAGCGCAGCCGGCCGCCTCGCTGTCGGGCGGCGAGCGGCAGATGCTCTCGATCGGGCGTGCGCTCGTGCCGCGTCCGCGCGTGCTGCTGCTCGACGAGCCGTCACTCGGCCTGGCGCCGCTGATCACTGCACAGATCATGGAGCTGGTCCGCACGCTGGTGGACGAGCAGGGGCTGACCGTGCTGCTCGTCGAGCAGAACGCCCGCAGCGCCCTGTCGGTGGCCGACCAGGGCGTCGTGCTCAACCTCGGCAAGGTCGTCGCGGCGGACAAGGCCGATGTCCTGGCCGCCGACGAGGGCCTCCGTCACGCCTACCTCGGTTTCTAGGAGAGGGTCCCCGTGCTTCGTTTCGTGAACGCCACGCTCAACGGCGTCAGTCAGGGGATGATCTTCGCCGCGGTGGCCCTCGCGCTGGTGCTGATCTTCCGGGCCACCCGAGTGATCAACTTCGCGGCCGCTGCCATGGCGATGTTCACGACGTTCATCGCCGCCAAGGTCATCTCGGGCACCGGCCACTACTGGATCGGGTTCGTGGTCGCCCTGCTGATCGGCCTGCTGCTCGGCGGGCTCATCGAGCGGCTGCTGATCCGGCCGGTGAACAAGGGCCCCGAGATCAACGCCGTCATCGTGACGCTGGGCCTTTTCATCTTCCTCGAGGCGCTGGCGCCGATCTTGTTCGGCAACTCCTTCAAGTCGTTCCCCGCCGCGTTCTCGGTCAAGGGCATCAAGTTCGGCTCGACCACGGTGCAGCTCTCGCAGTTCGACTTCTTCATCATCGGCTCGGTGCTGCTGGTCACCGTCGCCCTGTTCGTGCTCTTCCAGCTCACGCCGGTCGGCCTGCGCATGCGGGCCTCGGCGTTCGCCCCGGAGGTGGCCCGGCTGCTCGGGGTGCGGGTCGGCTCGATGCTGACCCTCGGCTGGGCGCTGGCCGCTCTCGGTGGCTCGCTGGCCGGCATGCTGGTCGCCCCGACCAGCCTGCTGTTCCCGCAGTTCATGGACGCGGCGCTGGTGTTCGGCTTCGTCGCCGCGATCATCGGGGGCCTGGAGAGCCCGCTGGGCGCGGTGATCGGCGGGCTGCTGATGGGGCTGTGGCAGAGCTACATCTCGTCCTACGTCGGGAGCAGCGTGGTGACGCTGGCGGCGCTGGTGATCCTGATCGCCGTGCTGATGGTCCGGCCCAACGGGATCTTCTCCACTACCTCTGCGCGAAGGGTGTGACCGGCCGTGGCTGACAAGACGACGACTCCGGTCGGCAGGACCGGTGCCGACGTACGCCCGGCCGACGAGCCGGCCGTCGCCGAGCAGCGGGACGCCTCCGTCGGACAGGACGTCGCCCCCGCGGCCGGGGCCCCCGTCCCGGGCCGCGGGCTGCCCCTGCCGCAGGCCACGCTGGCCCGACACGGGGTGCTGCTCCTGGTGGGCGTCGTCCTCGTGCTGCTGATCCTGCAGTTCACCGGCGACTTCCAGAACTACCAGTTCGCGCAGCTGTCCTTCTTCGTCATCGCAGCAGCCGGCCTGACCGTGCTCACGGGGCTCAACGGCCAGATCTCGCTCGGACACGGGGCGCTGATGGCCGTCGGCGCCTACACGACAGCCCTGTTGATGACAAAGGGCGGGCTCGGCGCGACGTTGTCGTTCGTGATCGCGGTCATCGTGACGGCTGCAGTCGGCACGCTGGTCGGCGCGGCGGCGGCCCGGCTGACCGGGCCCTACCTGGCCGGGGCCACCCTCGCGCTGGCCGTCGGGCTGCCCGGCCTGGCCACCAAGTTCAAGGGCGCCTTCGGCGGCGAGCAGGGTCTCAACGTGGGCGTCTCCGCGCCCAACTCCTTCGGCGAGTCCTTCCCGCTCACCCGGTGGCAGGCCTACATCGGGTGGACAGCGGCGCTGCTGACCGTGTTCGTCCTGGCCAACCTGGTGCGCAGCCGCTACGGCCGGGCCTTCCGTGCGGTCCGCGACGACCAGGTGGCCGCCGAGCTGGCCGGCATCCACGTCGCCCGCACGCAGGTGCTCGCCTTCGTGGTGAGCTCGGCCTGCGCGGGCCTGGCCGGTGCCGTGTACGCCGTCGTGATCACCCTGGTCGCTCCGACCGGCTTCACGCTGGTGCTCTCCCTCGGGCTGCTCACCGCGATCGTGTTGGGTGGCCTCGGCTCCCTGCTCGGCGTCCTGTGGGGCTCGCTGCTGCTGGTCTTCCTGCCCCAGTTCTCGACCGACCTGGCCGCCAAGCTGCACCTGTCGAGCGCGGTCGGCGCCAACATCCCGCCGGCCTTCTACGGCGTGGTGCTCGTCGTGGTGATGCTCGTCGCCCCTGCCGGCATCCAGGGAACCGTCGCCAAGGTCCGACTGGCCCGCACCAACCGCGCTCTCGCCTCCGGCAGCAAGGCCTGAGCGGTCCAGCGACCTCGACTCCCTCGTACCCCCTAGATAGGAGAAACAACGACATGAATCGCAGCATGCGCCAGCGCGCCACGGTGGTCGCGCTGTTCGCGAGCGTGGCCGTGGTGGCCGCGGCCTGTGGCGGCGGCAGCTCGGGCGGTGGCTCGGGCAACAGCTCCGGCAACAAGGCCTCGGCACCGGGCGTGACCGCCGACAGCGTCCTGGTCGGCGCCCACACGCCGCTCACCGGTGTCGCGGCGCCCGGCTA
This sequence comes from Actinomycetota bacterium, assembly GCA_030947185.1. Taxonomy (GTDB): domain Bacteria; phylum Actinomycetota; class Actinomycetes; order JALYXH01; family JALYXH01; genus JALYXH01. Next base: position 6,437 of record JALYXH010000146.1, on the reverse strand, counting down.
CAGCCAGATCGCACCGGCCAGCGAGGCCTACTTCAAGTACCTCAACGACAACGGCGGCATCAACGGCCGGAAGATCAACTACTCCTACAAGGACGACGTCTACAACCCGACCAACACCGCCAACGTCGTCCGGCAGCTGGTCCTGCAGGACAAGGTCTACGCGATGCTGGGTGGCCTCGGCACGCCGACCCACTCCGCCGTCATCGACTTCCTCAACACCTCGAAGGTCCCCGACCTGTTCGTGGAGTCCGGGGCGCTGACGTGGAACCAGCCGAAGAAGTACCCCTACACGTTCGGGTGGCAGCCCGACTACGAGACCGAGGGCAAGATCCTCGGTCAGTACGTCAAGCAGAACTTCGCCGGGAAGAAGATCGGGCTGTTCCTGCAGAACGACGACTTCGGTGAGAACGGCGAGAAGGGCGTCGACTACTTCCTGAAGGACCAGATCGTCACGCGGCAGAAGTACCAGTCGGGCAACACCGACGTCGGCCCGCAGATGGCGGCGCTGCAGGCCTCCGGCGCGGAAGTGGTCATCGGCTTCATGACCCCGTCCTACACCGCGCTGACGCTGCTCGGCGGGCTCAAGCTCGGCTACAAGCCGCAGTGGGTGGACAGCGCGGTCGCTGTCGAGCCGCAGGTGCTCGACGCCGCGCTGCAGCGCTTCTCCAAGGGCGCGGCCGGCGGCTCACTGCTGGAGAACACGATCACGCTCAACTACCTGCCCGACGTGTCCAACCTGAACGACCCGTGGACCCAGCTGTTCAAGACGGTGCACGACAAGTACATCCCGAGTGCGCCGTTCTCGTCCTACACGATCTACGGCATGGCCACGGCCTACACCTTCGCGCAGGCCCTGAAGGCAGCCGGCCAGAACCCGACCCGAGAGAGCCTGATCAAGGCGGTCGAGGCCAACAAGTTCAACCCGAACCCGGGGCTGGTGCCGTTCCGCTTCAGCAAGGACGACCACTCCGGCTTCAACGGCTCGGTCGTGGTGCAGGTGCAGGGCGGCAAGCTCAAGGAGCTGTCGAAGGTCTTCACCACCGACCACGGCAGCAGTGCGCCGAAGGAGAGCGCGAAGGTCGCCGACAAGCCCGGGCCCGGCGGCAAGCCATAGCTCGGACTGCGTAGCTCAGACACTGCTCGCACTCGACCGCCCCGGCCCTCGTGGCCGGGGCGGTCGTTGCGTGTGCGGCTCCGCCTAGGCTGACGGGCGTGCTCGTCCTGGCCTTCGACACCGCCACGCCGCAGGTGGCCGTGTCGCTCGTCGACCTGGGCGAGACCGTCCAGGCCGAGCAGGCGGTACTTGCCGAGCAGGCGGTACTTGCCGAGCAGGCGCGGCGCGACGCCCGGCGGCACGGCGAGCTGCTCGCGCCCATGATCGCCGCGGTGCTCGGCTCGGCCGGCTTAGACCGCCGGCAGCTGCGTGCAGTCGCCGTCGGCCTCGGCCCTGGCCCGTTCACCGGGCTGCGCGTCGGGTTGATGACGGCGGCCGCGCTCGCCGACGCGCTCGGCATCCCGGCGTACGGCGTCTGCTCGCTGGACGCGGTCGGCCGCCCGTCCGGGGCGGCCGGCGAGCCGGTCCATGTCCTCACCGACGCCCGCCGTCGGGAGGTCTACTGGGCCAGCTACCTCCCCGACGGCACCCGATGCGCCGGGCCGGCTGTCGACCGGCCGGCCGAGCTGGCCGCCCGGCTGCCTGCCGGCTCGCTGCTGACCGGCGCCGGCGCCGTGCTCTACGCCGACCAGCTCGCTGGCCACCGGGTCGACGTGCCGGGCGGTGGCTTCCCGAGCCCGGCTGCGCTGGTCGCCCTGGTGGCCGACCGCGCCCGGGCCGGTGCGCCTTCCGAGGCGCTGCACCCGCTCTACCTGCGCCGGCCCGACGCCGTCGAACCGGTCCGCCTCCGGACGGCGAGCGCGCCGTGACTCCAACCCTCAGCCGGCTGCGGTGGTGGCACCTGCCCGCCGTCCTCGCCCTGGAGCGAGAGCTGTTCGAGGCCGACGCGTGGTCGGAGCGGCTCTTCTGGTCCGAGCTGGCCCAGACCGACACCCGGCACTACCTGGTCGCGCTCGACCCCGAGGCCCCCGACGGGCTGGTCGGCTACGCCGGACTCTGCGTCTACCCGGACGAGGCGTTCGTGCAGACCATCGCCGTCCGGCCGGAGCACCAGGGGGCCGGCGTCGGCGGTGCGCTGCTGCTCGCGCTCCTGCACGAAGCCGCAGGCCGCGGCGTGGACGTGGTCGGGCTCGAGGTCCGTGCGGACAACGGGCGGGCCCAGCGCCTCTATGAGCGGCTCGGCTTCGCGCCGGTCGGGATGCGTCGTGGCTACTACCAGCCCAGCGGGGCCGACGCCGTCGTGATGATGCTGTCCGGGCTGCGGGCCCGGCTGGCTGCGCCGGCATGAGCGGGCCGCTGGTGCTCGGCATCGAGACCTCCTGCGACGAGACAGGTGTCGGGATCGTCCGCGGCGGCGTGCTGCTCGCCGACGAGGTGGCATCGAGCGTTGCCGAGCATGCGCGGTTCGGCGGCGTCGTACCGGAGGTGGCGAGCCGGGCGCACCTGGAGGCCATGGTCCCGACCATGACGCGGGCGCTGGCGACCGCCGGCGTCCGTCTCGCCGAGGTTGACGCCCTGGCGGTCACCTCCGGACCCGGCCTCGCCGGCGCCCTGCTCGTCGGGGTGGCGGCGGCGAAGGCCTACGCGCTCGCCCTCGACCGCCCGCTGTACGGCGTGAACCACCTGGCCGCACACGTCGCCGTCGACGCGCTCGAGCACGGGCCCCTCCCGGCACCGTGCATCGCCCTGCTGGTCTCCGGCGGCCACTCGTCCCTGCTTCTCGTCCCGGACGTCACCGCCGAGATCATCCCGCTCGGGGCGACCGTCGACGATGCCGCCGGGGAGGCGTTCGACAAGGTGGCCCGGCTGCTCGGGCTGCCCTTCCCCGGCGGTCCGCAGATCGACCGCGAGGCTCGCTCCGGCGACCCCGCCGCGATCGTCTTCCCGCGGGGGAAGGGGGAGGACGGGTCGCTCGACTTCTCCTTCTCGGGGCTGAAGACCGCTGTGGCGCGGTGGGTGGAGACGCGCCGGCGGGCGGGCCAGGAGGTCCCGGTGCCCGATGTCGCCGCCTCGTTCCAGGAGGCGGTCGTGGACGTCCTGACCCGCAAGGCGGTGGACGCGTGCGGTCGGTACGGCGTCGACCACCTGCTCGTCGGTGGCGGGGTGGCCGCCAACTCGCGGCTGCGGGCGATGGCGGAGCAGCGCTGCCGGGCGGCCGGTGTCCACCTGCGCGTGCCGCGCCCGCAGCTGTGCACGGACAACGGCGCCATGGTCGCCGCCCTCGGCGCGCAGCTGGTTGCCCGCGGTGCGGAGCCGAGCCGGCTGGACCTTCCGACCGACTCGTCCATGCCGGTCACCCGGGTGGTGGCCTGAGCCGGGCGCGCGGTCGGTCGGGGGCTGCCTGGTTGACGGCGGCCTGACGAGCGGCCTAGTGTCGGCGTTGGCACTCGGCACGGTAGAGTGCCAACCAGCACCCGCGCCGCCTGGCTCCCGCGACGACAGGCCGGCACCGGTTGCTCCCGACGCACCTACGCCCACAACCGAGAAGGGGGAGGTCACCCATGGCGACCGCCACCGCCCAGAAGGTCGGCATCAAGCCGCTCGAAGACCGCATCGTCGTCCAGCCCTCCGAGGCCGAGCAGACCACCGCGTCCGGCATCGTGATCCCGGACACCGCCAAGGAGAAGCCGCAGGAGGGCACCGTCCTCGCGGTCGGCCCCGGCCGGTTCGAAGACGGCGCGCGCGTGCCGCTCGACGTCCAGGTCGGCGACGTGGTGATCTACAGCAAGTACGGCGGCACCGAGGTGAAGTACTCCGGCGAGGACTACCTGGTGCTCTCCGCCCGCGACGTGCTCGCCATCGTCGAGAAGTAATCACCCGCACGCTTCCGCCCCGGGGCGGCCGTCGCCGGCTTCGCGCCGTGCGCCGGCCATCCCGGGGCCCTTTTCTTTTGACGGCAGTGACCTAAGCAGCAGTGAGAGGACGCACATGCCCAAGATCCTGGAGTTCCACGAGGACGCCCGTCGCTCGCTCGAGCGAGGTGTCGACGCGCTGGCCAACGCCGTACGCGTGACCCTCGGACCCCGCGGGCGCAACGTCGTGATCGACAAGAAGTTCGGCGCGCCGACCATCACCAACGACGGCGTGACGATCGCCCGGGAGGTCGAGCTCGAGGACCGGTACGAGAACCTCGGTGCGCAGCTCGCCAAGGAGGTCGCCACCAAGACCAACGATGTGGCCGGTGACGGCACCACCACGGCCACCGTGCTGGCCCAGGCGATGGTGCACGAAGGGTTGCGCAACGTTGCGGCCGGCGCGGCGCCGCTGGCGCTGAAGAAGGGCATCGAGGCGGCGGTTGCCGCGGTGTCCGAGCGGCTGCTGGCCGACGCCACCGACATCGAGTCGCACCAGGACATCGCCCACGTGGCCAGCATCTCGGCCCAGGACAACGCCATCGGCGAGCTGATCGCCGAGGCGATGGACAAGGTCGGCAAGGACGGCGTGATCACGGTCGAGGAGTCCAACACGATGGGCCTCGAGCTGGAGTTCACCGAGGGCCTGCAGTTCGACAAGGGTTACATCTCGCCGTACTTCGTCACCGACGCAGAGCGGATGGAGACCGTGCTCGAGGACGCCTCCGTCCTCATCGTCAACGGCAAGATCTCGGCGATCGCGGACCTGCTCCCGCTGCTGGAGAAGGTCGTCCAGGCTGCCCGGCCGCTGCTGATCGTGGCCGAGGACGTCGAGGGAGAGGCGCTGTCGACGCTCGTGGTCAACGCGATCCGCAAGACCTTCACCGTCGCTGCGGTGAAGGCACCGGGCTTCGGCGACCGGCGCAAGGCGATGCTGCAGGACATGGCAGTGCTCACCGGCGCCACCGTGGTCGCCGCCGAGGTCGGGCTCAAGCTCGACCAGGTCGGCCTCGAGGTGCTCGGCAAGGCGCGCCGGGTGAGCGTGGACAAGGACACCACCACGATCGTCGACGGCGGGGGAGCGGCCGAGGGCATCTCCGACCGGGTCCGCCAGATCCGCGCGGAGATCGAGAACACCGACTCCGACTGGGACCGCGAGAAGCTGCAGGAGCGCCTCGCCAAGCTGGCCGGCGGCATCGGCGTCATCCGGGTCGGCGCGGCCACCGAGGTCGAGCTCAAGGAGAAGAAGCACCGGCTCGAGGACGCGATCTCGGCGACCCGGGCAGCCATCGAGGAGGGCATTGTGCCCGGTGGCGGCAGTGCGCTGGTCCATGCCGCCGAGGTGCTCGACGGCGGCCTGGGCCTGACCGGCGACGAGGCGACGGGTGTGGCGATCGTGCGCAAGGCGCTCGACGAGCCACTGCGCTGGATCGCCGAGAACGCGGGAGCCGAGGGCTACGTCGCGGTGTCCAAGGTGCGGGACCTGCCGGCCGGCTCAGGGCTCAACGCGGCAACCGGCGAGTATGGTGACCTGCTCGCCGCCGGTGTCGTCGACCCGGTCAAGGTCACCCGCTCTGCGGTGCAGAACGCCGCCTCGATCGCGGCGCTCCTGCTCACGACCGAGACGCTGGTCGTGGACAAGCCGCAGGACGAGGACAACAACACCAACGCCGGCCATGGCCACGGCCACGGCCACGGTCACTCGCACTGAGCGAGTGACCGTCGGGCAGCCCGACCGCCGAGCTAGCTCGCGGCGGCGGTCGGGCTGGTCAGGTGGCGCCGGTCGCGACGGGCCAGGATCTCCTCGCGGTCGCTCTCCGACATCCCGCCCCAGACCCCGTAGGGCTCGTGCGCAGCCAGCGCGTGTGCTGCGCACTGCGCGATCACGGGACAGGTGGCACAGATCGCCTTGGCAGCGCGCTCCCGGTTGACCCGGGACGGGCCGCGCTCACCCTCGGGGTGGAAGAACAGCTCGGTGTCGTAGCTGCGGCAGGCGCCGAGCAGCTGCCACTCCCACTTCTCCACTGTCGGGCCGGGCAGTCTGCTGATGTCGGTCATGGCGCTTCCTCTCGATGCCAGTCGGCCGGAACAGGGGCCGCACTGACAGAACCTAGTACCGCGTCACAAGTTGTTCAAGTCAATCGCGTCAACTCTTCTGCGAGTTCGAGTTGTGGACCCCCGAACCGCGTCGCAGAATGAGTTCGTGTCCGGAGCCAACGCGGATTCGTCCGGGCCCAAGGGTCGGCCGACGTCCCCTGCCAGTGCCAGTGTTCCCGACCCCGGGGCCGCCGCCATCGCCGCCATCGTCGAGGTGGCCCAGCCTCGCTACGCCGTCTCCGCCGTCGCCCACCGGCTCGGAGTGGCGCCGGCCACCCTGCGGACCTGGGCCCGCCGCTACGGGCTGGGCCCGAGCCTGCATGAGGCCGGCTCGCACCGGCGCTACTCCGCGCAGGACGTCGCCCGCCTCCAGG
>JALYXH010000196.1 GCA_030947185.1 Actinomycetota bacterium | reverse complement strand
GACCACGGCGGGCAGCGGCATCGCGGCGCTGCGCTGCGGACCCCCAAACACCTGTTCGTCACCGGCGGCGTCGCCTCCAGCCTCGGCAAGGGCCTGACCGCCTCCAGCCTCGGCCGGCTGCTCAAGGGGCGCGGCCTGCGGGTCACCATGCAGAAGCTCGACCCCTACCTGAACGTCGACCCCGGCACGATGAACCCGTTCCAGCACGGCGAGGTCTTCGTCACCGACGACGGCGCGGAGACCGACCTCGACGTCGGGCACTACGAGCGGTTCCTCGATGTCGACCTGCACGGCTCGGCCAACGTGACCACCGGCCAGGTCTACAGCGCGGTGATCGCCAAGGAGCGGCGCGGGGAGTATCTCGGCGACACCGTCCAGGTGATCCCGCACATCACCAACGAGATCAAGTCCCGGATCCGCCGGCTCGCCACCGATGACGTCGACGTCGTCATCACCGAGATCGGCGGCACCGTCGGCGACATCGAGTCGCTGCCCTTCCTCGAGGCGGCGCGGCAGGTCCGGCACGAGGTGGGCCGGGACAACTGCTTCTTCCTGCACGTCTCGCTGATCCCCTACATCGGCCCGTCGGGTGAGCTGAAGACCAAGCCCACCCAGCACTCGGTGGCCGCGCTGCGCTCGATCGGCATCCAGCCCGACGCGGTGGTCTGCCGCTCGGACCGGCCGATCAACGCCTCGCTCAAGCACAAGATCAGCCTGATGTGCGACGTCGACGAGGAGGCGGTCGTCTCTGCCGTCGACGCCGCCTCGATCTACGACATCCCGAAGGTGCTGCACACCGAGGGTCTGGACGCCTACGTCGTACGCCGCCTCGGCCTGCCCTTCCGTGACGTGGACTGGACCGACTGGGACCGGCTGCTGCGCCGAGTGCATGCCCCGGCCAGGACCGTCACCATCGCCATGGTCGGCAAGTACGTCGACCTGCCGGACGCCTACCTCTCGGTCATCGAGGCGCTGCGGGCCGGCGGCTTCGCGGCCGATACGCGGGTCGAGATCCGCTGGGTGACCAGCGACGAGTGCGCCACCGAGCCGGGCGTCGCACGGCTGCTCGACGGCGTCGACGGGGTGCTGGTCCCGGGTGGCTTCGGCGTACGCGGGATCGAGGGCAAGATCGGTGCCATCCGGCATGCCCGCACCACGGGCCTCCCGACGCTCGGCATCTGCCTGGGCCTGCAATGCATGGTGATCGAGGTGGCCCGCGACCTGGCCGGTCTGGCCGACGCCAACTCCGCCGAGTTCGACCCGGCCACGCCCCATCCGGTCATCGCCACCATGGCCGACCAGCGCGACGTCGTCGCCGGCGAGCGGGACATGGGCGGCACGATGCGACTGGGCCGCTACCCGACCAGGCTGCTGGCCGGCTCCCTGGCCGCGCAGGCCTACGGCGAGCCCTACGTCGACGAGCGCCACCGGCATCGCTACGAGGTTGCCAACGCCTACCGGCGCCCACTCGAGGAGGCTGGGCTCGTCGTGTCGGGCACGTCGCCCGACGGCCGACTCGTGGAGATCGTCGAGCTGCCGAGCTCGGCGCACCCGTTCTTCGTCGGGACGCAGTTCCACCCGGAGTTCCGGTCCAGGCCGACCCGGGCGCATCCCCTGTTCACCGCGTTCGTCGACGCCGCGGTCGAGCACGCATCCCAGCGGGGCAGTGCCCTGCCGGCGCTGGCGGGCGCCGAGCTGGCCGACCCGCCGGTGATCGTCTAGCCCGGATCCGGGGTACGCCGCCGGCATGGGATCCGACGCGAGCACGGCCGGCCGGGCGCCCGGTGCGCACGCCTACCAGACCAGGTCATCCGACCTGGTCTTCACCGGCAAGGTGATCCAGGTCCGCACCGACATCGTCTCGATGCCGGGTGGCGGGGTCTCGCAGCGCGACGTGGTCGTGCACCCGGGCGCGGTCGGCATCGTCGCGCTCGACGATGCCGACCGGATCTTCCTCGTCCACCAGTACCGCCATCCCGTGGGGGACCGGCTCTGGGAGCTGCCGGCCGGCCTGCTCGACCATGCGGGTGAGCCCGCGCTGGAGGCGGCCGCGCGCGAGCTCGCCGAGGAGGCCGGGCTGACGGCCCGGGTCTGGGCGGTGCTGGTCGACACCTACAACTCGCCAGGCATGAGCGACGAGGCGGTGCGGATCTACCTCGCCCGGGCCGTCCACGAGATCCCGGCCGAGCAGCGCTACGCGGGCAGCGACGAGGAGGCCGAGATGGCCTCGGCCTGGGTGCCGCTGGACGACGCGGTCCGGCGGGTCTTCCGGGGCGAGATCAGCAACTCGATGGCGGTCATCGGCATCCTGGCCGCCGTGCAGGCGCGTGCCGAGGCGTTCGCCAACCTGCGCCCAGCCGATGCACGCTGGCCGGCCAAGCCGTCCGCCGGCGGCCGGGGTTAGCCGGCACCTGAGCTAGCCCGCGCCTGAGCTTGTGGGGGTCGGGGCCCGCAGGCCCAGTGCCATCAGCTCCAGCCCGGCCAGCGCCTCCACCACCACCGGCTCGTTGCGCCGGTAAGCGCCGGCCGGGTCCGGGCCGAGGCGAGCCAGTTCGACCAGCGGTCGTTGCGCGAGTGCGCGGACCGCGAACAGCTCGAGGTTCAGCGACCCGGCACGCAGCCGGGCTGCGGCGCCAGCCTCGCGGGCCCAGCGCAGCCGGTCGGGCAGCCGGCGCAGCAGCACCGTCG
>JALYXH010000135.1 GCA_030947185.1 Actinomycetota bacterium | reverse complement strand
CGACTCCCGCGCTGGCGGACGGCGGCGATCCGCCGGCCGGAGGCGCCGGGCTCGACCAGATCGTCTACGCCACGGCCGGCGCGGGCGTGGGGCTCGCCGTCCTGGCGCTGTTCGTGTTCCGGCACCGGACCGGCCGCCCGAGCATGATCGGTGGGCTGGCCGAGCGGATGGAGAAGGCCAGCGGCATCCCGGGCTGGGCCATCCTGCCGGTCGCAGCGCTCGCGGTGTCCCTGTTGATCGCCGTGTTCGGCATGTACTGGGATATCTCGATCCACATCGACAAGGGCCGCGACCCCGGTCCCCTGGCCAACCCGGCCCACTACTTCATCCTGGTCGGCCTGTTCGGCGTGATGGCCTCGGGCGTGCTCGCGGTGACGCTGCCCCGTGAGCGACCGGGCGATGCCGCGATGCGGCTCCCACGGCTGTGGCACGCGCCGGTAGGCGGCATCCTGATGACCTTGTGCGGCGGGTTCGCGCTGCTGGGGTTCCCCCTCGACGACGTCTGGCACCGCATCTTCGGACAGGACGTGACCCTCTACAGCCCCACCCACCTGATGCTCATCTCCGGCGCCTCGCTGTCGACACTCGCCGGTTGGGTGCTGCTGGTCGAGGCGCGCCGGACCATGACCGTCACCCCCGGGACACGTACGGCGAAGCTGCTGCGGGCCAACGAGATCGGCCTCGCCGGCTCCTTCCTGGTCGGCCTGTCGACGTTCCAGGCCGAGTTCGACTACAGCGTGCCCCAGGTCCGGCTCGTCTTCGACGTGGTCCTGATCATGGTCGCCGCTGGCATCGGGCTGGTGGCCGCGCGGGCCCGGCTGGGCCGGGGAGGGGCACTGGCAGCGGTCGCCATGTACCTCGCCATCAGGCTCCCGATCATCGTGGTCGTCGGGCCGGTCTTGGGCCGCACCCACATGCACATCGCGCTGTACATCGTCGAGGCGCTGGTGGTCGAAGGCGTGTGGCTGCTGACGAGCACTCGCGCACCGCTGGTCCAGGCGGCCCTCGCCGGCGTCGGGATCGGCACCATCGGGCTGGCCGCGGAGTGGGGCTGGTCGCACGTGTGGGCGGGGTTCGCCTGGCCGTCCTCGATGCTGCCGGGTGCCGCGATCCTCGGCTTCGTGGCTGCCGTGACAGCAGCCCTGGTAGGCGGCTCCGTCGCCGCGGCGCTGGACGGCCGGCCGCGGGAGTCGCGGGCCCGCGGTCTGCTCACCGCTGCCGCGTTCGCGGCGATGGTGGCCGCTGTCGCCCTGACCCTTCCGACCGCCACCGGTAGCCCGATCAACGCGAAGGTCACCCTGCGGGAGCTGACCCCCGCACCGGCCCGGACCGTCGCCGCGACGATCCAGCTCGACCCGCCGTCGGCCGCCAAGGGTGCCGAGTGGTTCGACATCACCGCCTGGCAGGGCGGCGGCTCGGTCGTCGACAGGCTGCGCCGGACTGGCGACGGCACCTACGAGAGCACCCGGCCGATCCCGGTGAGCGGGAAGTGGAAGGCGATCCTGCGGCTCCAGCAGGGCCGACAGGTGCTCGGCGTCCCGATCTTCCTTCCTCGTGACAACGCGATCCCGATCGGCGAGGTGCCCGCATCGGCATCCTTCGACCGGCCGTTCGTAGTCGACAAGAAGAACCTGCAGCGCGAGACCAAGACCGACGCGGCCGGGCCGTTGACGACCGGCGCCTACCTGGCCGTCCTCGTCCTGGCCCTCGGCGTCCTGGCGGCGTTGGCCGGCGGCCTGCACGTGCTGCGGCGAAACGCTCCGCAGGACCGCTCGAGCAGCGGGCCCACCGGTGGCACGGCGGTGCGCCGGCGTACGTCGCCGACGGTGACCGGGACGAGCGCGCTCGGCTCCACCGGCTGAGCGCGGTGGCGTCAGCCGGCCGATCCGTCAGCCGGCCGATCCGTCAGCCGGCTGAGCGGACCAGCTTGTCGGCCCGGCGGGCGTCCATCTCGCTGGCCGCGGCGTCGAGCTGGCCTAGGAAGACTGCCAGCCGCTCGCGGGCGGCCTCGGCCTCGGCGTCGAGACCAGTCCGGTCGAACAGCTTCCAGTGCCGCAGCATCGGCCAGATCACCTCGTCGTGGTGGATGCGCAGGTCGTAGATGCCCGCACCGGCGATCATGGCGGCCTTGCGGGTGAAGTTGGGGATGCCGGTGCCCGGCATCTGGAACCCGGTCACCTCGGTGACGATGGCCCGCACGGTCTCCGACGGCTCGATCTCGAGGGCTGCCGTGACCAGTGCCCGGTAGAAGATCATGTGCAGGTTCTCGTCCGCGGCCACGCGGGCCAGCAGCCGGTCGGCCCGCGGGTCCTCGGTGTAGCGCCCGGTGTTGCGGTGCGCGATCCGGGTGGCCAGCTCCTGGAAGGCCACGTAGGACAGCGCCTCGAGCGGGGTCTTGCCGCCGCTGTCGTAGCCGTCCTGCATGACCGCCATCCGGGCCTCCTCGAGCCGGTCCGGGTCCACCCCTCGGGTCACGAGCAGGTAGTCGCGCATGCACAGGGCATGGCGGCCCTCCTCGGCCGTCCAGCGCCCGATCCAGGTGCCCCACGCGCCGTCCCGGCCGAACCGGGTGGCGATCTCGCGGTGGTAGCTGGGCAGGTTGTCCTCGGTGAGCAGGTTGACCTCGAAGGCCACCTGAGCCAGCCGGGACAGGGTCGAGTCGGCCGGCGTCCACGGCTCGGTGTCGAAGTCCCGGCCCTGGCTCCAGGGGACGTACTCGTGCGGAGCCCAGTCCTTGGCGACGGACAGGTGCCGGTCGAGCTCGCCGGCGACAACGGGCTCGAGCTCGATGAGCAGGTCGGTGGCCACGGCGTACTCCGATGTCAGGGGGAACTTACGCCAGCGTAACCTACGAGACCGTAAGTAGAAAGCCGCGGCGGTGGGAACGCAGCGAGGCGGAGCAGCCGTTCGGCCACTCCGCCTCGGTACGGCGCGATGGAGCTAGTTCGACTGCGTGATCGGCGCGTTCTGCGTCGCGGCGGCGGCGGCGGTTGAGTGGTCGGACAGCGCGTTCAGTGCGACGGCCGCGTTGATGGGGGCGGCCACGTTGGCGTTCACCAGCGACATCTGCTCGCGGTCGGGCAGCTGCTCGCCCTCCTGGGTGGCCAGCTCGTCGCTGCTGAGCTCGTCGGGGAGGCGGGTGTCCTCGGTCACGATCACTCCAGGAGGTCGATGGATCGGTCAGCCGGAGTTGTTCCCGGGTCCAGCAGGGTTGTACCCGCCCTCGAGGTGCTGATCTGCTTACCTAGCGCCGGCTCGGCTTACGCCGGCCGCACGAGAGCCGCCACGACCTGCTCCACCGCCTCGTCGGCTAGGGCCCGCATCTCCTCGTCGGTCCGGTCCTGGATGGGGTGCGGGAGGAAGACTGCCGCCGGCTCGTAGCCGAGCGCGGTCGACTGGGCGGCAGCGGCGTCCACGAACTCGGCGGAGGCCACGAACACGCCCACCAGGCCGCGACCTTCGAAGTCGGTGATGTCGTGCACACTGCACGACGTGCACGAGCCTCAATCGGCGAGGGCCTCGATGACCACCTCGCAGGACGTCGCGATCTCGTGCCGGAGGTCGACCGGGGCAGGCTTGGCGAAGGTCGGCTTGCGATAGCGCGAAACGGCCAGCCCGCGCTCGGTGAGCCGCTGTTCCAGCCGGTCGAGGAAGACGTCGCCGCGCGGCTTGGAGATGTCCAGCAGCGCCACCCGCCGTCCGTCCAGGGAGGCCAGCCGCTCGCGGCGGGCCCGTCCGGCCACCACCCGCTCGCTCGTCGGGTCGAGTACGACGCGTGTCACGGGCCCACCTCCGTTGTGGCTTGCGCCGGTGCGTCGATCTCGACAGTCACCGGGTCACTGCCGGCTGCTCCGTTCACCCAACCACCGATGACCGCCGAGAACATCCCGGCTCGGCCGCCGGCATGCACGACGAGCAGGCCGCCGGGGCGGAACTTCGGCACCGGGCCACCACCGAGGGCAGCGAGGGCCTCCGGCGCTACCCCCTCCGCGATCCCGCCGGCACCGCGGACCACCTCCTCCGCGGGCAGCAGCAGCAGGGCGCCGAACTCGTCGACCAGCCGCTCGCGGGTCCAGCCGGCCGTCCGGAAGGTGCGGGCGTGCTCGGGCGAGACGACCAGCAGCGCGTCGAAGCCGAGCGGCAGCTTGGGGTGGCTGACCGAGCGCAGCCCGGCCGCGAGGGACCGGGCCAGCGACTCCGGCGTACGCGACTGCTGGTCGGTGATGCCCCGGGAGCCCTCGCCGGCGAACAGCGTCAGTGCCGAGCGCCCCTGTGGCGCGCCGCGGGACACCGACAGCGGCTCCCACGGCGAGCCCTCCTCGTCCTCGGCGAAGCAGAACGACAGCTTGCCCGGGTTGCCCATCGTGGCGCGGTCGACTCCGCCGGGCCGGCCGCCGCCGACGTTGCGGACGACCAGCTGGAGCGCCCGCCCGATCGTCAGGTTGGCCCGGTTGCCCTGGCCCAGGACGTTGCCGCCGCTGTTCATGCCGATGGCGCGCCGGATCGGGCCGTTGACGACGATCACCGGCCCGGAGAAGTACGTCGTGGCGAGCAGCCCGTGCACGTTGAACGCATCGGAGCAGGCCGCCTCCACCGCGGCCAGCACCACGGGGAGGTACTCCGGCTTGCAGCCGGCCAGCACCGCGTTGACCGCCACCTTCTCGACGGTGCACTCGACCAGGTCGGGCGGTACGACGGCCACCACCTCCTCGGGTGCCCGCGTCGTGCCGGCGAGCATCCGGAGTACCCGGGCCTCCGTCGGAGCCACGACCGGCAGCCCGTCGCTCCAGCCGCGGTCGAACAGCGCCTCGTGCTCGTCCTCCAGCTCGGCCAGCTCGACCCGGCGCGAGCGCAGCGTGCGCCCGCCGTAGCGGATCTCGAGCTCCTCGGCCATACCGGGGTCGAGCGTGCGCGAGCCGCAGCCGGGGCGGTACTCGGGCAGCCCGGCACCCAGGCCGGAGACGCCTGTGAAGGCTTCCCAGTCGGGCCGCAGCCAGCCCTCCAGCCGGCCGACCACCTCGCCGGCCTCGACCTTGACCAGGGTCGGCACGGTGATGAGGTCCAGGCCGTAGGACACCGCGAGCGACGTGTCGTCGACGACGCCCGGCAGTGCATCGGGAAACGTCGCGTCGTCCTGGCTGTAGACGGTCAAGGTGGTGCGCTCGGCCAGCTCGCCCAGCACCGGGGCCACCAGCACGCAAGTGGGGCACTCTCGGCGTACGACGGCGACGATCCCGTCCGGCAGGCTCATACCCGACACTCTGCCCGCCGCGGCGGTGCGGTGCCAGACTCGGCGCCGGCCCGACGCCGCGCCGACCCAGGAGCGCCCCATGGACTACGCCGCCGCCCGCGCAGCGTTCTTTGCGCCCAACCCGCCCGGTACGCCGGTCCCGGACGTGGTCGAGAGCGGTGGACCGGCGCGCCGGCTACGCGACGCGGCCGAGCCCATCGCCATGCACTCGGTCTGGAGCCCGCTCACCAACGAGCGGCACGCCGCGCTGGGGCTGAATTTCCTCACCGGCTACATCTGGGGCCGGGCAGCTGCGCTGGGCAACGCCAGCCCGGCCGTCGTCGCGTCGGCGTTCGCGTGGTTCGAGACAGGGCTGATGACCGAGATGGTCGAGCAGGGCCGTGCCCACGCCAGCCTGGAGCAGATGATCGCGACGCGCGACGCCGCGACCGAGGCGAGCCTCGGCGAGGTGCTTGCCGGAGAGGACATCGCCCCGGTCGCCGACCGGATGGCGGCCGCCGTCGTGCTCGGCGAGCCCATGGGCCGCCCCCTTTTCGCCGGCTTGCTGTCCCGGCCCTGGCCGGGTACGCCGGCCGGGCGGCTGTGGCGGGCCTGCGAGCTGCTGCGCGAGCACCGCGGCGACAGCCACACCGTGGCGGTGGCTGCAGCCGGGCTCGGCCCGGTCGAGGCCAACATCCTGACGGAGCTCAGCGTCGGTTACCCCCTCGGCGCCTACACGGCCAGCCGGGGCTGGGCGCCGGAGCAGGTAGCAGCCGGCGTCGAGCGCCTGGAGGCGCGCGGGTGGCTGGCCGACGCCGAGCTGACCCTCTCCGGCCGGCAGGCGCGCGCCGCGATCGAGGCAGTGACCGACGCGCAGGAACAGCCCTTGGTCGAGGCTCTCGGTAGCCACCTGGAGGGCATCGTCAGCCGGCTCGACGCCTGGTCGGCGCGCTGCATCGACGCCGGCGCCTTCCCACCTGACCTGGCTAAGCGGGCAGCCGGCTGATCACGCGTCGACGGGGACCTCGGGATAGGAGAGCGGACAGCTCGGGGCTAGCGCCTCCTGCGTCTGCGGGTCGACCTCGGTCAGGAAGGTCGCGTGGAAGCGGTTGATCAGGTTGCTCAGGCCGACGGTCATGCAGATCTCGATCATCTGCTTCTCGTCGAAGTGCTCGCGGAGCGCGCCGTACGTCGAGTCGTCGATCGTCGCCATCCGGGTGGCCTTCTGCGCGTAGCGCACGATCGCCGCCTCTGACGGCTCGTACACGCCCTCCGGCAGCGGGTCGTCGCCCAGGTGGGCGAGCTTGTCCTCGGTCAGACCGGCTGCTCGACCGAGCAGCACATGTGTCGGAATTCAGTAATGACATTCGTTGGTGACCGACGCGGTCAGGTAGGCCAGCTCGCGCTGCGCCGGCGTCATCGAGTTCTCGAAGTAGACGACGGTGCCGAACGCGACCATCGCCTGCAGCGCCTCGGGGTGGTTGGCAATCGCCCGGTAGACGTTGGGGTCGACGCTGCGACCGCGTGCGGCGGCCGTTGCCTTCAGGACCTGGCGGGCCAGCGGGTCTGCGGTCGGGTCGTCGGAGTCCACGAGCGGGAGTCGCGCCATCAGGTGCCTCTTCCGGTTGGGTTCACAGCGTCACGGCGGGTCCATCTGCAGCGGTGCGTAGTAGTTCTCCGGCCCGGTCCGGCGTACCTCGCTGGCCCAGTCCGAGTCGTACTCCGCGGTCGGTCCCTGGCGCGGGTCGACCAGGCTCCAGGCCTGCCGCCGGTAGGTCCAGTTGTCGGGCTGGAGCCGATGGCTCTCCCGGAACCACTGAACCGCTCCTAGCTTGTCGCCGCGCCGGTGCAGGTGCTGGCCGAGCTCGAAGGCCGCCGCTGCCTGCGCCTCCTGGACCGGGCGTGGCCTGGACCGGCTCAGCACCTCCTCCGGAGGCAGCGCGTAGCGGCTGGCCGAACCGTGTGCCACCCAGTCGCGCAACGCGGCGACGTAGGTCTCCGGGTCGATGCGCATCCGCGCCGTCAACGGCGTCACGACACGGAAGCGGGTGATCTCGGCAGCGGTGAACCGGGCCGTCACTGCCGGGTCGTCGAGGTCGAGGTCGACGAAGACCGGCCGAGCCGGGTACGCCGTCTCGGGCGGCCGGACGATCACGCCGGCCTCGTCCACCCAGATGCCGCTGGGGACGTTGGCCACCCCGAACAGTGCGCCGAGCCGGTGCTCGACGTCGACGACAACCGGGAAGTCGACGTCGGCGCGCTCTACCCACTTGCGGGCGGCATCGGCACCGCCGGTGTCCATCGCGACGCTGTAGATCTCGAAGCCCGCCGGCTGGAGCTCAGTGCGCAGGGCCTGCCAGACCGGCAGGTCGAGGCGGCAGCCTCACCAGCTCGCCCACGCTGCGATGAGCACCTTGCGGCCCCGAAGCGAGGACAGCGCGACCGGCTGGCCGGCCAGGTCCGGCAGCACCAGGTCGGGCGCCTCGGCGTCGGTGAGCGCGTGGCCGCCCGACTCCGGACCCAGCGCCCACAGGCCGCGCTGCTCGTCGTGCACGAGCGGCATCCGCAGCCGCTCGGACAGCACGCGCACGTCGACCTGACCGTCGCGGCGGGACCCGGCCGGCAGCGGGACGCAGCGCTCTCCCTTGCACGCTCCCTCGGGCTTGAGCAGCCAGCCGGTCTGCTCGGACACGACCTGCTCGTCGACGTAGAGAGCCTCGGCTATCACGGCGTCAGGGTAGCCGAGGCCTCAGACCCGGAACGGGGAGCCGAGCAGCTCCTCGGTGAGCTGCCACAGGCGCGCGGCGGTCGCCGGGTCGCTGCCGGTCGGGTAGACCTCGAGCAGCTCGGGCCCGCCTCTGACCTGGCCGAACAGGTTCGGCCCGACGAACGAGCCGCTGGTCGCGCCCGGGTCGGTGGCCGCTCGGACCGTGGGCAGGGCCCCCGCCTGGGCCGACTGGAGGACCAGCGACATCGCCAGCTCAGCCGCGGGGACGAGCCAGCCGGCGCCCCGCTCCTGCAGCTGGCGGCCGAACAGGCTGGTCTTGCTGACCCCCGGGTGCGCGGCCAGCACGGCCACACCGGCGCCGGCCGCCGCCGACCGACGGTGCAGCTCTTGGGCGAAGAGCAGGTTGGCCTGCTTGGTGTTGGCGTAGACGGCCTGCTGCTCGTACGGCGCCGGGGCGACGAGATCGTCGCGGGTCGTCGCCGGTGTGAGGCGGCCGCCACGCGCGGCGATGCTCGAGATCACGACCAGCCGTCCGGACGGGGCGGCGGTCAGCAGCGGCCACACCTGAGCCGCCAGCGAGAAGTGTCCGATGTGGTTGGTCCCCATCTGCCGCTCGAAGCCCTGCGCGGTGGTCTGGAAGGGGCCACCCATCACCCCGGCGTTGTTGACCAGCAGGTCGACCCGGTCGTGCTCGGCGGCCAGGTGCTTGGCGAAGGCAGCCACCGAGTCGAGGTCGGCGAGGTCCAGCTGGCCGAGCGAGGCACCGCCCCGCCCGCCGGCGGTCACCTGCGCCTTGGCCTGCTCGGCCCGCTGCGGGTCGCGACACGCCAGCACCACGTGCGCGCCGGCGTCGGCCAGCATCCGGGCTGCTTCGAGGCCGATGCCGGAGTTGCCCCCGGTGATGACGGCGACCCGGCCGTCCAGGTTGCCGATGTCCTCGGGTCGCCAGCTCGTCATCTCGTCGCCTCTCGCGTGCTTGTCGCGGACCGCACGAAGTGGGTCCTGCGGCAGACTCCTACCCGTGCTCGAAACATGGCTGACCCGCGCACTGTCCCTCAGCGCCCCCATCGTGAGCGCGCCGATGGCCGGGGTGAGCGGTGGCCGACTGGCGGCTGCGGTCTCGGCGGCGGGCGCCTTGGGCATGGTGGGGGTCGGGAACGCCACGCCGGGCGAGGTGGTCGAGCGCGAGGCTGCCGTCGCCGGCGCCGGGCAGGCCGCCTTCGGCATCGGGCTGCAGGCCTGGGC
>JALYXH010000120.1 GCA_030947185.1 Actinomycetota bacterium | reverse complement strand
GGTACGCCGGCGCTCAACGCCGAGGTCGACGCCCCGACGCAGGCGCTCCCGGCCCAGCCGCCCCGGACGTAGCTGCCCGGCCCGGCTGGCGCCGCTTGGGCTGGTGCCGTGTGAGGGCCGACGAGTCCTGCGACAGCCCGCGTGCGGTGTTGATCAGTGGCACGTGCGAGAAGGCCTGGGGGAAGTTGCCCACCTGGCGCCGGGCGACCGGGTCGTACTCCTCCGCCAGCAGTCCGACGTCGTTGCGGATGGCGAGCAGCTGCTCGAAGACCCGTCGCGCCTCGTCCCGGCGGCCCTGCATCGCCAGGTTGTCGGCCAGCCAGAAGTTGCAGGCCAGGAAGGCGCCCTCGGTCCCGGGCAGCCCGTCGACCGAGTCGCCGCCCTCGTCGGGGCGGTAGCGGTAGACGAACCCGTCCCGGGTCAGGTTGCGCTCGATGGCGGCCACCGTCCCGCGCATGCGCCGGTCCTTGGCCGGCAGGAAGCCGACCAGCGGGATGAGCAGCAGTGCCGCGTCGAGCTCGGCGCTGCCGTAGTACTGGGTGAAGCTGCCCTGGTCGGCGTCGAAGCCCTTCGCGCAGACCTCGTCGAAGATCTCCTTGCGCAGCCGGCGCCAGCGCCGGGCCGGTCCGTCGAGGTCGAACTCCTCCACCGCCCGTACCGCGCGGTCGGCCGCCACCCAGGCCATCACCTTCGAGTGGGTGTAGTTGCGCCTCGGTCCGCGCATCTCCCAGATGCCGTCGTCGGCGTCCATCCAGCTCGACTCCAGGAACTCCATCAGCGACCGCTGGACCGCCCAGGCCTGGTCGTCGGCCGGCGGCCCGTGCCGGCGCGACTGGTGCAGGGCGTCCATCACCTCGCCGTAGACGTCGAGCTGGAACTGCTCGTGCGCCGCGTTGCCGATCCGGACCGGTGCGGCGCCCTCGTAGCCGGCCAGCCAGCCGAGGGTCGCCTCGGTCAGCCGCCGCTCGCCGCGCAGTCCGTACATGATCTTCATGTCGGCCGGGTCGCCGGCCACCGCCCGCAGCAGCCACTCCCGCCAGGCCTGCGCCTCCTGGGCGAAACCGGCATGCAGCAGCGACATCAAGGTGAACGTCGCGTCGCGAAGCCACGAGTAGCGGTAGTCCCAGTTGCGCACGCCGCCGAGCGCTTCCGGCAGCGACGTGGTGCCGGCAGCGACGATCGCCCCGGTGGGGCTGTAGGTCAGCGCCTTCAGGGTGATCAGCGAACGCTCGACGGCCTCGCCCCACTCCCCGTCGTACGTCGAGTGCCCGATCCACTCCCGCCACCACCGCTCGGTCTCCTGCACCCCCCGGCGGAGGTCGACCATCCGCTGCGGCGGTCCCTCGTGGGCGGCCTTCCACGTCAGCCGCATCGCCCGCCGCTCACCGGCAGCGATGGAGAAGTCGGCGACCGACTGGAGGTTCTCGCCGGTCAGCTCGACATCGCCGTCGAGCCACAGGGCATCGGGTCCACCGACCGCGCACAGCCATCCGTCGTTCTTGCGCACCCACGGGGTGATGTGGCCGTAGTCGAAGCGCATACGCAGCTCGACCCGCATGGCCACCTGCCCCTGGACCCCCTCGATGACCCGGATGACGTCGGGGTTGTGGGTGCGGGGCGTCATGCAGTCGGTGACCCGCACCACCCCGTCCGGGGTGACGAATTCGGTCACGAGGACGAGCGTCTGCGGCAGGTAGCGGCGGCGGACGGAGCGAATCGGGCCCTTCGGCGTGACCTGCCATCGGCCGTTGCGCTCGTCGCCCAGCAGCGCGGCGAAGCACGCCCCGGAGTCGAACCGGGGGAGGCAGAGCCAGTCGATCGACCCGTCTAGGCCGACCAGCGCGAGCGTGTGCGTGTCGCCGATGACGGCGTAGTCCTCGATGCGCGAGGGGACGGGGCGGCCCTCCAGTATCGCTGTGAGCGAGGTCACATGGTTGGTGCTAGCAGATGCGCTTGCTGCGGCTAGCACAGGGCAGGAACACCTTGTCCGGAAAGCGAACTACTCGAAGGGTTTCATCTCTTATGGCTAGCTCTACCAGCAAGCTCCTTCCGGAGCTCATCATCCTGCACCGGCTCACCGAGACCGAGGCAATGATTGCCCAGACTCGCCGCGTGCAGGCCACGAACAAGACTGTCGAGCGCGAGCTCGCCCGCAACGCGCAGAAGTGCAGCGACCGCGCCGCCTCCCTGCGGCAGGCCATCGTCGACCTCGGCGGCGTCCCGGACGTCGTCGGCACCGCGATCGGCCGCGCCAACGCGACCGCCAAGGCGACCGTCGAGCAGGGCCAGACCTTCACCACGGCGCTGCTGGGCGACCTCGCCCTGGAGCACCAGCTGCAGGACCGCGCCCGGTTCCTGAAGGTGCTTGCGGAGACCGCTGACGAGACCAAGACCGCCAAGCTGGCGGAGCGCCTCGTCAACGCCCACGGCGAGACCATCGACTGGATCAACATCCGGCTCGCCGAGGTTGCTGTCGGCGGCCCGGCCGACATCCGGCCGACCCCGACCCAGGTTGCGGTCAGCGCCGGCATCCGCTTCGCCGCGCTGCCGTCGCGTCAGCTTGCCGGCAGTGTGAACCGTGCGTTCGCCCTCGCCCGCAAGGCGAAGGCCAAGGCAGCGAACAACGTTGAGGAGAACGTCGACAAGGCCCGCCAGCTGCGGGACTCCGCGGTCGAGGTTGTCACCGCTGGTCGTAACGCGGCGCTCAAGCGCAGCGAGCAGGAGGCGCGCAAGGACGGCGACAAGAAGACCGCCGACACCGTGCACCGCACCCGGTCCAACCTCGGCGTCCTGTCCTCGGACGAGCTGCCGATCAAGGGCTACGACGACCTGTCGGCCGAGAACGCCGACAAGGCGATCAACAAGCTCACCAGGGCGTCGGACGTTCGCGCGATCCTGGCCTACGAGCTGGAGAACAAGAACCGCAAGGGTGTCTCCACCACCGCGCAGGTCCGCATCGAGGACCTCGCGAAAGAGCTCTCCAACGCGTAGCTCCACCCAGCCCCACCAGCGGAGCCGTCCCCTCGGGGGCGGCTCCGCTGTCGTTGTGCCGGCGTCGTGGTGTTGCGCTGTAGCGTGCGCCGAGTGGCCACGTTCATCACCGCGATGTCCGAACCGGGCGAAGGCCCGACGCTCGCCGTCAAGGACCTGATCGACGTCCGCGGGGTGCCCACGACGGCCGGCTGCGCCGCGCTGGCAGACACCGCGACTCCCGCCGCCGCCGATGCCGCCTGCCTGGCCGGCGCGAGGGCGGCCGGCGCGCGACTGGTGGGCAAGACCAACCTGCACGAGCTGGCCTTCGGCTCCTCCGGCGTCAACCCCTGGTTCGGTACGCCGGTCAACCCGCTCGACGGCCAGCGCGTACCCGGTGGCTCGTCCAGCGGCAGTGCCGTCGCGGTGGCAACAGGTGCCGCCGAGGTGGGCTACGGCACCGACACGGGAGGATCGGTCCGGATCCCGGCGGCCTGCTGCGGGGTGGCCGGCCTCAAGACCACGCACGGGCGGGTACCGGTCGACGGCGTCTGGCCGCTGGCGCAGAGCCTGGACAGTGTCGGCCCGCTGGCCCGCGACATCGCCGGCCTGGAGCTCGGCATGCGGCTGCTCGAGCCGGGCTTCGCCCCGTTGCCGCCGGCAACGCGGCCCGTGGTCGGGCGGTTTCGCGGCCTCGGCGCCGACCCGGTGTTGGAGGCTGCCGTCGACGAGGCGCTGGCCGCTGCCGGGATCGAGGTCGTCGAGGTGCGGCTGCCCGGGTGGACGGCCGCCCACCGGGCCGCTCGGCGGGTCATCGTGGTCGAGGCCTGGGCCAACGACGGGCGCCTGCTCGCCTCCGCTCCGGAGCGCGTCGGCGCGGATGTGGCGGCCCGTCTCCGCGCCGGGCAGGACTTCCCGGCCGAGCGGGTGGCCGCCGACGAGCGCACCCGGGCCGACTGGCGGGCTGAGCTCGCCGTCGTCTTCGACCGGGTGCAGGCCATCGCGCTGCCGACGATGACGGCGTTCCCGCCCACCCTCGACGACGTGGCAGCCCACGAGCTCATCGCTGCCACCGCTGCGGTCAACCTCGGCGGTCACCCCGCGCTGGCGATGCCGGTCCCCTCCGCCGGCCCGCTGCCGGGGAGCCTGCAGCTGGTCGGCCCGGCGTACGGCGAGGAAGGACTGTTGGCACTGGGCCGGCTGGTGGAGCTGGCGGTCGGCTGACCTATCGGCTCACTGCCTGAGCGCTGGGCCTACCAGCGCGCGCCACCGGTCGCCCGAACTGCCCGCGGGTCGACCCGGACCGCACCGAGGAAGTTCGTGAGGTAGACGTCGCGGATCTTCACCACGTCGCCGGTGTGCGGCGCCACGATCATCTTGTTGTCGCCCAGGTAGAGCGCCTCGTGGTCGGCGAATCCGGGGGCGTTGGGGTCGTTGGCCCAGAACAGCAGGTCACCCGGGCGGGCCGCGGCCAGCGAGATCAGCGGGCCGGTCTGCATCTGCTCGGCCGCCGTGCGCGGCAGCTCGATGCCGATGGCATGGAAGGCGTACCCGGTCAGGCCGGAGCAGTCGAAGGCGTTCGGACCGGTGGCACCCCACACGTAGGGCAGGCCGAGGCGGCTCGTCGCCGTGGCCAGCACCGTCGCGAGCTGGCCGTTGGTGAGGTAGCTCCCCGCCGCGCTCGTCGGCACGAGCGTCGGAGGGTGCACCAGCGAGACCACCGCACTCGCCCCGACGATCTGGGTGACCTTGGCGCGCAGGGCCTGCAGGTCGGCGTGCGGAGCGCTGAGGACCACGCCGGCGTCCGGCGCCAGGCCCAGGGATTCGGCGCGCTCGCGGGACACCGCGACATCGATCTTGGGGAGGCCGACGGTGGCGAAAGCCCCCACCCGAACGGGTCGGGTCTGCTGCCCCGCGACGCCGACGGTCGCGCCGAGGGGGAGGGACAGCTGCTGGCCCATGTCGAACGAGGCTGCCAGCTCGCCGCGGGCCAGGCTCTCCCAGAGCGGGTCCGAGCTGGCCGTCGGCCGAGGTGTGTAGGCGCGGAACTCCGATGGGTCCACGCCGATCGCGGTCGCCGCCTTGCCCTGCACCTGGACCGCACCCGTCGCGACGAGAGTGAGCGTGCTGACGCCGGTCGCGGCCCGGAGCTGGCTGACCGTCTCGGCCGGCAGTGTCGCAGTCGTCGTGACGACCACGTCGGCCTCGACCAGGTCGCGCAGCGGCGCCACGGGGGCTGCGGTCACCGGCGCCTGCTGGACCGGTTCGACGGCGTCCTCGGCGAGGCCGTCAGCGGGGCCGCCGACGTACTCACCCAGTCGGGCGTCCCACCGCGGCGCCGGCGCCGTGCGGGGGGACTGTTCGGCCGTCGTCCGGAGCAGGGCCTGCGCCTCGGGGGCGGCCGCTGGCGCGGGAAAGCGGGCGGGGGAGACGAGCAGGACCGTGAGCGCGCCGATCATCGTCGCTACAGCGGTCAGGGCGATGCCGATGGTCAGCCAGCGCCGAGCCACCATCTGCACCTCTCCGTCGGTTCCGTCGGTCGGAAGAGGCGACCCTACCGTGTGCTCGGCTCGTGTGGGCCGGGGTTCGGAACCGGACAGTTGGGACCAATCGGCTCGCGCCGCAGCAGCAGGTAGGCGAGACCGCCGATGGGCAGCAGCGCCCAGAAGCTGAGCAGCCGGTAGAGCAGCACGGCAGCAAGCGCCGGCGCCCGCTCGCTGCCGTATGCGACCAGTGCGACGGTCAGGCCGCCCTCCACGACGCCCACCCCGCCCGGGAGCAGCGGCAGCGCCGAGACGAGCGCTGCTGCGCAGTAGCAGAGGAGCAGCCCTCGCCACGGTGGCGTCGACCCGACGGCCTCGAACGCCGCGAGCAGGCACGCCCCGTCGCTGAGCCAGCTGGCCGCCAGCAGGAGGCCGGAGCCGGCTGCTGTCCGGCCGGGCAGCCGCAAGGCGACCAGGTCCCGGCCCAGGCGAGCCGCTGCCGGCTGCCAGCCGCGACCGCCGACCAGTCGGCGCTCGACCCGATCGCCCAGGGCGCGGGCCCGGCGGCGTACGCCGGGCAGCCG
>JALYXH010000118.1 GCA_030947185.1 Actinomycetota bacterium | reverse complement strand
GTGCCCCCTGGTTCGAGGTGGACGACGCTGCCCGGTTTTTCACCCGGCACCTGATGTGAGTCGCGCTGACCTGCGCCTTTACCTGGAGCGGGTGACCGGGATCGAACCGGCATGGCCAGCTTGGAAGGCTGGGGCTCTGCCATTGAGCTACACCCGCGCGGGCCTCGGACCGACCCGTCTCGGCGTCCTGACCCGATAGGATCGACCCGGCGCCGCGGGGCGTAGCGTAGTGGCTAGCGCGCCTGCTTTGGGTGCAGGAGATCGGGAGTTCGAGTCTCCCCGCCCCGACCCCCTGTCCCCCCGAGGAGAGCACACCCGTGAAGAGCGCCGTCGAGACGCTGAGCCCGACCCGCGTCAAGCTCACCGTCGAGGTGCCGTTCGACGAGCTCCGGCCGAGCCTGGACGCGGCGTACAAGAAGATCGGCCTGCAGGTCCGGGTGCAGGGCTTCCGGCCGGGCCGGGTGCCACCCCGGGTGCTCGATCAGAGGGTCGGTCGCGGTGTCGTGCTCGAAGAGGCGGTCCAGGAGGCGATTCCGCGCTTCTACGGCGACGCCGTGAAGGCGAACGAGATCTCCGTACTCGGTCACCCGGCCGTCGACGTCACCGACTTCGCCGACGGCGGCCAGCTCGTGTTCACCGCCGAGGTCGACGTGCTGCCGACGGTCGAGCTCCCGGCGTACGACGGGATCGCCGTCACGGTGGACGACGTCGAGGTGGTCGACAGCGAGGTGGAGGAGCAGATCGCGACGCTTCGCGACCGGTTCGCCGTCCTGCAGGTCGTCGACCGGGCAGCCGAGGCCGGTGACTACGTCTCGATCGACATCGCGGCCACCGTCGACGGGGAGCCGGTGCCCGGAGCCGAGACGGCCGGCCTGTCCTACGAGGTCGGCAGTGGCTCGATGCTGCCGGGTCTGGACGAGGCACTGCCCGGGCTCGCCGAGGGCGGGTCGCGGACCTTCGAGACCGACCTGGTGGCAGGGGAGTACGCCGGCCGTGCCGCACAGGTCGAGGTCACCGTGCGCTCGGTCAAGGCCAAGGACCTGCCCGAGCTCGACGACGAGTTCGCTCAGACGGCCAGCGAGTTCGACACGCTCGAGGAGCTGCGCGCCGACTACCGGACCCGGTTCGAGCGGGTCAAGCGCCTCCAGCAGGGCGTGCAGGCCAGGGACAAGGTGCTCGAGGCGTTGCTCGCGGCTGTCGACGTACCGCTGCCGGCGTCGGCGGTCGAGGACGAGGCGCACTGGCGCCGACACAACATGCAGGAGCAGCTGGAGCAGGCCGGGCTGACGTGGGAGGGCTACGTCGAAAGCTCGGGTCAGTCGGAGGAGGAGTTCGAGGCCGAGCTCGCCGCCAGTGCTGCCGAGGCCGTTAAGAGCCAGCTGCTGCTGGACGCGGTGGCCGACAAGGAGGAGCTCGGCATCACCGAGGCCGAGCTCAGCGAGCTCGTCGTACGCCGGGCGCAACGGGCCGGTGTCGCGCCCGACGACTACGCCAGGCGCGTCGTCGAGGCGGGTCAGCTCGGCGCCCTCGTCTCGGAGGTACGCCGGGGCAAGGCCCTCGCCACCGTCCTGGAGGCTGCCATCGTCACCGACGCCTCGGGGCGGCCGGTCGACCTGGCCGCCCTGCGGTCGGCGGACGAGCCGGGTGGGGGGTCCGGCGACGAGACGGCTGACGAGACGGATGCCGAGACAGGTGCCGGGACGGGTGCTGAGGGGGGCGGCGAGTCGGGCGTGGACGCCGCTGCCGAGGCGCAGCCGCCCGCCTGAGCCCGGCCGTGCGCCGACAGCGAACACCGGCGCCGACCAGGACCGAATCGTCAGGGCCCGGCGTTACTGTCCCTACGTCGGCCCGTCACGGGAGGCCGGCGCCCGAACGGCACTTCTGTCTCCTCGACGTGAAAGCAGGCCCCGCGTGACGCTCCTCCGACCCTCGCTCTCGCTACCGGCGACCGGGCGGATCCCGGGCAACACCGGGATGAGCCTCGACGACTCCGTCTTCAACCGGCTGCTCCGCGAGCGGATCATCTTCCTGGGATCCGTGGTCGAGGACCAGATGGCCAACACCATCTGCGCGCAGCTCCTGCTGCTCGCCGCCGAGGACCCGGGCCGCGACATCTACCTCTACATCAACTCACCGGGCGGCTCGGTCTCGGCCGGCATGGCGATCTACGACACGATGCAGTACGTCGAGAACGACGTAGCCACCGTCGCGATGGGGCTGGCCGCATCGATGGGGCAGTTCCTGCTCTGCGCCGGCGCCACCGGCAAGCGGTTCTCGCTGCCGCATGCGCGGATCATGATGCACCAGCCCTCCGGTGGCATCGGGGGGACCGCCTCCGACATCGCGATCCAGGCCGAGCAGATGCTTTACACCAAGCGCACGATGCAGGAGCGGATCGCCTTCCACACGGGTCAGACGATCGAGCAGATCGAGCGCGACTCCGACCGTGACCGCTGGTTCACGGCCGAGGAGGCCCGCGACTACGGCTTCGTCGACAAGGTCGTCGCCACCGCGCAGCAGGTTCCCTCCGCCGGCGCCGTCTCCTAGTCCGCTCCGCCCCCTCCGACGGAAGAGCTCAGATGTCAGTCCAGATGCCAGCCGCCGGGCCCACCGGGTCCTCGCTCGACGTGCCCAGCTCCCGCTATGTGCTTCCGCAGTTCTACGAGCGGACCCGTGACGGCGGTTACCGCACGTTCGACCCCTACACCAAGCTGTTCGAGGAGCGGATCATCTTCCTCGGCGTACAGATCGACGACGCTTCCGCCAACGACGTGATGGCACAGCTGCTGTGCCTGGAGTCGAGTGACCCTGACCGCGACATCGTGATCTACATCAACTCACCCGGCGGCTCGTTCACCTCGCTGACCGCGATCTACGACACCATGCAGTTCGTCAAGCCCGACATCCAGACGGTCTGCATGGGACAGGCGGCCTCGGCGGCTGCCGTCCTGCTCGCTGCCGGTACGCCGGGCAAGCGCTTCGCGCTCCCCAACAGCCGAATCCTGATCCACCAGCCCTCGGGCGGCGGGGAAGGTCAGTCCAGCGACATCGAGATCCAGGCGCGCGAGATCCTGCGGATGCGCTCGCTGCTGGAGGAGCTGCTCGCCCGACACAGCGGCCGCGACGAGGCACAGGTCCGCTCCGACATCGAGCGGGACAAGATCCTCACCGCCGACGAGGCGGTCAGCTACGGCCTGGTGGATGAGGTGATCACCAGCCGGAAGCTGGCGTCGGCCGGCTCGTCGGCGGGGCGCTAGCCCGATAAGGGGTCCCATCGGGACCTTTCCGCTGTACCGTCGATCGCAGCAGGTCTGCAGCCGGGTCCCGACGACCGGCACCCCCAAGGTGGCCGGAAGGAAGAGGTCGAGCGGTGGCACGCATCGGTGACGGCGGGGACCTGCTCAAGTGTTCCTTCTGCGGCAAGTCGCAGAAGCAGGTCAAGAAGCTGATCGCCGGTCCCGGCGTCTACATCTGCGACGAGTGCATCGACCTCTGCAACGAGATCATCGAAGAGGAGCTCTCCGAGTCGGCCGAGCTCAAGTGGGACGAGCTGCCGAAGCCGAAGGAGATCTACGAGTTCCTCGACGGCTACGTGATCGGCCAGGAGACGGCCAAGAAAACGCTCTCGGTGGCTGTCTACAACCACTACAAGCGCGTGCAGGCCGGCAGCAGCGACAAGGCCGAGGTCGAGTTGGCCAAGTCCAACATCCTGCTGCTGGGCCCGACCGGCTGCGGCAAGACGCTGCTGGCCCAGACGCTGGCCAAGATGCTCAACGTCCCGTTCGCCATCGCCGACGCCACCGCACTCACGGAGGCCGGCTACGTCGGCGAGGACGTCGAGAACATCCTGCTCAAGCTCATCCAGGCGGCCGACTACGACGTCAAGAAGGCCGAGACAGGGATCATCTACATCGACGAGGTCGACAAGATCGCCCGGAAGTCGGAGAACCCGTCGATCACCCGCGACGTCTCCGGCGAGGGCGTCCAGCAGGCGCTGCTGAAGATCCTCGAGGGCACCACTGCGTCGGTGCCGCCGCAGGGCGGCCGCAAGCACCCGCACCAGGAGTTCATCCAGATCGACACCACCAACGTGCTGTTCATCGTCGGGGGCGCGTTCGCCGGACTCGAGAAGGTCATCGACGGCCGGATCGGCAAGAAGGGCCTCGGTTTCGGTGCCGTTCTGCACTCCAAGCACGAGGCGCTGAGCTCCGACGTCTTCGCCGACGTGATGCCCGAGGACCTGCTCAAGTACGGTATGATCCCGGAGTTCATCGGCCGGCTGCCGGTGATCACCAGCGTGCACAGCCTCGACCGCGAGGCCCTGATCCGCATTCTGACCGAGCCGCGCAACGCCCTCGTCCGTCAGTACGGCAAGCTCTTCGAGCTCGACGGGGTCGAGCTGGAGTTCTCCGAGGACGCGCTGGAGGCGATCGCCGACCAGGCCATCCTGCGGGGGACCGGCGCGCGTGGCCTTCGCGCGATCATGGAAGAGGTGCTGCTCTCGGTGATGTACGACATCCCGAGCCGCAAGGACGTCGCCCGCTGCGTGATCACCCGCGAGGTGGTGCTCGAGCACGTCAACCCGACGCTGGTGCCGCGCGAGGCGGCTCCCAAGCGCGAGCGTCGCGAGAAGTCCGCCTGACCCGACTCGGGCCGGCAGTACGCCTTCGGGCGGTTTCAGTTCTCTGTCGGCAATCGGGTGGTTCCCGCGCCGAGAGTGATGAGTCCGTGTGGGCCCTACCCGCGCCGGCGCTGGCAACCTGCGGGTACGCCGCCCGTTGCCCGATCACGACAGGCGGATCCGGCGCAGCGCCCGGTCAATCCGACCTTCCGTAGGATCGATCGCGTGACCAGCACACTCACCGGCGCCACTGCAGGCGCTACCGGCATGCCCGAGCGACCGACCCTGGACGGGCTCGAGGCCAAGTGGCTGGCCGCCTGGGAGCGCGACGGCGTCTACCGGTTCGACCGCACGGCCACCCGCGCCGAGGTCTACTCGATCGACACGCCACCGCCGACGGTGAGCGGCTCGTTGCACGTCGGGCACGTGTTCTCCTACACCCACACCGACCTGATCGCCCGCTACCAGCGGATGTGCGGACGGACCGTCTTCTACCCGATGGGCTGGGACGACAACGGGCTGCCCACCGAACGACGGGTGCAGAACTACTACGGCGTCCGCTGCGACCCGTCGGCGCCTTACGACCCGTCGTACCAGCCGCCGGCGGAGCCGCCGAAGCAGCCGGAGGCGGTGAGCCGGCGGACCTTCATCGAGCTCTGCGAGCGGCTGACGACCGAGGACGAGCGGGCCTTCGAGGACCTGTTCCGCCGGCTCGGTCTGTCCGTCGACTGGCAGCAGTCCTACGTCACGATCGGCAGCGCGGCGCGGCGGGCCGCCCAGCGCGGCTTCCTGCGCAACCTGGCCCGCGGCGAGGCCTACTCCGCCGAGGCGCCGACCCTGTGGGACGTCGACTTCCGGACCGCCGTCGCCCAGGCCGAACTCGAGGACCGCGAAGTCCCCGGCGCCTACCACCGCCTGCTCTTCGACGACATCGCCATCGAGACCACCCGCCCCGAGCTGCTGCCGGCCTGCGTGGCGCTGGTCGCTCACCCCGGCGACGTCCGCTACCAGCCGCGCTTCGGTACGACGGTCCGCACGCCCCTGTTCGGCGTCGAGGTGCCGGTCATCGCCCACGAGCTGGCCGACCCGGACAAGGGCTCGGGGATCGCGATGATCTGCACCTTCGGCGACCTCACCGATGTGACCTGGTGGCGCGAGCTCGACCTGCCGGTGCGCAGCATCGTCGGGCGCGACGGCCGGATCGCGGCCCGGCCGCCGGCCGACGTCGCTGCCGACGGCCCCTATGCCGAGCTCGCCGGGCTCACGGTCAAGCAGGCCCAGAAGCGCATCGTCGAGCTGCTCGCCGAGTCCGGCGCGCTCGTCGGCGACCCGCGGCCGATCACCCACCCGGTGCGCTACTTCGAGAAGGGCGACCGGCCGCTCGAGATCGTCACGAGCCGGCAGTGGTACATCCGCAACGGCGGTCGCGACGACGACCTGCGCCAGGCGCTGCTGAGCCGGGGCAGGCAGATGCGCTGGCACCCGGAGTACATGCAGGCGCGCTACGAGTCGTGGGTGGGCGGCCTCAACGGTGACTGGCTGATCAGCCGGCAGCGCTTCTTCGGCGTACCGGTGCCGGTCTGGTACCCGCTCGACGGCGCGGGCGAGCCGGACTACGCGAGCCCGATCACCCCAGCCGAGGCCGACCTGCCCGTCGACCCTTCGGCCGACCCCCCGCCGGGGTACGACGAGAGCCGGCGCGGCCGGCCCGGCGGCTTCGTCGGTGACGCCGACGTGATGGACACCTGGGCCACGTCGTCGCTGAGCCCGCAGATCGCCGGTGGCTGGGAGGAGGACCCCGACCTGTTCGCGCGGGTCTATCCGATGGACCTGCGGCCGCAGGCGCACGACATCATCCGCACCTGGCTGTTCTCGTCGGTGGTGCGGGCCCATCTGGAGTTCGACTCGCTGCCGTGGACCGACGCCGCGCTCTCGGGGTGGATCCTCGACCCCGACCGCAAGAAGATGTCGAAGTCCAAGGGCAACGTGGTCACCCCCATGGCCCTGCTGGAGCAGTACGGCTCGGACGCCGTGCGCTACTGGGCCGCCAACGCCAGGCCGGGCACCGACACCGCCTTCGACGAGGCGCAGATGAAGGTCGGCCGGCGGCTGGCCACCAAGCTCCTCAACGCGTCGCGGTTCGCACTGGGCTTCCCCGACCAGCCGGGCCACGCCGGCCACACGGTGGTCACCGAGGCGCTGGACCGAGCGGTGCTGGCCCGGCTGGCCGACGTCGTGGCCGAGGCCACCAAGGCCTTCGACGGCTACGACTACGCCCGGGCGCTCGAGCGCACCGAGGCCTTCTTCTGGCGCTTCTGCGACGACTACGTCGAGCTGGTGAAGACCCGGGCCTACGCCGGGGGAGACGCCGGCGCGTCGGCCACCACGACTCTGCGACTGGCCCTGTCGAGCCTGCTCCGGCTGTTCGCACCTGTGCTGCCTTTTGCCTGCGAGGAGGTCTGGTCCTGGTGGCGGGAGGGCTCGGTGCACCGAGCCGCGTGGCCGCAGGCGCAGGACCTGCTGGCGGCGTACGACGGGGCGGCCGACCCCGAGGTCCTCGACGTGGCTGCCGAGGTGCTCGGCCGGGTCCGCAAGGCCAAGAGCGAGGCGAAGGTGTCGATGCGGGCGCCGGTCGAGCGCGTCGTGCTGACCGACAGCGCCGGCCGGCTCGAAGCGGTGCGGGCGGCCCGGACCGACCTGTGCAACGCCGGCGTCATCGCCGACCTGGAGCTGGCCGAGGGAGAGCAGCGGGTCGAGATCACCCTCGCGCCAACACCGTGACCGAGCTGCCGGGGGCAGCCGACCGGCGGGCCGACCCGCAGCCCGAGGAGCCGGGCGCCGCGTTCGAGCGGGTGCAGCGGGCGCTCGCCGACCGGTTCCCGAGCCGGATGGTGCCCGACCTCGACCGGATCACCGAGCTGATGGACCTGCTCGGCTCGCCGCAGAAGTCCTATCCGGCGATCCACGTCACCGGCACCAACGGCAAGACCAGCACCGCCCGGATGATCGACGCGCTGTTGCGCTCCTTCGGCCTGCGGCCCGGTCGCTACACCAGCCCGCACCTGGAGTCGGTGACCGAGCGGATCACGATCGACGGGCTGCCGCTGTCCCCGGGCGACTTCGTGGCGGCGTACGACGAGGTGGCGCCGTACGTCGAGCTGGTCGATGCGCACTCCGAGCAGCGGGTGACGTACTTCGAGCTGACCACCGCGATGGCCTTCGCGGCCTTTGCCGACGCCCCGGTCGACGTGGCTGTCGTCGAGGTGGGCCTCGGCGGCAGCTGGGACTCGACCAACGTGCTGGACGCGGCTGTTGCGGTGATCACGCCGATCGGGCTCGACCACCTCGACGTGCTGGGCGAAACCCTGGTCGAGATCGCCGGCGAGAAGGCAGGCATCATCGCCGCCGGTGCGACCGTCCTCGTGGGGCGGCAACCACTGGAGGCGGCGGAGGTGCTCCTGCGGCGGGCCGTCGACGTCTCGGCGACCGTGGCCCGGGAGGGGCTGGAGTTCGGCGTGCTGCACCGGTCGGTCGCGGTGGGCGGCCAGCTGGTGACGCTGCAGGGGCTCGGCGGGGTCTACGAAGAGGTGTTCCTGCCGCTGCACGGTGAGCACCAGGCGGGCAACGCCGCCTGCGCCCTCGCCGCTGTCGAGGCGTTCCTCGGCGGGGGCGGTCAGCCGCTCGCGATGGACGCCGTGCGCGAGGGGTTCGCCCAGGCCGACTCGCCGGGCCGGCTGGAGATCGTCCGGACCAGCCCGACGGTCCTGCTCGACGCGGCCCACAACCCGGCCGGAGCGTCCGCTCTGGCGGCGGCCCTCGCCGATGCGTTCACCTTCGCCCGCCTCATCGGGGTGGTGGCGGTCCTGCTCGACAAGGACGTCCGCGGCATCCTGGAGGCGCTGGAGCCGGTGCTCGACGCCGTCGTCGTCACACAGAACGCGTCAGGCCGGGCCATGCCCGCTGACGACCTCGCCGCGATCGCCGTCGAGATCTTCGGAGCGGACCGGGTCGACGTCGAGGTGCGCCTCGATGACGCGATCGAGGCAGCGGTGCGGCTGGCCGAGGAGGACGCGAGCGCAGTGCTCGGCGGCACCGGTGTGCTGGTCACGGGCTCGGTGGTGACGGTCGGCGAGGCCCGCACCCTGCTGCGTCGCTAGGCTCGGGCAACCCGCTGTTCGCGACCGTCTCCTGGAGCTGCCCCGTGTCAGAGCGCACCCTCGTTCTCGTCAAGCCCGACGGCGTACGCCGGGGCCTGGTCGGCGAGGTGGTCGGCCGGCTCGAACGCAAGGGCCTCACCCTGGTGGCTCTGCAGCTCCGGACGCTGGACAAGGCGACCGCCGAGCGGCACTACGCCGAGCACTCGGAGCGGCCGTTCTTCGGTGAGCTGGTGACGTTCATCACGAGCGCGCCGTTGGTCGCGATGGTGCTGGAGGGCCCACGCGCCGTGGTGGCCACCCGCACCCTGATGGGCGTCACGGACCCGGTGCAGGCGCTGCCCGGCTCGCTTCGCGGCGATCTCGCCCTGGAGATCGGCCAGAACCTCGTGCACGGGTCGGACTCACCGGAGTCGGCCGACCGGGAGATCGGCATCTTCTTTCCCGACCTCGGCTGACCGGTTCGCGCCTCAGGTCGACAGGCCCGGCTGCCGAATGAACCTCGACCACAGGTGCAGGTCGACTTTGCCTTGACCCCGGGGGCGGCGGTTAGCATGGCGGCTTCGCTGTCCCGGTGACCCCTTGCGGTCACCGCGGCTCCCGCGGTCGATGCTTGCCCTTGACGCCGCACCCGCCTGCACGGCCAGCCGAACCATCGTTTCCTGCCAGCTACCGGAAGGCCTTCCCTCACATGGCGAACAACCTGTCGTTCCTCGGCCGGGACATGGCCGTCGACCTCGGCACCGCCAACACCCTTGTCTACGTCCGCGGCCGGGGGGTCGTGCTCAACGAGCCGTCGGTGGTCGCCATCAACACCAAGACCGCCGGCATCCTCGCGGTCGGCACCGAGGCCAAGCGGATGATCGGCCGTACGCCGGGCAACATCGTCGCGATCCGGCCCCTCAAGGACGGCGTGATCGCCGACTTCGAGACGACCGAGCGGATGCTGCGCTACTTCATCCAGAAGGTGCACCGCCGCCGGCACTTCGCCAAGCCGCGGATCGTCGTCTGCGTCCCTTCCGGGATCACCGGCGTGGAGCAGCGGGCGGTCAAGGACGCCGGCTACCAGGCGGGCGCACGCAAGGTCTACATCATCGAGGAGCCGATGGCGGCTGCCATCGGCGCCGGCCTGCCGGTGCACGAGCCGACCGGGAACATGGTCGTCGACATCGGCGGCGGCACCACCGAGGTAGCAGTGATCTCTCTCGGCGGCATCGTGACCAGCCAGTCGATCCGCACCGGCGGTGACGAGCTCGACGCAGCGATCATCTCCTACGTGAAGAAGGAGTACTCGCTGATGCTCGGCGAGCGCACCGCCGAGGAGATCAAGATGGCGATCGGCTCGGCGTTCCCGATGCCGGACGAGCCGCATGCCGAGATCCGCGGCCGAGACCTGGTCTCCGGCCTGCCGAAGACGATCGTGGTCAGCGCCGAGGAGATCCGCAAGGCGATCGAAGAGCCGGTCAACGCCATCGTCGACGCGGTGAAGACGACCCTCGACAAGTGCCCCCCGGAGCTGTCCGGCGACGTCATGGACCGCGGCATCGTGCTGACCGGTGGCGGCGCGATGCTGACCGGTCTCGACGAGCGCCTGCGGCACGAGACCGGCATGCCGATCCACATCACCGACAACCCGCTGCAGTCGGTGGCGATGGGCTCGGGCAAGTGCGTGGAGGAGTTCGAGGCGCTGCAGCAGGTGCTGATCTCCGAGCCGCGGCACTGATCGCGGCGCTCACCGCCCACCCCCCCGCCCGCCGCCGGATCGGTCGATGAACCGTGACCGCCGGCTTCGCGTCGTGCTCGCCCTGCTGGTCCTGACCTCGCTCACGCTCATCACGCTGGACTTCCGCAGCGGCAGTGGGGCGTCGTCCTCGCCGGTGCGGTCGGCCCGCTCCGTTACGGCTGCCGTGTTCGGCCCCGTGCAGCGGGCCGTCGGCGGCGCGGCCAGTGCCGTCGGGTCGGCTCTGGGCAGCCTTCCTCGCCTCGGCCGCTACCGCTCCGACGCCGACCGGCTGCGCCGGGAGAACAGCGACCTCCGCACCCAGCTGCGGACCAGCGAGCTGGCCCGCCAGCGCTCGGCCGAGCTCGACCGCCTCCTGCGCGTGGCGGGCGCGGGGCAGTACCGCGTGGTCCCGGCCAGGGTGGTCGCCCTGGGTCAGGGACTGGGGTTCGAGTGGACCGCCACCCTCGACGCCGGCAGTCGCGACGGCGTCACCGCCGACCTGACCGTGATCAACGGCGATGGGCTGGTCGGGCGGGTCAAGTCGGTCGGGCCCTACACGTCGGTCGTCCTGCTGGCCATCGACGGCACCTTCTCCGCCGGCTCCCGGCTGGAGGGGTCGCTGGACGTGGGCCTGGTCACCGGCAAAGGCCAGCAGCCGATGGGGTTCCAGCTGCTCAACCCCCAGGCCAAGGTCAGCGCCGGCGACCGGCTGGTGACCCTGGGCTCGCCGGACAACAAGCCGTTCGTACCCGGCGTACCGATCGGGTCGGTGACCTCGGTCGAGACCACGCCCGGTGCGCTCGTGCGCTCCGCGCTGGTCGCGCCGTACGTGTCGTTCGCGGCACTCGACCTGGTCGGCATCGTCGTCGAGCCGCCGCGGCAGAACCCGCGCGACGGCGTGCTCCCGCCGAAGCCAGACCCGACGCCTACGCCGGGGGCTCCGGCGACGCCGGGGGCCCCGGGAGCGCCCGCACCCGCACCGGGACCGGCCCTCCCGCCGGCGCCCACGCCGAGCACCAGCCCGACCAGGCGCTGAGGTGCGGTCCTCACGGCTGTTTCTCGCCGCGCTCGTCGTGACGACCGCGCAGCTGCTGCAGGGCAGCGTGCTGGCCCGGATCCCTGCCCCGGGTGGGCCGCCCGACCTGGTTCTCGTCGTCGTCGTGGGCTTCGGGCTGGCCGCGGGACCGCTGGAGGGTGCAGCCATCGGATTCGCCGCCGGCCTGCTCACCGACCTGCTGAGCGACCATCCCCTGGGTCTGTATGCGCTGGTTTTCGCTGTCACCGGCTACTTCTGCGGGCTGGCGGGGCACGACAGCGAGCGGTCCGCGCTGCGTCCGCTCGTGGTGGTGGGGGCGGCGACGGTCGGAGCGACCCTGCTCGTCGCGGGTGTCTCGGCGCTGCTGGGCGACCCGCGGGTGACCTGGCTCGCGCTGGTCCGGC
Source organism: Actinomycetota bacterium (assembly GCA_030947185.1). Taxonomy (GTDB): domain Bacteria; phylum Actinomycetota; class Actinomycetes; order JALYXH01; family JALYXH01; genus JALYXH01. Next base: position 7,093 of record JALYXH010000118.1, on the reverse strand, counting down.
ATCTGCCGGGCACGGTTCTGTACGATGTGGTTCTGGCGCCGTTCGTCGTACCCGGCATCGTCGCCCTGTCCCGACGGCTCGATCCGGTGGAGCGGTGACACCAGCGAGGAGCCGCGCCCGGCGCGGACGTCGACTCCTGTCCGAGCCGGCCCGCCCACCGGTGCCGGGGAACTCCAGGCAGCAAGGGGGCATCCGCGCGTGAGCGACCGATCCCGGCTGCGGCTGTTCGTGCTGCAGGCGCTCGTCGTGTCGCTGCTGTGCACCCTGCTCGGCCGGCTGTGGTACCTCCAGGTGCTGGCCGGCGGGCAGTACACCCGCGCCGCCGCCGACAACCGGATCCGCGAGATCGTCACGCCGGCGGCGCGCGGCCAGATCCTCGATGTCATGGGCCGGCCGCTGGTGGGTAACCGCACGGCGCTGGTGGTCTCGGTCGACCGCTCCGTCCTCGAGCGGCAGCCCGACCGTGGGCTCGCCGAGATCAACCGGCTGTCGCGGGTGGTCGGGGTCCCCAGTCAGGAGCTGCTCCAGCGCATCCAGCCCTGTGGCGGAGACGTGAAGCCGCCGTGCTGGAACGGCTCGCCCTACCAGCCGGTCCCGGTCAAGGAGGATGCCGCGCCCTCGATGGCGCTGCAGATCCAGGAGCACCGGGAGGACTTCGCCGGCGTCACCGCCGACTTCCAGGCGATCCGCATCTATCCGCAGGCCGGCCTGGCCGCGCACTCCGTGGGCTACCTCTCGCCGGTGAGCAAGGAGGAGCTGAAGAAGTCCGGTCCGACGCCGCTGCAGGCCTCCGACCTGGTGGGCCGTTCCGGTCTCGAGCAGAGCTACGACACCCAGCTGCGCGGCAAGGACGGCGTCCGCCAGGTGTCGGTCGACCACGTCGGCACGGTCACCGGACTGATGTCGGAGACGGTCCCGGCGTCGGGGGCCAACCTGGTGCTCAACCTCGACTCCAACATCCAGAAGGTGACAGAAGAGGCACTGACCCACGCCGTGGCCAACGCGCGGTCGATGTATGACAAGAAGACGAACGAGAACTACCGGGCAGACTCCGCTGCGGCCGTCGTGATGGACGTGCGCACCGGCGGCGTGGTGGCGCTGGCGAGCTTCCCTGGCTACGACCCGTCGGTCTTCGTCGGCGGCATCTCCACCGCTGACTACGCCAAGCTCAACGACCCGGCAGCCGGCGTACCGCTGCTGTCGCGGGCGACGCAGGGCCAGTTCTCGCCGGGCTCGACCTTCAAGATCGTCTCGACGGCGGCGGCGGTGGTCGACGGCAACTCGCTCGACTCGGTCTACGCCTGCCCGCCCGACTACAAGGTGGGCCCGCAGATCTTCAAGAACTTCGAGGGTGAGACGTTCGGCAACATCTCGCTCCAGCGTGCGCTGGTGAAGTCCTGCGACACGGTCTTCTACGACTTCGGCATCAAGGAGTGGCAGCGCGACGAGGCGCGGATCAAGGCCAAGCAGCCGGCGCTGGAGCCCATGGTCCGGATGGCCCAGGCCTTCGGGCTGGGCCGCAGCACCGGCATCGACCTGCCCAGCGAGTCCATCGGTCGGATCGCGGACCGTGCCTACAAGAAGAAGTTCTGGGACGAGCGCAAGGCGGACTACTGCGCCGGCGCCAACAACCCGGCGTTCGACGCCCTCCGTCGGCAGGGAGACCAGGAGTTCTGTCTCGACGGCGCGAAGTACCGCGGTGGTGACGCGGTCAACTTCGCCATCGGCCAGGGCGACTCGCTGGTGACGCCACTTCAGCTGGCCACCGCCTACGCCGCGCTCGCCAACGGCGGCACGCTCTACGCGCCGCGGATCGGCAAGGCGGTGATCTCCCCGGACGGCAAGACGGCGTCCGCACTGCCACCGGTGGTGACCGGCCAGCTCCCCGTGCCGCCCGACGTGCTGAGCTACATCCGGACGGCATTGGCCGGCGTACCCGACCGCGACGGCACCGCGGCCTGCGCATTCGGCATGGCCCCGATGTGCGGCCCGCCGTTCCCCCTCGGGGTGCTCCCGGTCGCCGGCAAGACCGGCACCTCCGAGGTAGGCAACAAGCAGGACACCTCGTGGTTCGCCTCGTTCGCCCCTGCCAACGCCCCGAGGTACGCCGTCGTGGTGATGGTGTCGCAGGGCGGACAGGGCGGAAAGGTGGCCGCACCGGCCACCAGGGAGATCTACGACGGGATCTTCGGGCTCGAGGGGCGTCCAGCGGCCGCCCCCGGCGGGCAGCTGCCGAACGCCCTGCCGTGCGTGGCCCCTGACGGCCAGACCTCCGCCCCCGGCACCTGCGTCGCGCCGGTGCCGGTCGCACCCGGCGCATCGCCGGCGCCGGGACAGCCGACCGCGCAGAGGTCGCCCGCACCCGGGCCGAGCGTGTCCGCCGCCGGTGGCTTCGATGCGACACCGCCGTCGAGGCGGGCACTGTGACCGACCTGAGTACGCCGCGCCGCGCGCCGATCACCCTGCGCCAGCGACCGACCATGACGAGCCGGGCACTCAACCGGGAGTCGCCGCTGCGTCAGCTCGACTGGGTGCTGGTCGCCGCCGTACTGGCCCTGGCCACCCTCGGCGGTCTGCTGGTCTGGTCGGCCACCCGCCAGCGCATGCTCAACGCGGGGCTGGACCCGCAGGCCTTCCTCAAGCGGCATGTCATCAACACCACGCTCGGCCTGGCCCTCGGAGCCGTCGCGGCGCTGGTCGACTACCGGTCACTGCGCGCCTACGCCCCGATTGTCTACGTCGCGTCCTGCCTCGGGCTGGTCGCGGTGCTCTCGCCGCTCGGCTCGACCATCAACGGCGCCCACTCGTGGATCGTCGTCGGCGCCGGCTTCGAGGTGCAGCCGGCGGAGTTCGCCAAGGTCGCCCTCATCGTCGGCATGGCGATGCTGCTGGGAGAGAAAAGGGACGCCGAGGACACACCGCGCGACACCGACGTACTGCTGGTGCTGGCGATCGCCGCCGTACCGATGGGCATGATCATGCTGCAGCCCGACTTCGGCACCACGATGGTCTTCGTCTTCGTGATCCTCGGCGTGCTGGCGGTCTCGGGCGCGCCCACCCGGTGGATCGCCGGCTTGCTCATTGCCGGTGTGATCGGCGGCGTGGGGGTGGCTCAGCTGGGGCTGCTCAAGGACTACCAGGTCAAGCGGTTCACCTCCTTCACCAACCCGGCCAGCGACCCGCGCGGCGCCGGCTACAACACCAAGCAGGCACGGATCGCGATCGGGTCCGGCGGCGTGCTCGGCAAGGGCCTGTTCCACGGCACCCAGACCAACGGGCGGTTCATCCCCGAGCAGCAGACGGACTTCGTCTTCACCGTGGCGGGGGAGGAGCTCGGGCTCGTCGGCTCGGGCGGACTGATCGCACTGCTCGGTCTTGTGCTGTTCCGCGGGCTGCGCATCGCCCAGAAGGCTGACGACGTCTTCGGCACCTTGGTGGCGGCGGGCGTGGTGTCGTGGTTCGCGTTCCAGAGCTTCGTCAACATCGGCATGACCCTCGGGATCATGCCGGTGACCGGGCTGCCGCTGCCGTTCGTCTCCTACGGCGGCTCGTCGATGTTCGCGAACATGATCGCTATCGGGCTGTTGCAGAACGTGCACATGCGCTCCCGCGCTGCCTGAGCAGCGGGCGGCGATCGAGCGGCGTGCGCGCTGCCCGCTCGCCCAGCTCGGTGATGCGAGTGGGCGGCACATCGCCTTATCGCCCGTACGGACCAGAAGGCTGCCGACGTCCGGTGGGCGCGCACGGGCGGGATACCCTCGACGCGTGCCTGTCGAAAGCCTGTTCCCCCGACTCGAGCCGTTGCTCCCGCGCGTGCAGAAGCCGATCCAGTACGTCGGGGGCGAGCTCAACTCCAGCGTGCAGGACTGGGACGCCGCCGAGGTCCGCTGGGCGCTGATGTACCCGGACGCCTACGAGGTCGGCCTGCCCAACCAGGGCGTCATGATCCTCTACGAGGTGCTCAACGAGCAGCCGGGCGTCCTGGCCGAGCGCACCTACAGCGTCTGGCCCGACCTCGAGGCGCTGATGCGCGAGCACGGCGTCCCGCAGTTCACCGTCGACGGCCATCGGCCGGTGCGGGCCTTCGACGTACTCGGCGTCAGCTTCTCCACCGAGCTCGGCTACACCAACATGCTGTCGGCTCTCGACCTGGCCGGCATCCCGCTGGTCAGCAGCGAGCGCACCGACGACGACCCGATCGTGCTGGCCGGTGGCCATGCGGCGTTCAACCCGGAGCCGATCGCCGACTTCATCGACGCCGCAGTCCTCGGCGACGGCGAGCAGGCCGTGCTCGAGATCACTGAGGTGATCCGGGCCTGGAAGCGCGAGGGCCGTCCCGGTGGCCGCGCCGAGGTGCTGCTCCGGCTGGCCCGGACCGGCGGCGTCTACGTGCCCCGGTTCTACGACGTGGACTACCTGTCGGACGGCCGCATTCAGCGGGTCGTGCCCAACCGGGCCGACGTCCCGTTCCGGGTGCACAAGCGCACGGTGATGGACCTCGACGAGTGGCCGTACCCGAAGCAGCCGCTGGTCCCGCTCGCCGAGACCGTGCACGAGCGGATGAGCGTGGAGATCTTCCGCGGCTGCACCAGGGGCTGCCGGTTCTGCCAGGCCGGCATGATCACCCGGCCGGTGCGTGAGCGCAGCATCACCGGCGTCGGCGCGATGGTCCAGCGCGGCCTGGCTGCCACCGGCTACGAGGAGGTCGGCCTGCTCTCGCTGTCCTCCGCCGACCACTCCGAGATCGCGCCGATCGCCAAGGGGCTGGCCGACCGGTACGCCGGCACCAACACCTCGCTGTCGCTGCCCAGCACCCGGGTGGACGCCTTCAACGTCACCCTCGCCAACGAGCTGTCGCGCAACGGCCGCCGGTCCGGGCTGACCTTCGCCCCCGAGGGCGGCTCCGAGCGGCTCCGCCGGGTGATCAACAAGATGGTCAGCAAGGAGGACCTGATCCGCACCGTCACCACGGCCTACGCCGGGGGGTGGCGGCAGGTCAAGCTCTACTTCATGTGCGGGCTGCCGACCGAGACCGACGCCGACGTCCTGGAGATCGCCGAGCTCGCGCACGAGGTGATCCGGGCCGGCCGGGTGGCCACCGGGCACAAGGACGTCCGCTGCACGGTCTCCATCGGCGGTTTCGTCCCGAAGCCGCACACGCCGTTCCAGTGGGCCGGCCAGCTCGACCACGAGGCGACGGACCGCCGGCTCCGCCTGCTGCGCGACGCGATCGGCGCCGACCGCTCGCTGGGTCGCTCGATCGGCTTCCGCTACCACGACGGGCGTCCGGGCGTGGTCGAGGGGCTGCTGTCCCGCGGCGACCGGCGGATCGGCGCGGTCATCCTCCGGGCCTGGCGTGACGGCGCCCGCTTCGACGGCTGGAGCGAGCACTTCTCCTATGACCGCTGGATGGCAGCGGCCGAGCAGGTCGGCGTGGACGTCGGCTGGTACACCACCCGCGAGCGCGGACAGACCGAGGTGCTGCCCTGGGACCACCTCGACTCCGGGCTGGACAAGGAGTGGCTGTGGGCCGACTGGCAGGACTCCCTGTCCGAACAGGAGCAGGAGGACTGCCGCTGGACGCCGTGCTTCGACTGCGGTGTCTGCCCAAGCATGTCCACCGAGATCCAGGTCGGCCCGACCGGTCGTAGCCTGTTGCCGCTCACGCCGGTCTAGCGGCAGCGCAGGAGATGGCCAAGCGGATCCCCGAGGGGCCGCCACCGCCGCCGACGGTGCAGCGGCTGCGCATCCGCTACGCCAAGCGCGGCCGGCTGCGCTTCACCTCCCATCGTGACTTCGCGCGAGCCTTCGAGCGTGCGCTGCGGCGGGCCGGCGTCCCGATGGCGTACTCGGCCGGCTTCAGCCCGCACCCCAAGATCTCTTACCTGGGGGCGGCACCGACCGGTGTGGCGAGCGAGGCGGAGTACCTCGAGATCGGTGTGTCGGCCCGCGTCGACCCCGGCGAGCTGGCGGCCGCCCTGGACGCATCGCTGCCCGGTGGTCTGGACATCCTCGAGGTGGTCGAGTCGGCCGGCGGCTCGCTGGCCGAGCGGATCGAGGCCTCCCGCTGGGAGGTGCGGTTGCCGGGCGTGGCGTACGCCGACGCGGCGGCGGCCGTCGCCGCGTTCCTGGCCGAGTCCAGCGTCGAGGTCGAACGGCTGACGAAGGACGGCCGACGGCTGCTGGATGCGCGCACTGCCGTCGTCAGCGCAGCCGTCGAAGGCGCCGCGCCCGGTGCGGCCTCATCAAGTGTCGGCCCCGCCTGTGCGATACTCACATTGGTTGTCCGGCACGTGACGCCTGCCGTTCGACCCGACGACGTCCTGGTCGGACTGCGTCGAGTGGCCGACCTCGTGCCGCCGGAGCCGTTCCAGGCCACCCGGAGTGCGCAGGGGCCGCTCGGCCCCGATGGCCGGATCGCCGACCCGCTCGCGCTCGATCGTGCGGCCGCTGCCACTGCCGATGCCGGCTCCGATCCCCAGGCGAGAACGGCCGGTGTCGCCGGCTGCCCGTGAGGGCAGCGTCCCAGGCTTTCCGGCATCGGGCCGACCGGCTCGATGCCGACCACAGACCGCCGTGGTCCGCCGCGGCTTCGACCACCGAGCTCCTGAGCGGCTGCGTCCTACGCGCCCGGGAGCCGAAGGAGTACATCCTGATGCCCGACGACGAGTCCACTGCACAGACCGGGTCCACCGAACAGACCACCGCGACCGAGAGCGAGCCGGCCGCCCGCCCGCGCCGCCGACGAGCCACATCCGCGGCGCAGCCGGCGTCGGACGGCAACCCCCCGGCAGCCCCCCGGCGGCGGCGTGTGACGAAGGCAGCAAGCACTCCGGCGGCGGACGCCGGAACGCCTCCCGTCGACCCGGGTGTCCCGGATGGCGCCGACCTCGATGAGCCTGCGGTTCGCGATCTCGGACACATCGAAGGTCAGTTCTCCGAGCCGGCCGCACCCGCTCCTCGCCGGCGCCGGGGCGCCAGCCGGCCCACTGCCGCACCCGCCGTCCAGCTCTCGGCGCCGGATCTTCCGGTCTCTACGGACGTCGGCACCGAGCCTTCCGCGAGCGGCGGCGACGCCGACGACGGGCAGCCG
>JALYXH010000103.1 GCA_030947185.1 Actinomycetota bacterium | reverse complement strand
AAATGGTCGTGACACGCCGGCGCGGAACAGCCACTTCTCCTTGATCGGCGCTGAAGAGGGTCGGGTCGCAGCCCAGCCAACTGTTGGTCAGGTCTCGGCCAGGTAGTCGGTGAAGGCGCGGCCGGTGAGGCGTTCGTAGGCCTCGACGTAGCGGTCCCTGGTGGCCACCACCACCTCGGGCGGCAGCTCAGGCCCGGGGGGAGACCGGTCCCAGCCGGCGTCGTTGAGCCAGTCGCGGACGTACTGCTTGTCGTAGGACGGCTGCGCCCGCCCCGGCTCCCACCCGTCGGCCGGCCAGAAGCGAGACGAGTCGGGGGTGAGCACCTCGTCGCCCAGCGTGAGCACGCCGCCCGCAGCCAGCCCGAACTCCAGCTTCGTGTCCGCGAGCAGGATCCCGCGGTCAGCCGTCACGGACGCGCCGCGCCGGTAGACCGCCAGGGTGAGCCGCTCGAGCTCGGCCGCCCGGTCCGCACCGACCACCTCGGCGACCTCGGCTGCCGTGACGTTCTCGTCGTGGCCCTCGGTGGCCTTGCGCGCCGGTGTGAACAACGGCTCGGCCAGCCGGTCGCCGTCACGCAGGCCGGCCGGCAGCGGCCACCCGCACACGGTCCCGGTACGCCGGTAGTCGGCCAGACCCGACCCGGTCAGGTACCCCCGGGCGACGCACTCCACCGGCAGCATGTCGAGCCGCCGGCAGAGCATCGAGCGCCCGCGCAGCTCCTCGGCGTAGGGCGCGAGCACTGGCGGGTAGTCGGCCACCCGCGCCGAGACGAGATGGTGCGGCACGACGTCGGCGAGCTGCTCGAACCACCACACCGACAGCGCGGTCAGTACGGCGCCCTTGTCCGGCACCGCTGTCGGCAGCACCACGTCGTACGCCGAGAGCCGGTCGCTCGCGACGATCAGCACGTGGTCGGCGTCGACCTCGTAGAGGTCGCGCACCTTGCCGGCGGCCAGGTGTCGCAGGCCGGGCAGGGTCACGAGCGACAGCCGGTCAACTCGGCGCAGCCGGTCAACTCAGTGCGGCCAGCCGCTGGAAGACCGGATCCAGCCGGGCCAGGTAGCGCTCCGGACGGCAGACCTCGTCGAGCCGCGCCTCGTCCAGCTCGAGCCCGGCATCCTTCGCCTGCACGCGCAACGTCTCGCGGAACGGCTCGCCGCCCGACCAGGTAGCCATCGCCGCCGACTGGGTGAGCGCATAGGCGTCCTCGCGCGACAGACCGCCCTCGACCAGCTCGAGCAGCACGGCGCTGGTGTAGATCAGGCCGCCGGTGGCCTCCAGGTTGACCCGCATCCGGTCCGCGTCCACCGACAGGCCGCGAACCAGGCGCAGCGTCAGGTGCAGGAGGTAGTCGGTGCCGATGGCAGCATCCGGCAGTGCGATCCGCTCGACAGAGGAGTGCGAGATGTCGCGCTCATGCCACAACGGGATGCCCTCGAGCACCGGCACCACCTGCGCCCGCACGATCCGGGCCAGCCCGCAGATGCGCTCGCACAGGATCGGGTTGCGTTTGTGCGGCATCGCGCTGGAGCCTTTCTGGCCCGCACCGAACGGCTCCTCGAGCTCGCGGACCTCGGTGCGCTGCCCGTGCCGTACCTCCAGCGCCACCGCCTCGCAGACCGTCGCCAGCACGGCCAGCGCTCCGACCCACTCGCTGACGCCGTCGCGCATGACCACCTGGCTGGCGACGTCGGCAGGCCGCAGTCCCAGGGAGGCGGCCACTGACGCCTCGACCGCCGGCTCGATGTTGGAGTAGGTCCCCACTGCACCGGAGATCTTGGCGACGCCGACGGCCGAGCGGGCCCGGCGCAGCCGGTCGCGGCTCCGGGCGGCGGCGAAGGCGAAGTCGGCCACCCGGTGACCGAACGTGTCCGGCTCGGCATGCACCCCGTGCGTGCGCCCGACCCGCAGGGTGTCCCGGTGCGTCAGCCCGAGGTCGCGCAGCGCGGCCACCAGCGCGTCGGCCTTCGCCAGCAGCAGGTCGGTCGCCTCGGTCAGCTGGACCGCGAGGGCCGTGTCCAGCAGGTCGGAGCTGGTCATCCCGAAGTGCACGTACGCCGCCGCGTCGCGCGGCGTGGTGTTGTCGGCCCAGGCCGAGAGGAACGCGATCACGTCGTGCTGGGTGACCGCCTCGATCTCGGCCACCGCCTCGGGCGTCGGCGGGGGGGCGGCCGCCACCGCCGGCACCGCGTCAGCCGGCACCACGCCGGCCTCGGCATGCGCCGCCAGTACCAGCGTCTCCACCCGGGCCCAGAGCTCGTACTTGTGCGCCTCGCCCCAGACCCGCCCCATCTCGGGCAGCGTGTAGCGCTCGATCACGTGTGCGCGGCCAGCTCGAAGTCCTCCTTGAACTTCCACAGCCGGGCCCGCAGGTCCGGGTCGGCCATCGCCAGCATCTGCACGGCCAGCACGGCAGCGTTGATCGCGTGCCCCAGCCCGACGGTCGCCACCGGTACGCCCGCCGGCATCTGCGACATCGCCAGCAGGGCGTCCAGCCCGTCCATCGTGCCGCCCTTGAGCGGGCAGCCGATCACGGGCAGCACGGTGTTGGCGGCCACGACGCCGGCCAGTGCCGCGCCCATGCTGGCGCCGGCGATGACCACCTCGACGCCTCGCGGCTCGAGCTCCCCGACGAAGTCGGCCAGGTGCCGCGGGGAGCGGTGGGGGGAGATGGTGAACTCGTCGTAGGACACCCCGAAGCGCTCCAGCATGCCGCCGGCCTGTGCCATCGGGTCGATGTCGGTCGGCGCGGCCGTGATGATCACGACGCGGGGGTGGTCGTCCTCAAGTGGTGGCACTAGGCGGAACCCCTCTCAGTTGCCGACCGGGACGCGAATCGTCCCGTCGACGGCGCGCAACGCGATGTCGCTGCGGTGGTGGCTGCCGGTCAGGGTGATGGCGGCCACCGCGGCGTACGCCGATTCTCGCGCACCGGCCAGGTCGGCACCTAGCGCCGACACGGACAACACCCGGCCGCCGGCCGCGACCAGCCGCCCGTCGACGAGGGCGGTGCCCGCCTGCAGCACCTCGACGCCGGGTAGGGCGGCCGCCGCCGCGAGCCCGGAAACCACTCCACCGGGCCGCGGTGCGTCGGGGTAGCCCCCAGCCGCCACGACCACCGTGACAGCCGCACCCGAGCGCCACCGCAGCGGCGGGTGCGTGGCCAGCCGGCCGGTCGCGGCGGCACGGAGTAAGCCGCCTAGTGGCGTCGCGAGCAGGGGCAGCACGACCTGGGTCTCCGGGTCGCCGAATCGCACGTTGAACTCCACCACCCGCAGCCCGGCCGAGGTGAGCGCCAGACCGGCGTAGAGCAGGCCGACGAACGGCGTGCCGCGCCTGGCCATCTCATCGACCGTCGGCTGCAGCACGGTGCGGGTGGTCCGCTCGACGAGGTCGGCCGGTGCCCACGGCAGCGGCGCGTAGGCACCCATCCCGCCGGTGTTGGGCCCGGTGTCACCGTCGCCGACCCGCTTCGCGTCCTGCGCGGGCAGCAACGGCAGCGCTGTCACGCCGTCGGAGACCGCGAAGAGCGACACCTCCGGACCGTCGAGGTAGTCCTCGACAACCACCCGGCCACCCGCCGGGCCGAGACACCCACGGACGGCCTCGCGGGCGGCGCTCAGGTCGCTGGTGACCGTCACCCCCTTGCCGGCGGCCAGCCCGTCGTTCTTGACGACGTACGGCGGGTGCTGGCGGTCGAGATGGTCGAGGGCCGCGTCCACGGAGTCGTGCGCCTCGGCCCTGGCGGTGGGTACGCCGGCGACCGCCATCACCTCCTTCGCGAACGCCTTCGACCCCTCGAGCCGGGCGGCGGCGGCGGACGGACCGAAGACCACCAGACCGCGGGCGCGGCAGGCGTCGGCGGCACCCGCGACCAGTGGTACCTCCGGCCCGATCACCACCAGGTCGGCGCTGACAGCGACGCCGAGCGAGGCGACGGCCGCCGGGTCGGCCACGTCGAGCGGGTGCCGCTCGGCCACCTCGGCGGTGCCCGGGTTGCCCGGGGCACAGACGAGGGCGGTCACGGCCGGGTCGCGGCGCAGCGCCAGGCAGAGCG
>JALYXH010000102.1 GCA_030947185.1 Actinomycetota bacterium | reverse complement strand
GTGCTTGCCGTGACCAGCACCGGGCGGGAGGCCGAGGACCTGGTGGACGCGCTGCAGTGCGTGCTGCCGCCGGCGACGGTCGTCCTCTACCCCGCCTGGGAGACGCTCCCGCACGAGCGACTCAGTCCGCGCGCCGACACCGTCGGCCAGCGCATCGCCGTCCTGCGCCGACTGGCCCATCCGAGCACGGACGACCCCGAGACCGGCCCGGTGAGCGTCGTGGTGGCGCCGGTCCGCAGCGTGCTGCAGCCGCAGGTTCCCGGCCTGGGGGACCTGCAGCCCGTGGCCGTCAGGCAGGGAGACAGCGTCGAGCTGGACCGCCTCGTCGAGCAGCTGGTCGACACGGCGTACGCCCGGGTCGACCTGGTCGAGAAGCGCGGCGAGTTCGCCGTCCGCGGCGGCATCCTCGACGTCTTCCCGCCGACCGAGGAGCACCCGGTGCGGGTCGAGTTCTGGGGCGACACGGTCGAGGAGGTTCGCTACTTCAAGGTCGCCGACCAGCGCAGCCTGGAGATCGCGGAGCACGGGCTGTGGGCGCCACCCTGCCGGGAGCTGCTGCTGACGCCCGACGTACGAGCGCGGGCCAAGTCGCTGGCGCAGGAGCATCCTCAGCTCGTCGACATGCTGGACAAGATCGCCGACGGCACCCCCGTGGAGGGCATGGAGGCGCTCGCACCGGTGCTGGTCGACCGGTTGCGCCTGCTCCTGCACGACCTGCCGGCCGGGACCCACGTCGTGGTGTGCGACCCGGAGCGGGTGCGGGCCCGCGCCGCCGACCTGGTGGCCACCAGCCAGGAGTTCCTGGAGGCGTCCTGGTCGACGGCGGCAGGTGGCGGCACGGCCCCCATCGACCTCGGTGCGGCGGCGTACGTCGGGATCGCCGACGTCCGCGCGGAGGCGGCCGAGCTGGGCCTGCCGTGGTGGACGGTCACGCCGTTCACCACCGATGCCGAGCTGGTCGACGACGACCTGGTCGAAGACGAGGTGCACGCGGTGGCGGCGGTCGCTGCGGAGTCCTACCGCGGCGACACCGAGCGGGCCTTCGCCGACGTACGACGGTGGCTGCGCGAGGAGTGGCGCGTCGTGCTGCTCACTGCGGGCCACGGACCCGCCGAGCGGCTGGTCGAGGTGCTGGGCAACGAGGACATCGGCGCCCGGCTGGTCGGCACGATGGAAACGCCGCCCGAGCCGCGCATCGTCACCGTGGCCACCGCCGGGCTGGAGCGTGGCTTCGTCAGTGAGGCGCTGCGACTCGCCGTCCTCACCGAGACCGACCTGTCCGGGCAGCGCAGCACGACCAAGGACATGCGCCGGATGCCGAGCCGGCGGCGCAACGCGATCGACCCGCTGGCGCTCAAGCCCGGGGACCCGGTGGTGCACGAGCAGCACGGCGTCGGCCGATATGTCGAGATGGTGCAGCGAACGATCAACGGCGCCGACCGGGAGTACCTCATCCTGGAGTACGCCAAGGGTGACCGGCTCTACGTTCCGACCGACCAGCTCGAACAGGTGACCCGCTACGTCGGCGGCGAGGCGCCGACCCTGCACCGGCTCGGCGGCAGCGACTGGGCGAAGGCGAAGGGCCGGGCGCGCAAGGCGGTGCGTGAGATCGCCGCCAAGCTGATCCAGCTCTACAGCGCGCGGATGGCGAGCCCGGGCTACGCCTTCTCCACCGACACCCCCTGGCAGCGCGAGCTCGAGGACGCCTTCCCCTACGTCGAGACCCCCGACCAGCTGGTCTCGATCAACGAGGTCAAGGCCGACATGGAGAAGTCGGTCCCGATGGACCGGGTCATCTGCGGCGACGTCGGCTACGGCAAGACCGAGATCGCGGTCCGCGCGGCGTTCAAGGCGGTGATGGACGGCAAGCAGGTCGCCGTACTCGTCCCGACGACTCTCCTTGCGCAGCAGCACTTCTCGACGTTCTCGGAGCGGTTCGCCAACTTCCCCGTGACCGTGCGGGTCGTCAGCCGCTTCAACAGCGCGCGCGAGCAGGCGGCGGCCCTCGAGGGGGTGGCCGACGGGAGCGTCGACGTCGTCATCGGCACCCACCGGCTGCTGCAGCCCGGCACCAGGTTCAAGGACCTGGGGCTGGTGGTCGTCGACGAGGAGCAGCGCTTCGGCGTCGAGCACAAGGAGTACCTCAAGGCCCTGCGCACCGCGGTGGACGTGCTGACGATGTCGGCAACGCCGATCCCGCGCACGCTGGAGATGTCGCTGACGGGCATCCGCGAGATGTCGACGATCCTGACCCCGCCGGAGGAGCGGCACCCCGTGCTCACCTTCGTCGGTGCGTACGACGAGAAGCAGATCGCGGCCGCCATCCGTCGCGAGCTGCTCCGCGAGGGTCAGGTCTTCTTCATCCACAACCGGGTGGAGTCGATCGACCGGGTCTCGCGCAAGCTGCGCGAGCTGGTGCCCGAGGCCCGGATAGCTGTCGCCCACGGGCAGATGAACGAAGACGCCCTCGAGCGGGTGATGGTCGACTTCTGGGAGAAGGACTTCGACGTCCTCGTCTGCACGACGATCGTGGAGTCCGGCCTCGACATCGCCAACGCCAATACGTTGATCGTCGAGCGGGCGGACAACTTCGGGCTCTCCCAGCTGCACCAGCTGCGGGGCCGGGTCGGCCGTGGCCGAGAGCGCGCCTACGCCTACTTCCTCTACCCGCCGGAGAAGCCGCTCACCGAGACGGCCCACGACCGGCTCGTCACGATCGCGCAGAACACCGACCTGGGCGCCGGCATGGCCGTGGCGATGAAGGACCTGGAGATCCGCGGGGCGGGCAACCTGCTCGGTGGTGAGCAGTCGGGTCACATCGCGGCCGTCGGTTTCGACCTCTACGTGCGTCTGGTCGGCGAGGCGGTGTCGTCGTTCAAGGGGGAGTCGGCCGAAGAGGTGTCCGAGGTCAAGGTCGACCTGCCGATCGACGCCTACCTCCCGCACGACTACATCCCCGGTGAGCGTCTGCGCCTGGAGGCCTACCGGAGGCTCGCCTCTGCGTCGTCGTCGGAAGAGATCGAGGCAGCCCGCGAGGAGCTCGTGGACCGCTACGGCGTCCTGCCGCCCGAGGTCGCGAACCTGCTTGCCGTCGCGGCCTTCCGGGTGTTCGCCCGGGCCTACGGGCTGACCGAGGTCGCGGCGCAGGGTCCCTACATCCGGCTGGCTCCGGTAGAGCTGCGCGAGTCCCAGCAGCTGCGGCTGATGCGGCTCTACCCACGCTCGCTGGTCAAGGCACCGGTCCGCACCGTGCTGGTGCCACGGCCGACCACGGCTCGCGTCGGCGGCCAGCCGCTGCGCGACATCGCCCTGCTCGACTGGAGCCGCGAGCTCGTGACGGGGGTTCTCGAAGCGCCGGTGGCGGCCGCGACATGAGCGCGCGACGGTGGCTTCCCAGGATGCCGTGGCAGGCTGGCCTCCTGCCGACCGGCCCGACAGGCCGACCAGGACCCTCTCGGAAGGACCAGTGGTGACCCGCATCTCCCGGCGGCTGCTCGTCGGCGCCGTTGCCCCGATCGTCGCCATCGCCGTCTCCGCCTGCGGGACCAACCGGTCGGGAGCGGCAGCCGTCGTCGGTAGCTCGCGCATCACCACCGACGACCTCAACGCGCTGGTGAGCCGTGGCCTGGCCGACCCGACTGCCAAGCAGAAGATCGGGGCGGACGAGCCGGGCTACCAGCGCCAGGAGCTGGGGCAGCTGATCAACCGCCGGGTCTTCGCCGCCGCCGCCGAGGCGCAGCACGTGACCGTGACCGAGGGAGACGTCGACAAGCGGATGGCCGAGTTCGCCGACCAGCTCGGCGGACCCGCGAACCTGCGGCAGCAGGCGGCCGCCAACGGGATCGCCGAGCCGGACCTGCGCCCCTACATCCGGGACCTGGTGGTCAAGGACGCCCTCGGTGACGCGCTCACCAAGGACGAACCGGTGGACCCGGGAGCCCTGAAGAGCCTCTACGCCCAGGGTGGCGCCCAGTTCGACCAGGTCCACTCCGCGCACATCCTGGTCAAGGACCAGGCGCTGGCGCAGCAGCTCTTGGCCCAGGTGAAGGCCGACCCGACCACGTTCGCGGCACTGGCAGCCGCCAACTCCATCGACACCTCCAACAAGGACAGCGGCGGTGACCTGGGCTTCGCCGGCCGCGGCCAGTTCGTCCAGCCCTTCGAGGACGCCGTCTTCAAGGCCCAGCCGGGAGAGTTCGTCCTGGCGCAGACCCAGTTCGGCTTCCACGTCATCCACGTGCTGGAGCACCGGGTGACCACGATCGAGCAGGCCACTCCCCAGCTGCGCCGGGTGGCCCTGAAAGGCGTCCGGGACCAGCGGTTGCAGGCACTCCTCACGAGCACCGCGAAGAGGCTCGGGGTCAAGGTGAACCCGCGTTTCGGCAGCTACGACGCGGCCAGCGGCACGGTGGCGCCGACAGCCGACAAGGTGAGCTCGCCCGCACCTGCTGCGGGTAACGGCGGCTCGGGTGCGGACTCGGGTGCCCCCGGCGGTGGCGCCCCTGACTCGGGCGGCGCCGGCAGCGGCAGCGGCGGTGGCGGTACCCCAGCGCCCTCGCCGACCCGCAGCTGAGGGCATCGGCGTGGGCTCGACCGACCGGCTGGTGCTGGTCGCCACCAGCCCCCGGCTGCCGGCGGGGCTGCTGTCCTGGTCGGGATGGCAGGCGGTCCGCGCCGGACCGCTGTACGCCGCAGCTCAAGGGCACCGTCAGGTCCCGTACCTGGCAGAGGCCGGCATCCCGGTCGAGGTGCTCATGGCTTCGGGCCCCGCCGAGCTGGCCTCCTCCTTCCGCGAGCGCGCTGCCGGCGGGACGGCCGTCTGGTTGGCCGGCGACGACGGCGACCGCGCGTTCGTCCGTGCGCTGGGCGAGCTGGTGACCGCCGAGGCGACCGGTGGACGCACGCCGGCCGAGATCGAGGTCGTCTACGGCTCGTACGACCCGCCCGGGGCACGCCTGCTCGACGTCGTGGCCACGATGGACCGGCTGCGGTCCCCCGGCGGCTGCCCCTGGGACGCCGAGCAGACCCACGACTCGCTCGCAAAGTACCTGCTGGAGGAGGCCTACGAGGCCTACGAGACGATCGAGGAAGCAGACCTCGCGGGCCTGCGTGAGGAGCTCGGCGACGTCCTGCTGCAGGTGGTCTTCCATGCCAGGCTCGCCCAGGAGCAGGCCGGCGACGACCGCTGGGACATCGACGACGTGGCTGCCGGTCTGGTCGACAAGCTGGTCCGCCGGCACCCGCATGTCTTCGCCGACCGGCAGGTGGCGGGGGCGGCGGAGGTGTCGGCCAACTGGGACAGCATCAAGGCTGCCGAGAAGGCGCGCTCCTCGGTGACCGACGGCGTGCCGATGGGGCAGCCGGCGCTGACCTTGGCGGCCACTCTCCAGCGCCGAGGCCTGCGAGCCGGACTGCCACCCGAGCTGCTCGGCCCGGGCCAGGGCGCCGGGACGCCGGCCCAGGCTGTCGCGGCGGCGGCAGCCGCCGTCGACGGGCCCAGGCCCGAGGAGGCGCTCGGTCAGCTCCTGTTCGCCGCTGTCGCACTGGCCCGCTCGGTCGACGTCGACCCGGAGGCGGCCTTGCGCGGCAGCAGCCGTCGGTTCCGTGACCGCCTCGCCGCGACCGAGGCCGGCGTCCGTGCCGCCGTCGGCGAGCCGGCCCTCGCGACCGCTGCTGCGTGGCGGGACCTCTGGGCGGCCGCCGGACGGCAGCGCGAGAGCGACGAGCCGGCTGGGCGCGAGCGCTAACCTGCCGCCCTGGCCGATCTCACAGCGGTACTGTCGCGGGACCCAAGCCCGTCCCTTGCGAAGCGAAGTCAGGAGCGCGAACGCCGTGCCGTCGATCGAGGCTGTCGGCGCCCGGGAGATCCTCGACTCCCGCGGCAACCCCACCGTCGAGGTCGAGGTGGCCCTCGACGACGGCACGCTCGCCCGGGCCGCCGTGCCCAGCGGCGCCTCCACCGGCGCGTTCGAGGCGGTCGAGCTGCGCGACGGCGGCGACCGGTACGGCGGCAAGGGCGTCGAGAAGGCGGTCGCCGGCGTCCTGGACGAGATCGGGCCGGAGCTGGTCGGCTACGAGGCCACCGAGCAGCGGCTGGTCGACCAGCGGCTGGTCGACATCGACGGGACCCCGGACAAGTCGCGGCTCGGCGCCAACGCGATCCTCGGCGTCTCACTCGCCGTCGCCCGAGCCGCTGCCGAGTCCATCGGCCTGCCGCTGTTCCGCTATCTCGGCGGCCCCAACGCGCATGTCCTGCCGGTCCCGATGATGAACGTGCTCAACGGCGGCGCGCACGCCGACACCAGCGTCGACGTGCAGGAGTTCATGATCGCTCCTACCGGCGCGGCGACTTTCGGTGAGGCCGTGCGCTGGGGGTCCGAGACCTACCACGCGCTCAAGGCGGTGCTGAAGAAGCGCGGCCTCACGACCAGCGTCGGCGACGAGGGCGGGTTCGCCCCCGACCTGCCCACCAATCGCGAGGCGCTCGACCTGCTGATGGAGGCCATCGCGGCGGCCGGCTTCACCCCGGGCACCGACATCGCGCTCGCCCTCGACGTGGCAGCCAGCGAGTTCTACTCCTCCGACGACGGCTACCGCTTCGAGTCCGTGAGCCGCAGCGCCGACGACATGACGACCTACTACGACGACCTGGTGGGGTCCTACCCCATCGTGTCGATCGAGGACCCGCTGGCCGAGGACGACTGGGAGGGCTGGGCGCGGCTGACCGCCGTGCTCGGCGGCCGGGTGCAGATCGTGGGCGACGACCTGTTCGTGACCAACCCCGAGCGCCTGAGCCGCGGGATCCGCGAGGGGTGCGCCAACGCGTTGCTGGTCAAGGTCAACCAGATCGGCACGCTGACCGAGACCCTCGACGCGGTCTCGCTGGCTCACCGCAGCAACTTCCACACGATGCTCAGTCACCGGTCCGGCGAGACCGAGGACACCACCATCGCCGACCTCGCGGTGGCCACCGACTGCGGCCAGATCAAGGCCGGCGCACCGGCCCGCAGCGAGCGGGTGGCCAAGTACAACCAGCTGCTCCGCATCGAGGAGGAGCTCGACGACGCGGCCCGGTACGCCGGGGCTGCTGCCTTCCCACGCACCGACACCGCCTTGCCGGGCCGGGTCTAGGCGGCATGCGACTGCCTCGCCGGCCAACGGTCCGTCGCCGGGGGGCGCGCTCGGCGACCCGGGCGGCGG
>JALYXH010000071.1 GCA_030947185.1 Actinomycetota bacterium | reverse complement strand
GTGCACCAGCCTGCAGCCGGCTCATGTCGAGCAGGTTGGCGACCAGGCCGGTCAGCCGGTCGGCCGACTCCTCGATGGTGGCGAGCAGCTCAGCGGTCTCCCCGGCCGTCCACGCGACATCGTCCTGCCGCAGGCTGGTCACCGCCGCCTTCACGCCGGCCAGCGGCGTCCGCAGGTCGTGGCCGACCGCCGCGAGCAGCGCCGTACGCATGGTGTCGGCGGCCGTCAGCTCGCGCGCGCGCGCCGCCTGCTCAGCCAGGCGTACGCCGCGCCGGGCCGCCTGCTCGACCAGGATGCTGACGGCGAGCGCGACCAGGACGAAGACACCCAGTGCCAGCAGGTGGTCGCGCTTGTCGATGGCGAAGGTGTGCAGAGGCGGCGTGAAGTAGTAGTTGAGGAGCTGGCTGGCCACGACCGCCGAGGCGATCGCGACCACGAGGCCGCCGACCAGCGAGATGACCACGACGGCCAGCAGGTAGAGCAGGACCTCGCTCGGCAGCGAGAGCGTGTCGCGCGCGGAGGTCAGCAACGTGGTCAGCAGCGGAAGTCCGGTGATGGCCAGGACGACGCCCACCCGCGGGCGTGGCCACGGTCCCGCAACCGGGCGTCCGCGGGTGCTCACGACCTGCTCACCGCCTTGGTCCGGTCGGCGCCGACCGGCGGCTCCAGGGTGTCACGCCGTGCGCTCAGCTCCCACGGAACGCTCAGGACCATCACTCCCGGCTGGAAGAGCAGACGCGCCTTGAGCCGCAGGGCCACCTGGTTGTGCAGCAGCTGCTCCCACCAGTGCCGGACCGCGATCTCCGGGATGAACACGGCGACCACGTCGCCGGGGTGCGCCCGGCGCAGCTCCGCCACGTGTTCCAGCACGAGCTGGAGCAGGTCGCCCCGCTCCCGGTTCACGAGCACCAGCGGTACCGGGATCTTGCGTGCCAGCCACGCACTCTCCATCTGCTCGGCGTCGGCACCGGCCGCCGTCGAGAGGGCCTCGAGCGAGGTCGGCCGGGTGGCCCGGGCGTAGGACAGGGCCCGCAGCGCAGGCGTCTGCAGGTTGGGCATCAGGACCACGCCCCGGACGGCGCCGGCCTGGCCCAGCTCGCCGTCGGGGGGCTCCAGCTCGGCCGCCACGCGGCGGTAGTGCCGCCTGACGGTCTTCATGAGCGCGAACAGGATGGGCATCGCGATCACGACCAGGTAGGCGCCGTGGGTGAACTTCGAGTACACGACGATGACCAGGACCAGCGCCGTGACGGCGCCACCCGTGGCGTTGATCGCCTGGGCCCGCCTGATCCGCCGCCGCTCCGCAGCGCCGCCGGCATCGGCCAGCGCGCGCTGCCAGTGCCGGACCATGCCGGTCTGGCTGAGGGTGAAGGAGATGAACACCCCGAGGATGTAGAGCTGGATGAGCCGGTCGATGTTCGCGTCGAAGGCGACGATCAGTACGACGGCGAACCCCGCCAGCGCCACGATGCCGTTGCTGAAGCCGAGCCGGTCGCCGCGGTGCCGCAGCTGACGGGGCAGGAACCCGTCCTTCGCCAGGATCGAGGCGAGCACCGGGAAGCCGTTGAAGGCCGTGTTGGCCGCCAGCACCAGGATCCCGGCCGTCACCGCCTGGAAGTAGAAGAAGAGCGGAGCGCGCGAGCCGAACACGGACGCCGCGATCTGGGAGATCACCGACGGGTTCCCGCTCGCGACGGCATGCGCGTGCAGGGTGAGGGCCAGCACCGTGATCCCGACGAACATGCTCGTGGCGAGCGCACCCATGATCACCAGGGTGGCGGCGGCGTTGCGGCTCTTCGGTCGCCGGAAGGCCGGCACGCCGTTGCTGATGGCCTCCACGCCGGTCAGCGCCGTACATCCGGAGGCGAAGGCCTTCAGCGCGAGTAGAACCGTCAGCGAGCCGCCGGTGCGCACTGTTGCCCGGAGCTCGTCGTGGGCCGTGGACGCCTGCGGCAGCGAGTGCGTCAACCCCTTGACCGCCGCCACCACAAAGAGCAGGTAGACCCCGGCGATGAAGCCGTACGTCGGGATCGCAAAAGCCTTGCCCGACTCCTTCACCCCCCGCAGGTTGACGACTGCGATGAGCAGGACGAAGCCGACCGAGAGGGCGACGGTGTGCGAGGCCAGCCCGGGCACCGCCGACACGATCGCGACCACGCCGCCCACGACCGAGACCGCGACGGTCATCACGTAGTCGACCAGCAGCGCGCTGGCCGCGGTCAGCGCCGCGGTCTCGCCGAGGTTGGTCCGGCTGACGATGTAGGCCCCGCCCCCGCTGGGGTAGGCGAAACAGGTCTGGCGGTAGGACGCGACCACGATCACGAGCAGGGCCGCTACCGCGAGCGCGATCCACTTGGCCAGCAACAGGGCGGCCGCGCCACCGGCGGCCAGCACGAGCACGATCTCCTCGGTGGCATAGGCGACCGAGGAGATCGGGTCGCTGCAGAAGATCGGCAGCGCGAGGCTCTTCGGCAGCAGGGTCTCGCCGAGCCGGTTGCTGGACAGTGGCCGTCCGACGACGAGACGCTTGACCAGCGATGCCACGACGAAGCTCCGGTGTCCGAGGGCAGTCCCTCAGCAGTAGCGCTCTGTCGGGGCGAACGACGCCCGGCCTGATGCAACGTTGACGCGGCATCGGCGAACTTTGACGCGTTCCTGATACCGGTAGCCTCCGCACCGTGGAATCCCGGGACTTCGACGACGTGCTAGCCGCCAACGCCGCTCATGCCGCCTATTACCAGCTGTCCCACCTCGAGGCCCGGGCTGCCAAGGGGCTGGGTGTGCTCACCTGCATGGACTCCAGGCTGGACCCGTTGGGCATGCTCGGCCTGCAGCCGGGTGACGCGAAGATCCTGCGTAACGCCGGCGCGCGGGTCACCGACGACGTCCTGCGGACGCTGGTGCTGGCGCGCTACCTGCTCGGCGTCGAGCGGGTGATGGTGATCGCCCACACTCGCTGCCGAATGGCGGCGAGCGGTGAGGCGGCAGTGCACGCGGCGATTGCGGAAGCCGGCGGCCCCGACACCCGCAGCATCGCTTTCCTCACGGCCGAAGACCAGGCAGCCGCCCTGGCGGCCGACGTCCAGCGGATCCGCTCCTGGCCATATCTCGACCGGCTGGCCGTCGGCGGCTTCGTCTACGACCTGGCAAGCGGCGCTCTCAGCCAGCTCTGCTGACCCCACCGGGCGACTTCGCTGCCTTCGCCGCTAGGCTGCCGGGCAGTCCTTGCCCTGTTCCCCTGTGGAAGGTCCGCGTCCGGCCATGAACATCGTCGTGCTGGTGAAGCAGGTGCCCGACACCTGGGCCGTGAAGAAGCTGGACCCCAGTGACAACACGGTCGACCGCTCCTCGGTCGACGCCGTGATGAACGAGATCGACGAGTACGCCGTGGAGGAGGCGCTGCGCATCAAGGAGGCGCAGGGCGGCGAGGTGACCGTGCTCACGATGGGGCCCGACCGCGCCGTCGAGACGATCCGGAAGGCGCTGTCGATGGGCGCCGACAAAGCCGTCCACCTCACCGACGACGGTCTGCACGGCTCGGATGCGATCGCGACGTCGTACGCCCTGTCCAAGGCGCTCGGGTCGCTGGAGTACGACCTGGTGATCGCCGGCTCGGAGTCCACGGACGCCCGGATGTCGATCATGGCGCCGCTGCTCGCCGAGCGGCTGGGGCTGCCGCAGCTCTCCGGCGCCCGCAAGGTCGAGATCGACGGGTCGACCGTGCGGATCGAGCGGCAGACCGAGAACGGCTACGACAAGGTCGAGGCCAGCACGCCGGCCATCGTCAGCGTGGTCGAGAAGATCAACGAGCCGCGCTACCCGTCGTTCAAGGGGATCATGGCGGCGAAGAAGAAGCCGCTGACCACGCTGAGCCTGGCCGATGCCGGCATCGAGCCGGCCGAGGTCGGACTCGCCAACGCGACGAGCGCCGTGCAGGAGTTCGCCGCCAGGCCGCCGCGCGGCGCCGGTGAGATCGTCAAGGACGAGGGCGACGGTGGCGCCAAGCTGGCCCAGTTCCTCGCGTCCCAGAAGTTCATCTGAAGTCCAGAAGCTCATCTGGAGTCTTAGCACCCACCGAGTCGGAGACAGTCGTGGCAGAGATCCTCGTTCTGGTCGAGCACGTCGACGGAGCACCGAAGAAGGTCACTCTTGAGCTGCTGACGCTGGCCCGCTCACTGGGCGAGCCCGGTGCCGTCCTGCTCGGCAAGCCCGGTGACGCCGCGGCCGCCAAGGAGAAGCTGGCCGAGTACGGCGCGCAGAAGATCTACGTCGGGGAGAGCGAGGAGCTGGACTCCTACGTCGCCGGCCCGAAGGCCGAGGTGCTGGCCCAGCTCGTAGCCGACGTCTCCCCGGCTGCCCTCCTCGTCGCCTCTTCGGCCGAGGGCAAGGAGGTGGCCGCACGGGTCGCCGTACGCACCGGCTCCGGGATCATCACCGACGCCGTCGGCCTGGCGGAGGGCTTCGTGGCCACCCAGTCGATCTTCGGTGGCGACACGATCGTGAAGTCCACGGTGACGACGGGTACGCCGATCATCACCGTCCGGCCCAACTCCACCGCCCCCGAGGCCGCCCCCGCGACTCCGGAGGAGCAGCAGCTCACCGTGTCGGTCTCCGAGCAGGCCAAGGGTGCCAGGATCGTGGACCGGGTGATCGAGGAGAAGGGGGCCCGGCCGGAGCTGACCGAGGCAGCGATCGTGGTCTCGGGGGGACGCGGGCTGGGCGCCGGCGAGAACTTCTCCCTCATCGAGACGCTGGCCGACAGCCTCGGTGCCGCTGTCGGCGCCTCGCGGGCGGCCACGGATGCCGGCTGGTACCCGCACCAGAGCCAGGTCGGGCAGACCGGCCAGACCGTCTCGCCGCAGCTCTACCTGGCGGTCGGGATCTCCGGTGCGATCCAGCACCGGGCCGGCATGCAGACCTCGAAGACGATCGTGGCGATCAACAAGGACGCCGAGGCACCGATCTTCGAACTTGCCGACTTCGGCATCGTGGGCGACCTGTTCCAGGTCGTCCCGCAGCTCACCGAGGAGATCGACAAGCGCAAGGCCTGACAGGCACGCTGACTTTCAACCGACCGACCCCTGCAGGCGCGAGGGAGTGCGAGTGGCTGCGTGGGATCGGCGGAGCGCGCGTGCGCTGCGCAAAGGCCAGGATCTGGCCGTCCGGGAGCAGGTCCGAGATGCGGTGGCCCCCTTCTCGCCGTACTGGCGGGAGCGGCTGGCCGCGCTCGGCCGGCCGGCCGGCACGCTGACCGACGTCGCGTCACTCGCGACGCTGCCGGCGGTCGGCGAGCGGGACGTCTGCCCCGACGGCGACCCGGCGCACGCCGCCGGTCTGGTGCTCCAGGCTGACGAAGCGGGCTTCGCCCAGCACGCCCCCGGCCCGCAGCTGCGCCGGGCGATGCTGCGCCGGCTCGGCCGGTCGAGCTCCTACCGGCGCCTGGTGGAGGCCGACACCCGCCCCACGTCGTACGTCTGGGCAGGTCTCGGCCTGCGCTTCCCGGTCGCCTCCACCCGCTCCGACCTCGACCTGGTCGCCCGCGCCGGCGCCCGGTTGTGGCAGGTGCTCGGACTGACGGCTGCTGACGTGTTGGTCAGTGCCGGGCCGGCCGAGCAGTCCATCGACCACCAGGCGCTCTCTCTCGCCGCTCTCGCCGCCGGCTCGCCGGCACTGTTCCCGGGGTCGGTCGCCGGGGCGGTGGCCACCATGGCGCTAGTGCCGGCATCGGTGCTCGCTGTCCCCAGTGCCCTGGCACGAGATCTGCTCGAGGCGCTGGCCGACAGCGGCACCGACTGCGCCGGGGTGACGGCGCTGTTGCTGGTGGGTGCGCCTACCCACGACGAGCGAGCCGCGGCGAGGGCAGCCCTCGATGCCGCGGGGGCGAGCGCTGCCGCCGTCCTCGGCGTGCACGCGCCGTCGGGAGCCCGCGTCTTGTGGGGGGAGTGCCACGAGTCGGTAGCCGCGGGGACGTCGGCGGGGTACCACAGCTACCCCGACCTGGAGGTGGTGCAGGTCGTCGACCCGGAGACCGGCGAGCCGCCGGCCGAGGGGCAGACCGGGCGCGCGCTCGAACTGGTGCTGAGCCAGTTGGGCTTCCGTGGCAGCGCGCTGCTGCGTTGGCGGACCGGTGACCTCGTGCCGGGCCCAGCCAGTGACGAGAGCTGCCCCGGCTGCGGCCGGCGGGTGCCCCGCATCCCGGCCGACCTGCTGCGCGGCGCCCTTGTCGTCGGCGTGGGCGACGGCGCCGAGCAGCGTTTCCCTGTCGACCTGCGGGCTGTCGCGGGTGTCCTGACGGGCCGGGCTCACCTCGCCGACTGGCAGGTCGAGGTGGCCGGCGGTCGGCTGCGGGTCACTCTCGCCTCGGAGCCGGACCGCGACGCACCCGCCGCGGACACCGCTGTTCGCGAGCTGGCTGCGGCGACCGGCCTCCCCGCCGACCGGGTGCTCGTGCAGACCACCACCGGCGCGCTGCCCGGCCTGCACAAGCCGCTGACCGAGCGGATGGCGGTCCGGACCTGACCGCGCGCAGCGGCTAGGCTGGGACGTCATGGTCTACCTCGATCACGCTGCGTCGACGCCGATGGTCCCCGAGGCCGTCGAGGCGATGACCGCCTGCCTGGCCTCCACCGGCAACGCCTCGTCGCTGCATGCCGCCGGGCGCCGGGCGCGGCGGAGGGTGGAGGAGGCGCGCGAGCAGCTGGCCGCTGCGGTCGGGGCCCGTCCTTCGGAAGTGATCTTCACCGGTGGTGGCACCGAGTCGGACAACGTTGCCGTGAAGGGCCTCTACTGGGCCCGCCGCGCCGCCGACCCGCGCCGGCGGCGCATCCTGGCCAGCGCCGTCGAGCACCACGCCGTGCTCGACTCCGTCGAGTGGCTGGTCGCGCACGACGGCGCCGAAGTCAGCTGGCTGCCCGTCGACTCGGCCGGGCGCGTGGAGCCGGCCACGTTGCGCAGCATCCTCGACAAGCACGCGGACGAGGTGGCGCTGGTGTCGGTGATGTGGGCCAACAACGAGGTGGGGACGGTCGAGCCGGTCGCGGCGCTCGCCGACCTCGCCCACTCCTACGGCGTCCCGATGCACACCGACGCGGTCCAGGCGGTGGGCCAGCTGCCCGTCGACTTCGCCGTCAGCGGCGTGGACGCGCTGACCATGACCGGGCACAAGCTCGGTGGTCCGCTGGGCGCGGGCGCGCTGCTGCTGCGAAGCGGCGCGGACTGCGTACCGCTGCTGCACGGTGGCGGCCAGGAGCGTGACGTCCGGTCGGGGACCCTGGACACGCCGGCAGTCGTGGCCCTCGCCGTCGCGACCGACCTCGCCGTACGCCGGCAGCCGGCCTATGCCGACCGCGTCTCGGCGCTGCGGGACCGGCTCGTGGACGGGGTCTGCGCAGCCGTGCCGAGCGCGGTGGTCAACGGGGTGGTCGGCCGGAGCGGCGCCGGTCCGGACCGGCGCGAGCGACTGCCCGGCAACGCGCACTTCTCCTTTGCCGGCTGCGAGGGGGACTCGCTGCTCATGCTGCTCGACGCGCGCGACATCGAGTGTTCCACCGGCTCGGCCTGCTCGGCCGGGGTCGCCCGGCCCAGCCACGTGCTACTGGCCATGGGGGCCGACCAGGACCGGGCCCGCGGTTCGCTGCGCTTCTCCCTCGGGCACACGACCACCGCCGGCGACGTCGACGCGCTGCTCGATGCCATCGGCCCGGTCGTCGAGCGTGCCTCCCGGGCCGGCCTGGCCGGCGCCGGCGCCCGCAGCACCTGACATGCGCGTGCTGGCCGCCATGT